>CAZVIK010000071.1:0-17565 GCA_964627045.1 uncultured Solibacteraceae bacterium | reverse complement strand
CGGCGGAAGTGGAGCCGCCGCCGGAATTGGTCACGCGCATCATCTTCGACCTCGCCGGCGAGCGGGAGAAGTCCGGGGCCAGGCGTCGCGGGCCGCTCGGCGTTTTGGGGGCGTGGTTGGGGCCGGTTCTACAGCCTCGCTTCGCCATGGGGATGGCCATGACCATCCTCTCGCTCGCCATGCTGGCGCGCACGGCCCGGATCGACGTGCGGCAGTTGAGCCTCAACGACCTGGACCCCGTCAGGATCTGGAGAAGTGTCGACGACCGCGCCCACCGGAGCTGGACGCGGGTGGTGAAGTTTTACGATAGCCTGCGGTTCGTCTACGAGATCCGCTCTCGTTTGGCGGACCTGCGGGCCCAGGAAGAAAGCTCCGATGCACCGCCGGCGGCCGGGGAGGGCGCTCTGGCGCCTTCCGAACCGGCGGCGCCGGATACCGGGAAACGATGAACGGAGGAAGACGGCCATGAATTGCTACCTGCACGCGGAACAAGAAGCGACGGCGTTTTGCCGGAGTTGCGGGCGTCCCCTCTGCGGCGCCTGCCAGCGGACCAGCCGCGGGACGGTATATTGCGAGGAGCACGCGCCTGCCGATCAGCCGGCGCCGGCGCCTCCCGTCTCCGCGCCCCCTGTGGCGAGGGCTTCCGTCTCGCCCGGTCTTGCGTTCGTCCTGGGCCTGATCCCGGGCGTGGGCGCCATTTACAACGGGCAGTATGCCAAGGGCGTTGTCCACGTCGTCGTTTTCGGAACGCTGATTAGCATCACGGAGTCCGGCTCGGTCGGCGGTTTGGAGCCGCTGTTCGGGATGCTGATCGCCCTGTGGTTCTTCTACATGGCGTTTGAGGCTTACCACACCGCCAGCAAGCGGCTTCGCGGGGAACCAGTCGACGAGTTCTCCAGTCTCGTCCCGGTGAAGTCCCCCACCGCCGGTTCCACGATGACCGCCGTGGCGCTGATCGCTCTAGGCTCGCTGTTTCTCATCATGAACCTCCAGCCCGATTGGGCCCGCGTGATATTCCGCTACTGGCCGGTGGCGCTGATCGCGGCCGGAGTGTGGATTCTGGTGGCGCGCTGGCGGGACCGCGCGCCTCGTGGGGAGGCCGCGCAGGAGGTCCCCTATGAACAACGCTAGGCGTCCGCTGGCGTCGGTCGTCCGGGGGCCGCTGCTGGTCATGGCCATTGGCGGACTGTTCGCCCTGAGCCAGTCCACCGAGTACGGCATCCATGAAACCTGGCCCCTGTTGCTGATTCTCCTGGGTCTGTTGAAGCTGCTGGAGCGGGTAGGCGCGCCCGGCCAGTCCGCGGAGCCCTACCGGCCCGAGGGGGGGCAATCATGAGACGGCGTTCCATCGTAGGTCCATTACTGCTGATCTTCTTCGGCGCGCTGCTGCTCGTTCTCAACCTTCGCCCCGAGTGGATCTCATTCCGGGCGGTCGCCGCCTACTGGCCGTTTCTGCTGATCGCTTGGGGATTCCTGCGATTGGTCGAGGTGGTCTACTGGCACTTCTCTTCGACGGACACTCCACCACGCGGGATGGGAGGCGGGGAGTGGACGTTGGTGATCCTGATCTGCATGGCGGGCGCGACATTGTTCTTCTTCCACCAGCGTGCCTCGGACCTGCCGAGGGTCTTCATCGGAGAGCGCAGCATCGAAGTCTTCGGCGAGGTCTACGACTATCCGATCTCCGAGATTCAGAGCGCGGCCAAGGTCGTGCGGGTCGTGGTGGACAACCCCCGCGGCAGCACCCGGATCGTCGGCTCCGACGCCGAGGGCATCCGCGTGGCCGGGCGCAAGAGTATTCGCGCCTATAGCCAGTCGGCCGCCGACGAAGCCGACCGCCGCTCCGAGGTGAAGGTCGCCACCGAAGGCGACCAGTTGGTGGTTCGCGCCGGCCAGGAGACCGGCTCCCAGATGGACCTGCGGATCTCCACGGACCTGGAAATCGCCGTGCCCAGGGGCATCCACATCCAGGCCACGGGCCGGCAGGGCGACTTCGACATCCTCGGCCTGAACGGAAACGTGGACGTCACCAGCAATAACGCCGCCGTCCGCATGCAGGACCTGGGCGGGAACGCGCGCGTGGATCTCCGCCGCAGTTCGCTGGTTCGCGCCCTCAACGTGAAGGGCAATGTGGACGTCCTCGGACGGGGAGAGGATGTCGAGATCGAGAACATCGGCGGGCAGGTCACCATCAACGGCTCCTACTCGGGCGACTTCCTATTCCGCAACCTGGCTAAGCCGCTTACCTTTCAGAGCGGCGTTACCGAGCTGCGCGTGGCGCAGGTGCCGGGCCAGTTCAGCATGACGCTCCGCGAATTGACCGGGAAAAACCTGGTGGGGCCCTTCCACATGGTGACGCGCACTCGGGACATTCACCTCGAGGAGGTTAAGGGGCCGGTGGATATCTCCTTGGAACGCGGCGATGTGCGGCTGATTCCCGAGCCCTCCCAAGCCGGCCCGATCGACGTGAGGACCGGCAGCGGCGATCTTGAGGTGGCGCTTCCGGACGGGGCCAACTTCAACCTCACGGCCGCCACGCGGCGGGGGCAGGCGGAGAACGACTTCGGTCCGCCGGTCGTTGCGAACTCCGAAGGCCTGGGTGCGACGCTGAAAGGCGGCACCGGCCGCGGCCCGGAGATCCGGCTCAACACCGATCGCGGCGGCGTCACCTTGCGGAAGCGGTAGCGCGCCGGTTTCGCGCCACCGCGCCGATCAGCAACAGCCGTACGTCCATCACATTGGTGTTGGTCGGCCCTGTCTTGAGAAGGTCCCCGAGTTTTTCGAAGAAGTGATAGGAGTCGTTGGCCGACAGGAACCGCGCCGGGTCTATCCCCGCGTGCGTTGCGCGCTCCACGCTGTAGCCGTCGGCGGCGGCGCCGGCGGCGTCGGTGGGGCCGTCGGTGCCGTCGGTTCCTCCGCTCAGTACGGCCACGCCCGGAAGCCCCGCCAGGTCCATCGCCGCCGCCAGCACGAACTCCTGGTTCCGGCCCCCCAACCCGTCGCCCTTCAGCGTCACCGTCGTCTCCCCGCCGGAGATCAGGCAGAGCGGCGCGCGGTGCGGACGCCCGGTCCGGAGAACCTCCTGTGCGATCGCCGCGTGCATCCGCGCGACGTCCCGCGTTTCGCCTTCGATCGTTGTCGATAACACCAGCGGGTAGAAGCCGAGCCGCCGCGCCTCGGCCGCCGCGGCCTCCACCGCCAGGGCGTTGCTGCCGACCAGTTGGTTCTGCACCCGCCCAAAAACCGGGTCGTCCGCCTTGGGCGTGTCGGTCACCTCGCCCGCCACGCCGCGCTCGATCCGGCGCCGCACCTCGGCCGGAATCCTGTCGAGCAGCGCGTACTTCTCCAGCACCGCGTGCGCCCGCCGGAAGTCGGAGGCGTCCGGGGCCGTCGGCCCGGAGCCGATTACGTCCAGGTCGTCGCCGATCACGTCGGACAGCAGCAGTGAGATCACCGTCGCCGGATGCGCCAGGCGCGCCAATTGTCCGCCCTTGAGCGCCGAGATGTGCTTGCGGACGGCGTTGATCTCGTGGATGTTGGCGCCGGAGGCGAGCAACAGCCGCGTCGTTTCCTGCTTCTCGGCCAGTTGGATGGGAGGCGCCGGGGCCGGCATCAGCGCCGATGCGCCGCCCGAAAACAGGCAGATCACAAGGTCCCTGGCCCCCGCCTCGCCGGCCATCTCCGCGATGCGTCGCGCACCCCGAACGCCGGCGTCGTCCGGCACCGGGTGGCCGCACTCGTTCAACTCGACCCGCCGCAGCCGGGCCAGGTGGCCGTACTTCACGTTCACATAGCCCGAGTGGATGGCACGCCCCAGCACCCCCTCGACGGCCTTCGCCATGGCCGCGCCCGCCTTGCCCGCACCCAGGACCAGAATCCGGTCGAAGGAATCCAGGCGATAGCGCCTGGTTCCGGCAATCAACGTTTTGCCGCTGACCCGAAGGTGCCGCCGGACCGCGCCGGCCGGGTCCGACGCCCGAAGCGCCGCTCGGAAGATCTGTAGCGCCTGTTGGCGCAGCCGGCTTTCCCGCATGCCCCCAGTGTCTCAGAACAGCGGCAGTCCCATCACGGCGCGGACCGCGTCTTCGGGATCGTCGCTGGTGATCTCGACGCGGAAATCCGCCGTCGCGAAGCTCTCGCGCCGCGCGTAGTAAAGCAACTCGAAGCGATGGGGGTCGCGCGCCAGCGGCCAGTCGCCGGTTCCCGCCAGCCGCCGCCGGATCGCCGGCAGCGGGCAATCCAGCCAGATGCTGACGCCGTTGTTCCGCACCAGTTCGACGTTGCCGGGCCTCACGAACGCGCCGCCGCCCAGCGAGATCACCAGCGGCGAGCCCGATTGCACCCGGTGCACGCATTGCGCGATCGTTTCGGCCTCCAGGCGCCGGTACTCGTCCTCCCCGCGGGAGTCGAAAATCTCGGCGACGCTCTTCGCCTCGGTGGCCTCAATCACCGTGTCCACGTCGCAGAAGGCCCACCCCAGTTTCCCCGCCAGCCGCGCCCCGACCACACTCTTGCCGCAGCCCGTGAATCCAACCAGGAAAATGCCGGGAGTGCGCTTCAGCTTCAGAATCATCGTCGCGCCGCAAACGCCATAATGGTAGCATGCGCACGGCGGAAGAGACCCGCGGCGGGCGGTGCAACCTGTTGATCGACGCCGACGACACCCTCTGGGAAAACAACATTTACTTCGAGAACGCCTTCGACGAGTTCGTCGGGTTTCTAGACCATTCGTCTCTCACCCCGGCTCAGATCCGCGCCGTCCTCGACGAAATCGAAATCGTCAACAACCAGCTCCACGGCTACGGCTCGGCCAACTTCGCCCGCAACTTGAAGGAATGCTACCTGCACCTGGTCGAACGGGAGGTCCAGCCGGGCGATCTCGAAAAGGTCATGTCCTTCGGCGAGTGCCTGCACCTTCACCCCATCCGGATGATGGACGGCGTCGAGGAAACCCTGGCCTATCTGCGCGAACGCCACACCCTCGTGCTTTTCACCAAGGGCCACCCCGAGGAGCAGAAGCTCAAGATCGACCGCTCCGGAGTCGCGCCCTACTTCCATCACACGGCCATCGTTAAGGAGAAGGACGCCGCCGCCTACCGCAAACTGGTGGCCGGGATGCGTTTCGATCCCGAGCACACGTGGATGATCGGGAACTCGCCTAAGTCCGACATCAACCCGTCGCTCGAAGCGGGCCTGCGCGCCGTGTTCATTCCCTACGCCCACACCTGGACCCTGGAACGCGAGGAAATCCGCCCGGTGGATGGAAGGCTCCTGACGATCCAGAGCTTCGCCGAATTACGCGAGCACTTCTAGGGTCAGCGGACTAGCAGCGTGGATCGCGCCGCGAAGTCCAGCACGGGCGACGGGTAGATCCCCAGCACGAGCGTCCCAAGCGCGCAGATCCAGATCGCCGCGCCGAGCGATCCGCCCAGCGGCGTCAGGTCCGTGGCCGTCTCCGGCGGTTCCTGCATGTACATCACCACCAGGAGCCGCAGGTAGTAATACGCGGCGACAGCCGAATTGAGCAGGCCGAGTACCGTCAGCCACACCAGTTGGGATTGCAGCGCGGCGCGGAAGATGTAGAACTTCCCGAAGAACCCGGCCGTCAGCGGAACCCCGATCAGCGAGAGCAGGAACACCGTCAGCAGCGCCGCGGTCACCGGCTGCCGTTCGCCGAGCCCGGCCAGGTCGCGGATTTCCACGTGCCGCTCGCCCTTTCCGCAGACGTGCGCCACCACCGAGAACGCCCCCAGGTTCATCAAGGCGTAGGCCGCCAGGTAGAACATCGCCGCCGCCGTCCCCACTTCGGAGTGCGAGGTGACCGCCACCAGCACGTAGCCCGCATGCGCGATGGAACTGTAGGCCAGCATCCGCTTCACGTTGGTCTGGGTCAGCGCGCCGAAATTGCCGATCACCATCGTGATCAGCGCCGCCAGCCACATCAGCGGCTCCCAGCCCGGCAGCATCGGCCCGAAGGCGGTCACAAACACCCGAAGCAGGACCGCGAAAGCCGCCGCCTTGGGCCCTGCCGAAAGAAACCCGGCGATGGGAGCCGGGGAGCCCTGGTACACGTCCGGCGCCCAGGACTGGAACGGCCAGGCTGATACCTTGAAGGCCAACCCGATGAAGATCAACGCCGCTGACACCGAGAACAGAACCGTAGAGCCGAGCGGCCCCGGCCCGGCCAGCGCCCCGCGGACTTCGAACAGGTCCGTCGAGCCCGTGATCCCGTAAACCCACGCGATGCCGAAAAGCAGAAACGCCGTGGCGAATGAACCGAGCAGGAAGTACTTCAGCGCCGCCTCGTTCGAGAGCGCCGAACGGCGCAGGTATCCGGCCAGAATGTAGCTGGCGATCGAGCTGATCTCCAGCCCGATGAAGATAATGATCAGGTCGTTGGCGGCGGCCATCAGGCACTGCCCGGCGACGCTGAACAGGATCAGCGCGTAGTATTCGCCCGAATCGGCCTCTTCGCGGCGCAGGTACCGGAAGCTCCCCAGCGCCGCCAGCAGCCCCACGGCGATCGCCAGCACCCGGAAGAAGGTCGCGTAGCCGTCCACCAGCAGCATGCCGTGGAAGGCCGGCCCGGGACTTGCCGCGTTGGCGGCCGCGGCGGCCAGCGCGGCCACCAGCGCGTAGGCCGAAACGTAGCCAAGGTAGTTTTGCCGCCGGTCCTTGACCATGGCCGAGAGCACCATCAGCAACGTCGCCGCCACCGTCAGAATCGTCTCCGGCAGGATGCGGAACAACTCGCCCGACGTCGGGATCAGGTTATCGGGCATCGGGGACCTCCTGCGGCAGCGGCGGAACCACATTGCGGACCTGCACGATCGCTCCCTGCTCCACGCGCGACACCACCGGCCGGTTGGCGGCGCTGATCGGGGGCAGGAACGTCTGCGCGGCCACCCCCATCCACACCATCAGCGCCAGCAGCGGAACAATCGCCGCCCACTCGCGCGGCGCGAGGTCGGTCATGCAGGCGCGGACCCGCTCCGGCGCCTCGCCCTGGAACACCCGCTGGTAGAGCCAGAGCAGATAGCACGCCGAAAGGATCACCCCGATAGCGGCATAGACGGCCCAGGCGAACTTCGCTTGCGCCGCCCCCTGAAGCACCAGGAACTCGCCGACGAAGTTGTTCAGCGCCGGCAGCCCCAGGCTCGCCAGGCTGGTAATCAGAAACGCCACCGCCAGGTTCGGCGCGGGCGTGGCGGCTCCGCCAAAGTCGGCGATCTCCAGCGAGTGCCGCCGCTCGTACATGTAGCCAACCAGCACGAACAGCGCGCCGGTCGAGATCCCGTGGTTCAGCATCTGGTACACCGCCCCATCCATCCCGATTTGGGTGAACGAGAACACGCCAAGAACCACGAATCCCAGGTGGCTCACCGACGAGTAGGCCACCAATTTTTTCATGTTGGGCTGCACCAGCGCCACCAGCGCGCCGTAGAGGATGCCGATGATCGCCAGCGGGATGATCCACGTCCGGTTATCGGCGGCCGCCGTGGGGAACATCGGCAGGCAGAAGCGCACCAGCCCGTAGCACCCCATTTTCAGCATGACCGAGGCAAGCATCACCGAGCCCGCCGTGGGCGCCTCCACGTGCGCGTCCGGAAGCCAGGTGTGCAGCGGAAACAGCGGGACCTTGATGGCAAAGGCCACGAAAAACGCCAGGAACAACAGCGTCTCCTCGGTGGCGCTCAGCGCCAGGCGGCCCGCGACGATGTCGCCGAGCAACCGCTGGTAATCGAACGTGCCGGTGGCGTTGTAAAGATAGATCATCGCCGCCAGCATCAGCACCGATCCGGCCATCGTATACAGGAAGAACTTCACCGCCGCATAGATCCGGCGTTCATGGCCCCAGACCCCGATCAGGAAGTACATCGGGACCAGCGAGACCTCCCAGAAGACGTAAAACAAGAAGAGATCCAGCGCGACGAAGACGCCAATCAGACCGAACTCCAGCAGCAGGAGGAGCGCGTAGAACTCCTTCACCCTCGTCGCCACGGATCGCCAACTGATCAGGACCGCGATGGGGGTCAGCAGCGTCCCCAGCAGCACCAGCCAGAGGCTCAACCCGTCCACGCCGACGTGGTAGCGGATGGCCGGCGCGGAAATCCACGGCACGTCGGTCACGAACTGGAAGCCCTCGGCGGCGCGGTCGAAGCGCAGCGCCAGACCGAGCGACGCGACAAAGATGATCAGGGAAGCGGCCAGCGCCAGCCCGCGGCTCCATTCCGGCCGGCCGCGCGGAACCAGCAGCAACGCCGCAAACGCCGCCAGCGGAAGGGCTACGCATACGTTGAGAAGCGTCATCGGCCGCCTCCGAAGACGACGAATGCCGCCACCACGATCAGCGATCCCCAAACCACCCAACCGGCGTAGCTGCGGATGTTCCCGGACTGAAATCGCCGCAGAACGCCGCCGGCGCGAACGCAGCGGGCGCCCAGGCCGTTCACCGCCCCATCGATCAGCCCCGCGTCGGCGCCTCGCCACAGCAGCGAATCGGACCCGAGGACTATCGGCCGGACGACGGCGGCGTCGTAAACCTCATCCACGTAATACTTGTTCAGGACCAGCCGGTAGAGCGCACCGAGTCTCCCCGCGAGCGCGCCGCCCAGGCCCGGGCGCGCCACGTAGAACAGCCACGCCAGCGCGATCCCCGCCAATCCCGCCGCCACGGAAGTGTAGACCAGCGCCGCATCGTGCCCCGCCTCGGCGCGGGGGAACAACGGCTCCAGCCACTCGGGAACGGCGAAGTAGCCGCCCGCCAGGGACAGCAGCGCCAGAACCACCAGCGGAATCGACATCGCCGGCGGCGATTCGTGCGGATGGGCCTGTCCCCGGTAGTCCCCGAAGAAGGCCAGGAAGACCGCGCGGAACACGTAGAACGCCGTCATCGCCGCGGTCAACACGCCCACCCAGTACATCCACGGCGCATGGTGGTGGGCGGCCAGCAGGATCGCGTCCTTGCTGTGAAATCCCGAAAACGGGGGCACGCCGGAGATCGCCAGCGCCGCGCACATCATCGTCGCGAAGGTCAGCGGCGTCCGCTTTCGCAGGCCGCCCATGTTGCGCAGATCCTGTTCTCCGGCGAGCGCGTGAATCACGCTGCCCGCGCCCAGAAACAGCAGCGCCTTGAAAAACGCGTGCGTCACCAGGTGAAAGATCCCCGCCGCGTAGGCGCCCGACCCCAACCCCAAAAACATGTAGCCGAGCTGCGAGACCGTGGAATACGCGAAGACCTTTTTGATATCGGTCTGCACCAGCCCGATCGTCGCCGAGAAAAACGCCGTCGCCAGCCCCACCAGCGCCACCACCTCCAGCGCATGCGGGGCATGCTCGTAGATGGGCGCGCAGCGCGCCACCATGTAAACGCCGGCCGTCACCATCGTGGCCGCGTGGATCAACGCCGAAACCGGCGTCGGACCTTCCATGGCGTCCGGGAGCCACACATACAGCGGAATCTGCGCCGACTTGCCCGTCGCTCCCACCAGCAGCAACAGCCCGATCGCCGTCAGGATTCCCGCCGAGATTTCCACCGGCCGTTTGTCGGCCGCGGCCAGAACGGTCTGGAAATCCAGCGAACCGAAGGTCCGGAAGATCAGAAACACCGCCAGCGAGAACCCGAAATCGCCGATGCGGTTGACGATGAACGCCTTGTTGCCGGCTGTCGTGGCGCTCTTCTTCAGGAAGTAGAAGCCGATCAGCAGGTAGCTGCACAGCCCCACGCCTTCCCACCCCACGAACATCACCAGGAAGTTGCCCGCCAGCACCAGCAACAGCATGAAAAACATGAACAGGTTCAGGTAGGCGAAGAACCGGTAGTAGCCGCCCTCGTGCGCCATGTAGCTGGTGGCGTAGATATGGATCAGCAGCCCGACGCCCGTCACCACCAGCAGCATCACGGCCGTCAGACGGTCCAGGACCAGATCGAACCCGACCCGGAGTTCTCCGCTCTGAAACCAGGTGAAGTACCGCTCGACGTGCGGGTGCTCGATGGCGCCCAGCGTCAGCAGGCAGTTCAGCACCCACAGGAACGAGCCGAGCACCGTGCCCACGGCGATCCAGTTGACGAAGCTCCGGTGCAGCCGCCGGCCCAGGAGGCCGTTCAGCAGGAAGCCGCATAGCGGGAGCGCTGGAATCACCCAGAGGTTGAGCATGGTCAGTTCTTCATCGAGCTCACGTCATCCACCTGCAACGTGCCGCGGTTCCGGAAGATCGCCAGGATGATGGCCAGGCCCACCGCCGCTTCGGCCGCCGCCACCACCATCACAAAAAAAGCGAACAGGTGGCCGTCCACCTGCCGCCACCGGTAGGCGAACGCCACAAAGGACAGGTTCACGGCGTTCAGCATCAGCTCAACCGACATGAACACCGTGATGACGTTTCGCCGGATGAGGAAGCCCGCGGCTCCCAGCGCGAACAAGACCGCGCTCAGAATCAGGAACCACGACAGCGGGACGCCGCCCGTCATTCGGCCTCCTTTCGCGCCAGCCAGATCGCCCCGATGATGGCCACCAGGATCAGAATCGAGGTCACCTCGAACGGCAGCAGGTACCGGGTGAACAGCAATCGCCCGATGTTCCCGGGATGGCCGCCCGTGTACCCGCCGAAGGTGACGCGGTCGCCGCCCGGCACCAGCGCGTGGACCAGGAACGCCAGCAGGCCGAGGAACAGAATCAGGCTCGGGATGCCCACGTAGCGCGCCACCAGCGAGCGGCCGGTCCTGTGTTCCGCCTCGGCGTTGAGCAGCATGATGACGAATACGAACAGCACCATGATGGCGCCGGCGTAAACGATGATCTGCACAGCGGCGATGAACTCCGCCCCCAGCATCAGGTACAGTACCGCGAGGGACGCCATCACCCCAATCAGGGAGATGGCCGCATTGATCGGGTGCGTCTGGAGCACCAGGTTCACGGCGCACGCGACGGCGACGATGGCGAAGGTTAAAAAGAGTACGAGGTCCATGGTCTTACCCGCCGTATAGGGCCACCAGCAAACCGGTCGCCAGCAGATTCACCATCGCGGCCGGAAATAGAAACTTCCAGGTGAAGCCCATCAACTGGTCGTAGCGGAAGCGCGGCATCGTCGCCCGCACCCACATGAAGACGAACAGCAGTACCCCGGTCTTCAGCCCGAACCAGAACATCGGCACGAGAATGGGTTTCACCGCCGGGATCAGGAACACCGCCGCGATCGCCCAGAAGGCCGCCGCCACGGCCGGAAGCGTGCGGCGGTCCCGGGCGCGCGCCGGCTGCAATCCGTGAAACAGGGCCGCCGCGCCCGCCGCCATGAATAAGGCGACGGGGAAGAAGTCCGAACCCTTCGCGGCGGGCCACAGTGGGTGCCAGCCGCCGAGAAACAGCAGCGTCGCGAAGGCGCAACTCGAAATCATGTTGGCGTATTCCGCCATGAAGAAGGATGCGAACTTCAGGCTGCTGTACTCGGTGTGGAAGCCGCCCACCAGTTCGTTCTCCGCCTCCGGCAGGTCGAACGGCACGCGGTTGGTTTCGGCGAACGCCGCAATCAGGAAGATCAGCCCGCCCACGATCTGCGGCGCGGGCCAGCGCAACAGGTTCCACTGCGGAAGCCAGCCCCACGCGAAGCCGCCCTGGCTTTCGACCAGCCCGTGCAGGCTCAGCGTGTTGGAAAGCAGCAGCGGCGCGGCGATGGCCAGCGCCAGCGGCAGTTCGTAGCTCACCATCTGCGCCGAGGCGCGCAGCCCGCCAAGCAGCGAGTACTTGCTGTTGGACGACCAGCCGGCCAGCGCGATCCCGTATACCCCCAGCGAGGAGACCGCCAGCAGGAACAGAATCCCGATGTTCAAATCCGCCAGTTGCAGCCGCGTCCGGATTCCGAATACCTCGACCTCCGGGCCAAAGGGGAACACCGCCACCGGCAGCAGCGACAGTCCCACCGCCAGGAATGGAGCCAGCAGATAGAGAAACTTGTTGGCCTGCGGCGGCGTGAGGTCTTCTTTGGTAAGGAGCTTCACCACGTCGGCAATCGGCTGCAACAGCCCGTGCGGCCCCACGCGGAACGGCCCGGGCCGCAACTGCACGTGGGCGATGACCTTGCGCTCCACCCATTGCAGGTAGAGCAACGCCAGCAGGATGATGGCGGCCCAGATGGCGGCCTTCAGCAGGCTGACGATTATGAATTCCATTGGTACAGTCCGCCCGGCGCTTCTTCCAGACCGGCGAGCGCCTTAGAATACCGCCCCAGCGTCCCCGAGGTGAACAGCGTCTCCCCGGCGCCGGCGATCAACTCGGGACGCGCCTCGGCCCCTTCGGCCCAACCCATCGCGGCGTACACCGTGGCCGGGTCCGGCTCGGCGAGGGCGGCGCCCATCGCACGCGCGATCAGCCGGAAGATCTCCAGGTCGGGCTTCGCGCCCATGGTCGTGACCGCGCGCTTCAACGCTTGAACCTCGCCGCACACGTTGGTGACCGTGCCGCTCTTTTCGTAGGCCGAAGCCGCCGGCAGAACCACATCCGCGCGCGCCGCCGTCCCGGTCAGGAAGAGGTCCT
Source organism: uncultured Solibacteraceae bacterium (assembly GCA_964627045.1). Classification (GTDB taxonomy): domain Bacteria; phylum Acidobacteriota; class Terriglobia; order Bryobacterales; family Bryobacteraceae; genus CAZVIK01. The sequence goes on along the minus strand of CAZVIK010000071.1, from coordinate 5,035 downwards.
GCACCACCAGGAACGCTCCCGGCGACGCCGCTTCCCGGCCCTCCAGCGGGTTCGCCCCCACCACCCAAAGCGCGTCCAGGTCCGCCGCCTCCAGCATTTCCGGAAGGCTCAAGCCCGGTTCCTGCGCCGCGTGGTAGCCCGGCCACAGGTCCGGCGCGAGCCCCATGTCCAGCGCCCCGCGCGAATTGGCGTCGTCCACCAGGCAGACATATTTCACCGGGATGCCGAGCGAATCGCCGAACTCCACCAGTTCTCGCACCGCTGCGCCGCGCACCGTCGCGCCGAACAGAACTAAGAGTTCCGGTTCCGCCTTCAGCGCTTCCCGCAGGCCCTTGGCGGCGGCGAGTTCCCGTCCCGCTTCGGCCCGCACGCTGGCGGCCGAGTAGCTGTCCTCGCGCACCGGCCCGCGCGTCACCACGTACACGCGGCTCTGGTGGTGCCGCCAGTTCGCCCGCAGTTGATACGCCAGCAGCGGGTGCTGCTGCGCCAGGTCGCTCGCGATCACCAGCGCGGCCTTGCTCCCGTAAACGTCCGCCATCGACGCCAGCGCTTCCGGCCGGCCCCGCAGCGCCTGCCGCAGCGATACCACGTCGCCGGTACGGCGATGATCGATGTTGTTGGTCCCGAGCGCCTGCCTGGCGAACTGCTGGAGATACAGGTTCTCCTCGTTCGTGGTTCGCGTTGAGCCGATGACGCCGAACTTCCCGCCTCGCGCCTTGACCGCCCGGAACCTCTCGGCCACCGCCGCGACCGCCCGCGACCAGGAGACCTCTTCAAACTTCCCGTTCACCTTCACCAGCGGAGTTTGCAGCCGTTCCGGATGCTCGACGAAATCGAACGCAAACCGGCCCTTGACGCAGAGGAACTCGCCGTTGGGGCCGGAGGAGTCGCGATTGTTGCCGCGCCGGATGCGGTTGTCGTACACGCCCAGCGTGGTCCGGCACCCGTCGGCGCAGTGGGCGCAGGCGGTCGCCACGTGCTTCATCTCCCAGGGCCGCGTCTTGTAGCGGTACGCGTCGCTGGTGAGCGCGCCCACCGGGCAGATGTCGATGCACATACCGCATTCGTCGCAATAGAGATGGTCGCCCCGGTTCGGGGCGATCGCGTTGGTGACGCCCCGGTTCACCAGCCCGAGCGCCCCCACGCCCATGCCCTCTTTGCAGATCCGCACGCAGCGGTAGCACAGGATGCAGCGCGGCGCGTCGTAGTACACCACCGGCGACCACTTCTCCTCCGGGACGTGCTGCTTGTTCTCCAGGAAGCGGCTTTCGCCCAGCCCGTAGCGGAACGTGAGGTCCTGCAACTCGCACTCGCCGCCCTTGTCGCATACCGGGCAGTCCAGCGGGTGGTTCGTCAGCAAAAACTCCAGCATCGACTTGCGCGCCTGCACCACCTGCGGCGATTCGGTGCGCACCACCATGCCCTCGGCCACCACCGCCGTGCACGCCGTCACCAGCTTCGGCGATTTCTCCACCTCCACCAGGCACATGCGGCAGGCGGCCTGGAGCGTCAGCCCGTCGTAGTAGCAGAACGCGGGAATCTCGATGCCCACCGTCTTCGCCGCATTAATGAGCAGCGTTCCGGCCGGGACCTCCACGGTCTTGCCGTCGATCTGGAGCCGCACCCGATCGCTCATGCGACGCGCGCTCCTTCGCCCGCCTTTTCGTGCGGGCAGGGCCGCCCATCCAGGTGCGCCTCGAACTCGTCGCGAAACTTCTGGACGAACGCCATTGTGGGCATCGCCGCCGCGTCGCCCAGCGGGCAGAAGGTCCGGCCCAGCGTGTTCCGCGCTACGTCGCCGATCAGGTCGATGTCGCTGCGGCTGCCCTCGCCGGCGTGGAACCGCACCAGCAGTTTGCGCAGCCACGTGGTCCCTTCGCGGCACGGCACGCACCAGCCGCAGCTTTCGTGGGCGTAGAACTTCATGATCCGCATGGCGGCCTTCACCATGCAGGTATCTTCGTCCATCACGATGACGCCGCCCGAGCCCAGCATGCTCTTGGCCGCCGCCAGCGTGTCGAAGTCCATCGCCAGATCGCACTCCTCGGCCCGCAGGACCGGACACGACGAGCCGCCCGGAATCACCGCCTTCAGCTTTTTTCCCCCGCGCACCCCGCCGCCCACTTCGTTGATCATCCGAAGCAGGTTGAACCCCATCGGCAGTTCGTACACCCCCGGCCGGTTGATGTGCCCGGATAGGCAGAACAGCCGCGTGCCGCCGTTGCGCGGGGTGCCCAGCGCCGCGAACGCCGCCCCGCCGTCGCGCAGAATCGCCGGCACCGCCGAGAACGTCTCCACGTTGTTTAGAACCGTGGGGCACTGGAACGCGCCCGACACCGCCGGGAACGGCGGCCGGATGCGCGGCACCCCGCGTTTGCCCTCCAGCGACTCCAGCAGCGCGGATTCTTCCCCGCACTCGTAGGCGCCCGCGCCCGTGTGCGTGTACAGTTCGAACTCGTAACCGCTGCCGAGGATGTTCTGGCCCAGGTAGCCGGCGGCGCGCGCCTCGCCGATGGCCTTGTCCAGAATCTCGATGACGTAGCGGAACTCGCCCCGCACGTAGATATAGCCGGCGTGCGCTCCCACGGCCAGCCCCGCGATGGCCATGCCTTCGATCAATTGATGCGGGTCGAACTCCATCAATAGGCGGTCTTTGCAGGTCCCCGGTTCGCCCTCGTCGGCGTTGGCCACTACGTACTTCGGCTTCGGCGAGGAGGCCGGCACGAAGCTCCACTTCATGCCGGTGGGGAAGCCCGCGCCACCGCGCCCGCGCAGCCCCGACAGCTTCACCTCGTCGATGATCTGGCCCGGCTGCATCCCGAGCGCCTTGCGCAAGGCCGCATAGCCGTCGTGGGCCACGTAGGACGCCAGCGACGCCGAATCGGGGAGCCCGAATCTCCGGGTCAGCACCTTCACTTCCAGCGGGCTCGGCGGATTATGCGGCATCGTCAGGGCAACTCCCGCAGCGTGTCGATCAGCCGGTCCAGCGACTCCGGCGTCACCGCGTGATGGTAGTCGTAGTTGACCGCCAGCGCCGGCGCCCAACTGCACGCGCCCAGGCACTCGACTTCTTCGAGCGAAAACTTTCCGTCCGCGGTGGTCTCCTTGTTCTTGATTCCCAGCTTGCGGCAGGCGTGCTCGAACAACTCCGCGCCGCCCAAAAGCATGCAACTGATGTTCGTGCAGATCTGGATGTGATAACGGCCCGCCGGTTTCTTGCGAAGCATCGAATAGTAGGTCACCACCTCATCGACTTCCAGCGCCTTCAAGCCCAGCCGGCCGGAGATCTCCTCCACCACCTCGGGGGTCACCGCGCCCACCTCGTCCTGCGCGAACAGCAGCATCGGAATCAGCGCCGAGCGGAGGTGGCCGGGCGGACGGCTGGCGATCAGCTTTTCGAAGCGCGCTTCCAGGGCGGGGGAGAAGGTCACCGGTCCACGTCCCCCAGCACGAAATCCATGCTGCCCAGCGCCGCGATCACGTCGGCCAGCAGCCGCCCCTCCACCATCGCCCCGGTCGATTGCAGGTTGCCGAAACTCGGCCCGTGGATGTGCACGCGGTAGGGCTTGGCCGAGCCGTCGCTCACCACGTAGTAGCCCAGTTCGCCGCGCGGCGATTCGATGGCCTGGTAGACCTCGCCCGCCGGCACCTGGAAGCCCTCGTATACGATCTTGAAATGATGGATCAGCGCCTCCATCTCGGTCTTCATCTTCTCGCGCGCCGGCAGCACCACCTTAGGCGCATCGGCCGTCCACGCGCCCGGGGGCATCCCCTCCAACGCCTGCCGCGCGATGCGCGCGCTCTGCCGCATCTCCTCCAGCCGCACCTGGTAGCGCGCGTACACGTCGCCTTCGGTCCGCGTGGGGACCTCGAAATCGAACTTCTCGTAGCTCGAGTACGGCTCGGACTTGCGAATGTCCCAGGCCAGGCCCATGGCGCGAATCATCGGCCCGGTCACTCCCAGATTCAGCAGGTCTTCGAGCGGCACCCACGCCACTCCCTCGGTGCGGATCTTCCAGATCGGATTCGCCGTCAGCAGGTCTTCGTACTCCTGCAACGCCGACGGGAAGCGGTCCAGAAACGCTCCCACGGCCTTGTGCCACCCGCGCGGCGGCTCCAGCGCCAGCCCGCCCACCCGGAAGTAGCTCGTCATCATGCGCTGGCCGGAGAACATCTCGAAGATCCGCATCAGGTCCTCGCGCTCGCGGAAGCAGTAGAGGAACACGGTCATGGCGCCGATGTCGATGGCGTGCGTGCCCAGCCACACCAGGTGGCTGGCGATGCGTGTCAACTCGGTCAGCATCACCCGCGTCCATTGCGCCCGCGGCGGAATCTCCAGCCCCAGCAGCCGCTCCACCGCCAGCGCGTAGCACAGGTTATTGGACAGGTTCGCGAGGTAGTCCACCCGGTCGGTCAGCGGGATCACCTGCTGGTAGGTCTTCTCCTCGCACTCCTTCTCGATCCCCGTGTGCAGATAGCCCACGTCGGGTTCGGCCTTGAGAACGGTCTCGCCGTCCAGTTCGAGCATCAGCCGGAGCACCCCGTGCGTGGAGGGATGCTGCGGCCCCATGTTCAGGACGGTGCGCGTGGAGTGGTGTTCGACCGGGGCGGGAGGAACCGCGGGCGATGCGCCGGCCGGAGTCCCTGGTTCGTTCATCCCCATCGCCTCATTCGTCCTTGTACCCGTACTTGTTGCCGTAGACCGGATAGTCCTTGCGGAGCGGATGCCCTTCCCAATCCTCCGGGAGCATGATGCGCTTCAGGTTCGGGTGCCCTTCGAACGCGATCCCAAGCAGGTCGAACGCCTCGCGCTCGTGCCAATCGGCGCTGCGCCACACGCCGGTGACCGTTTCGATCCGCGCCGCATCGCCCTTGAGAGCGCACTTCAGCCTCAACCGCCGGTTGGACGCAATGGAATGTAGATGGTAGACGACTTCGAAGCGCGGCTCGCGCGGATGCCAGTCCACCGCCGTCAGGTCCGCCAGCCGCTCGAAGCCCTGCGAAGCCCGCAGGAAACGGCAGACTCCCGCAATCC
>CAZVIK010000070.1:0-17679 GCA_964627045.1 uncultured Solibacteraceae bacterium | reverse complement strand
GGCGTCCTCCGCGCAGGAGTTCCGGCCCTCGCTGCGGTTGCGCCGGCCCGGGCAGGCCGCCGATTTGAGTCTGATGGACGCCACCTTGCGACTGGATCTTCTGGCGCGTTTGCAGGAAGTGGGAGTGCGCGGGGGCGGCCGCAGCCTGTTTGAGTTCGCGGCTCCGCCGCTTCCGCCGCAGCCCAAGGTTATCCCCGCCGCCAAGGTACAGACGGTTCCGCTGCCGCCACCACCGCCGAAGGCCGCCGAGCCGCCGCCCAAGCCCACCGCGCCGCAGATCCCGCTCAAGTTCTACGGGCACACGACGGCGGCCCGGCAGGCCATCCGGCGCGCGTTTTTCCTGGATGGCGACCAGATCCTGGTGGGCGGCGAAGGCGAAGTGCTGAAGAAACGCTACCGGGTGGTGCGCATCGGCGTAAACTCGGTGGTGATGGAGGACGTGGATTTCAAGGCGGAGCAGACGCTTCCCTTGGAGCCGCCGGTGGGCTGATGCCGCCGAAACGCCGAGCACAAAGCGAGGCCGGTTTCGCCATGCTGTTCGTGTTCCTGCTGGCCGCTTGCGTCGCCATCGCGTTGTACAACGAGATGCCGCGCGTCATCTTCGAAGGCCAGCGCCAGCGCGAGCAACTGCTGATCGACCGAGGCGAGCAGTACCAACGCGCCATTCGCGTATACTACCGCCGCTACCGCCGTTACCCGCCGGACCTGGAGGCCCTGGAGAACACCGACAACCGCCGCTTCCTGCGCCGCCGCTACCGCGATCCGATGACCAACGAAGACGAATGGCGGCTCATCCACGGCCTGCCCAACGGCGTGTTCACCGATTCGCTTGTGCACAAGGCTCCGGGGCAATCGACCAAGGACGATTCCGCGACCGCATCGGCCCAAGGCGAGACGGCGCAGCCTCTTTGGGCCTTACGGCGTCCGAGCGACGGCACGCTCCCCAGTTCCGACGCGCTTCCCATGGACACCTACTCCTCGACGCCGTCCGATCCGCCGCCGGATGAGACTCCCGCGCCTCCGCCCGCCGCCACGCAGGCCGAGGCCGAAGCGCAGGCGGCCGCCGCCGGGATCGAGACGTCCACGACGATCCTTGGAGTCGCGCCCACCGGGCCGATTGGCGTGGGTCCGGGCGGCGCAGCAGGCGCGGCAACCCCCGTCCAGCCTCAGACGATGCCGGGCATGCCCGCGGGAACGGTCTCGCCGGATGGCTCGACTCCGGTTTTTCCCGGACAGGTGCTGGCCGGGACCAGTTCGCCGGCCTCGCCCACCGACCAGGCGCAGGCCGGAGCCAACAACGCAATCCGCATGATTCAGGACTTGCTCACCCGGCCGAACCCGCAGGGGCTGCTTGCGATTCAGGCCGCCGCCGCCCCGGCCCCGGCGGGGCCTCCCGGGATTGCCGGCGTCGCCAGCCGTCTGGAGATGGAAGGCATCATGGTCTACAACGACCGGAGCAAGTACAACGAGTGGGAGTTCCTCTACGACCCGCGCACCGAGGTCACCACCGTGCTGCCGGGCGGCGCGGCCTCCCCGGCCGGCCCGGGTGTGCCCACCGGACCCGGTGGTCCCACGCAGCCTGGCACCCGGCAGGGTGGTCCACAGACCAATCCGCGCGGGCCGGGAAACTGATCCGTCGCCTGTTGGTGACGGGCGACACCCTGGGGAACGGCTGCCCCCGCCGTCTCCGGCGGCCGCCGTGAGGCATGCGTTCAAGCCGGCGGACCCGCACGCCTGTGACTCGAGGACGCGCCGGCGGGCCGACCTAATTCCGGCGCGCGGACGGCGGGACCGCGAGAAGCCGCGAAGCTACTTGATCCGCTCGTCGCGCTCGACCTTGCCGTCGCGCACGTTGATGACCCGGTGCGCGTACATGGCGATGTCGTGCTCGTGTGTGACCAGCACGATGGTGTTGCCCTGCTGGTAGAGGCGGTCGAACAGGCCCATGATTTCGTTGCCGGTAGCCGAATCCAGGTTGCCGGTGGGCTCGTCGGCCAGCAGAATCGACGGGTTGTTGACGAGCGCCCGCGCGATGGCCACGCGCTGGCGCTGGCCTCCGGACAACTCGCTCGGCTTGTGGTACATGCGGGCTTCCAGGTCTACCAGGCGCAACGCCTGCACCGCGCGTTCGTGCCGCGCTTCCGCGGAAAGCCCGGCGTAGATCAGCGGCAGTTCCACGTTGTGCAGCGCGGTGGCGCGCGGCAACAGGTTGAAGGTCTGGAAGACGAACCCGATCTCCTTGTTGCGGATGTGCGCCAGGTCGTCGTCGCTGAGGTCGCTGACCAGATGCCCGTTGATGAAGTACTGGCCGGCGGTCGCCGTATCCAGGCAACCAATCAGGTTCATCAGCGTCGACTTGCCCGATCCGCTGGGGCCCATGATGGCGACGTATTCGCCACGTTTGATGGTGACGTCCACGCCGGATACCGCGTGAATCTCCTGGTCGCCCATGAGGTAGGTCTTCCAGAGGTCGTAGGTCTGGATGACGATACCGTCTTTTCTCAACTGCTCGCCGCGCTCGGTAAGCGCCACTGCCGATCTTGCCATGATCTTCTCTCTAACCCGATAGTAAGCCCGAAAGACTCAGCTCGAAGACTTGGTGCCCGTCTGGTCTTCCACCTTGACGCGGGCCTCGTTGCGAAACGTCCTGATGACGCGGTAGCTGCCCGTCACTACCGCCTCGCCTTCTTTCAGTCCGTCGAGAACCTCGATGTCGGTGAACCCGGTGATGCCCGTCTCCACCTTGCGAAAGACGGCCTTGCCGTCCGTCACCACGAACACGCCCTGCACTTCTTCCTTCGCCACCCTCTCGGCGACGGGGTCGCGTTTGGCCGGCTTTTTCTTCTCGCCCTTCTTGCCCGCCGGTTCCAAGGCGCCTTTCTCTCGGACGGCCAGCGCCTGGAGGGGAACCGCCAGCGCCGCGCGGCGGGTCGCCGTCGTGATCTTCGCCGTGCAGGACAACCCCGGGCGGATCTCGGCCGCCGGATCGTCCAGCGCGATGACAACTTTGAAATCCTTGGCCTCCTGGGTCGACACGGCGCTCTGGGATGCCGCCAGGCCGGAAGACCGCAAGATCGCCGTGTTGCCGATCTCGATCACGTGGCCTTGGAAGGTCCGTCCCGGGATCGCATCGATCGTGATATCGGCCGTGTGGCCCAGTTTCATCGCGACGATGTCGGTCTCATCGACCTTGACTTCGGCGGTGATCAGCGACATGTCGGCGATGGTCATGATGAGGCTGGCCGAAGAGTTCTGGATGCCCGGCACCACCGTTTCACCCACCCGCACCGGAAGATTGGTCACCACACCGTCCAGCGGGGCCACCGAGGTGTGCTTCTCCAGCACATCGGCCACGCGCTGCACCATCGCCCGCACCTGGGCGATGCGCTTCTGCGAGCTGGCCAGCGACTGCACGGCCTGGTTGCGTTGCGCGCGTGTCTGCGCCATCCGCGATTGCGCTTCCCGCAACGCGGCCTCGGCGGCGTCGAAGGCCGCCTTGCGCTGGTCGTACTCTCGGCGCGCGATCAGGCGCTCGCTGAGAAGTTGCGCCGAGCGGTCATGGTCCAGCTTCGCGCGGTCCAGCTCGGCCTGGGCGCGGTCCACCGAAGCCTGTACCGTCTTCAGGTTTTCATCCGCCGCGCGAACCGCCGCTTCGCCGGCCACCGCGTCGGCCTCGGCCGAAGCCAGCGCCGCTTCCTGCCCCCGAACGTCGGCCGAAGCCTGCACCGACTCCAGGCGCGCCAGCATCTGGCCCTTACGCACGTGGTCGCCTTCCTTGACCAGGATCTCGGTGATCCGCCCCATCACGTTGGCGCCGATATTGATATAGTTCCGGGGCTTGACCTCCCCGGACGCGGTGACGATCGAAGTCAGGTCCTGGCGGGCGACCTTTCCCGTTTGGACGGTGACCAGATCGCCCTGGCTCTTCTGCACTCCGTAGATGACCGCCCCGGTCATCAGCGCGACCATCAACACGGCGAGTATGACTTTCCCCAGTTTCACGAGGCTGGCTCCAAGGAAAGTAGACGCGGCCTGCACCGGTTTTGTTCGCGCCGTCGTGTCATCTTCTTGCCAATAGGGAACTTATCGGCAGGCTGCGGATCTAGCCGGCCTCCGCGAAAAAGCTCCCGATCCTGCGGAACTTCCTGTACCTCTCTTCGATCAACTGCTCGCCCGTCAGGGGCCGCAATTCGGCGAGCGCCTGCCGGAGAGTCGCCGCCAGGGCGGCCGCCGCGCCATCCACGTCGGTGTGCGCACCTTCGCCCGGCTCCGGGATGATGCCGTCGATCAGGTTCAATTTGAGCAGATCCGGCGCCGTCAATTTCAGCGCGTTGGCCGCCAGCTCGCCCTTCGAGGAGTCCCGGTAAATAATGGCGGCGCAGCTCTCCGGGGAGATCACGCTGTAAACGGCGTTCTCCAGCATGTACACGCGGTCGCCGACCCCCAGAGCCAGCGCGCCCCCGCTGCCGCCTTCCCCAATACAAATGACCACGATGGGCGTTGCCAGCCGGGACATCTCCTTCAGATTGACAGCGATAGCTTCGGCCTGGCCGCGCTCTTCGGCGTCGATGCCCGGGTAGGCGCCCGGCGTGTCGAGCAGGGTCACGATGGGACGGCCGAACTTCGCCGCCATCTGCATCACGCGCAAAGCCTTACGGTAGCCTTCCGGCTTGGGCATTCCGAAATTCCGGAAGAGCTTCTGCTTGGTGTCGCGCCCTTTCTGCTGGCCCACGACGACCACCGGGTTGCCCTCGAAGAACCCCATGCCGGCGACAATGGCGGCGTCGTCGGCGTACCCACGGTCACCGTGGAGTTCCTGGAATCCCGTGATCAGCCGTTGAATGTAATCCAGGGAGTGGGGCCGCTTGGCATGACGGGCGAGTTGCACCCGTTGCCAGGGCTGCGCGGCCGCAGCTTTCCGGATGTTGGACAATTCCGCCTCGAGGGCGGCGATGCGCTGGGCTTGTTCGGAGTCCATCCCCTACATAGTAGAACGTCCGCCCGGCCGCGTGGTTACCCCGCCGGGTGCGCCGGGGCGGATGCCGGACTCTGTGGGCGCGTTCAAGTGGCTGACCGGTGGAGTGTTACAGAGAATTGGGTTCGTTTGGCAAAATCGGCGGTGCCGGCCCGGTGGCGTAAGGTCCGCTCGGTGGAACGGGGCGCTCGGCTCACCCCGGCTGCGGACGCGCACTCCCCCACTATGTACCTTCCTCAAGATTCGTCCGATGTAACACGTGCGGCGGCGGCAGACGCGACCGTGCAATACGAACAAGGAGAAACCCAACGAATGGGACGGCAATTGACGATCGGGCAGCGGTTGGCATTCGTGAGTGCGGCGCTAGTCGGGTTGACGCTGGTGCTGGCCACGGCTTCCCTCATTGAGGTAGGGATACTCAGCAACAGAATCAACAGTTTGCAGGTTGAATCGATCCCCGGACAGCATACTTCGGGGCTGATCGGCACCTGGGCGGCCAACCTGCGGGTCCGGATGAACGCCGAGTTGCTGGACCGGATTTCGAACGGCGGCAAAGAGGCGTCGCAGAAAGAGGCGGCCGTTTCCGACGCGTTGGCGCGGCTTCAGGACCAGATGAAGGCGTACGAAAAGATGGTCACGCGGGACGATGACCGGCAAATCTACAGTGCGGTTTCAGCGGCCCTGGACAAGGCGACGCAGTCGTGGACCCGGGTGCGCTCCTCGGCCCAGTCGGCCAAGCCGGAAGAGGTGGCGGCGATGTACCGGTCAGAGACCGCGCCGGCGCTGGACGCGTTGGCCGACGCGGCCGACCGGTTGGAGGAGTGGAACGTCAAGGCCGCCATGGATAACGCGAACCAGGCGGCGGCGGCATCCGGATCGGCCAAGTGGTGGACGTGGGTGGTGGCGCTGGTGGCCATCATGGCGGGGTTGTTGTTGTCGATGCTGGTCGGGAGGGGCGTAAACCGGGTACTATCGCAGACCGTTCAGGAGCTCGCCGAGGGCGCCGAACAGGTGTCCAGTGCGGCGACGCAGGTTTCCAGCTCGAGCCAGTCCTTGGCGCAGGGGGCCAGCGAGCAGGCGGCCTCGCTCGAAGAGACTTCCGCTTCGAGCGAGGAGATCAACTCGATGGCGCACAAAAACAGCGACAACTCGCGGGTGGCGGCCGAGTTGATGACGCAATCCGAACTGAAGTTCACCGAGGCCAACCGCGCGTTAGACCAGTCTGTAACGGCCATGACCGAAATCAACGCGCAGAGCGACAAGATCGCGCGGATCATTAAGGTGATCGACGAGATCGCCTTCCAGACCAACATCCTGGCTTTGAACGCGGCGGTGGAAGCGGCACGCGCCGGGGAAGCGGGGATGGGCTTCGCCGTGGTCGCCGACGAGGTGCGCAGCCTCGCGCAGCGCTCGGCCCAGGCGGCCAAAGACACCGCGGCTCTGATCGAAGAGTCGATCACCAAGTCCAACGACGGGAAACGCAAGGTGGACCAGGTAGCCTCGGCGATTCGCAGCATTACCGAAGAAGTGGCCCGGGTGAAGACGCTGGTCGACGAGGTGAACCTGGGTAGCGAAGAACAGGCGCGCGGGATCGAACAGGTCGGCAAGGCCATCTCCCAGATGGAACAGGTGACCCAGAAATCCGCGGCCAACGCCGAGGAGAGCGCCTCGGCGGCCGAAGAGCTGAATGCGCAGTCCAACGCCCTGAAGGGAGTGGTCGCCCGGCTGACCGCGCTGGTGGGAGGCGGCGCAATCGCCCCGGCCCCGGCCCCCCGGGACGGCAGACCAGGCGGCGCCACGGTTGCCGCAAGGAAGACCCCCGCCCTGGCGCACGGGTTGAAGGCGCTGCATAAGGTGGTCTCGAAGGATAAGGGTGCGACCGTGGCGCAAGCTGCTCCCGTGATGGCGGCGCAGGGCGGCGGCAAGGACGAGTTCCCGATGGACGAACACTTCGCGGAGTTCTAGCTCCGGGGCCAACGGCGGCCGAGGGTCGTCGCCGGCCTTGTTGTCCGCCTATAAATAACTGAAAGCGAGTGCTTTACACGCAATTGGCTTCGTCTGGAAAGATGGAGGCCGGCGCTGCGGAGGGCCGGCCGGGGCCGGGCCGGAGGAGTCGGTGGCTCAGCCCGCCAGGACCTCGAGCGAATCCGGCCCGCACAGCCGCTCGATTTCGGCCTTGAACTCCTTGTCGGGGCGGACCTTGACGTCGATGTCGAGGATGACCGAGAAGTCGCGGGACTTCTCCAGGCGAAGGCGAACCTGGCTTTGGCCGGGCTTGCGGGCGAAAAGCTCGGCCAACGCCCCGGCGCCGCCGGGTTGCCCCAGGCGCACGTGGATCGAGATGAGCGACGGAAGCGAGACCCGAGCCACGTCCAGGGGAACGATGTCCACCACTGAAATCTTGGGCGGGGCGTTATCCTCGGGCAGGGCCGAGCCGCGAACCAGTACGGCGCGGTCTTCCACCAGTTCCGGTAACAGCCGCTCGTAGTTGGTCGTGAACACCAGGGCGTCAACCGCGCCCTGCACGTCGTCGAGCTGGAAAGCGGCCCAGGGCTTGCCTTCGCGGTTGCGGCGGCGCTGGATGCCGGTGACGATACCGCACAGGGCGACCTCGGCGCCCTTCTCCAGGCCCTCCAGCGTCGAGGAATCGTGCGTCGCCAGTTCGGTCACCTTGTCGCGGTACTGGTCCAGGGGGTGTCCGGTGACGTAGAAGCCGAGGACCTCCTTTTCACCGGCCAGTTTGTCGCGGAGGCTCCAATCGGCCGCATTGGGCAGCGGTTCATCGTTCTCCTGCTCCTGTTCGGAGTCGAAGGTGAACAAGCCCGTCTGGCCGCTGGCGCGGTCGCGGTGGGCGCGCTGGCCGCACTCCAGAGCCCGGTCGATGGCGGCGGTAAGCTGAGCCCGGTTGCCGCCTAACGAATCCATGGCGCCGGCTTTAATCAGGCTCTCCAGCGCCCGGCGATTCAAGGCGCCGGGTTCCACGTGCTCGCAGAGATGGTAGAGCGAGCGAAAGGGCCCCACCTCGGCGCGAGCGCGCTTGATGGCGTCCACGGCCGACTGGCCCAGGTTCTTCACCGCTCCCAGGCCGAAGCGGATTCCGCCGGGGGCGGCGAGGGAATGGTCCGGCGTGAAGCTGTAGTCGCTGAGTCCGATGTCGGGCGGTAGCACCCGGATGTGCATTTCTTCGCACTCCCGGATGTAGCGGACTACTTTGGCGGTGTTGCCGGTTTCCGAGGTCAGCAGCGCAGCCATGAAATCGACCGGATAATGCGCCTTCAGATACGCGGTGACGTAGGCAAGGTAGGCGTAGGCCGCCGAATGCGACTTATTGAAGCCGTAGCCGGCGAACTGCTCCATCAGGTCGAAGATCTTGGCGGCTTTTTTCTGCGGGAAGCCGCGCGCCTGCGCCCCGGCCAGGAACCGGGCGCGCTGCGCGGCCATCTCCTCGGCCTTCTTCTTGCCCATGGCACGGCGCAAGATGTCGGCCTCGCCGAGCGAATAGCCCGCCAGGCGGTTGGAGATCTGCATCACCTGTTCCTGATAGACAATGACGCCGTAGGTCTCCTCGAGAATCTCCTTCAGTTCGGGCAGGTCGTAGCTGATCTCGCGGCGTCCGTGCTTGCGCTCGATGAAGTCGGTGACCATGCCGCCCTGAATGGGGCCGGGACGGTACAGGGCGTTCAGGGCGATGAGGTCCTCGACGCGCGCCGGCTGGGAGCGGCGCAGGATATCCCGCATACCGTCGGATTCGAACTGGAACACGCCGCTGGTGTAACCGTTGCAGAAGACGGCGAAGGTGGCGGCGTCGTCCATGGGCAGGTCTTCGAGAACCAGCTTGATGCCGTGGTGTTTCTCGATCAGGGCAAGCGCGTCGTGGACGATGGTGAGGGTGGTGAGACCGAGAAAGTCCATCTTGAGAAGCGAGAGCTTCTCAAGCCCGTTCATATCGTACTGGGTGACGACTTCCTCGCGGTTGGTGCGATAGAGGGGAACCAGTTCCTGGAGCGGGACGGGCGCGATGACCACGCCGGCGGCATGAACCGAGGCGTTGCGGCACATCCCCTCGATGCGGCGGGCGATCTCGAGGACCTCGGCCACTCGCGCGTCCTTGGCGGCGGCTTCCTCCAGGCCCTTCTCCTTTTGCATGGCCTCTTCCAGGGTGATGTTGAGGATGCCGGGAATCAGCTTGGTGAGGCGGTCGACTTCGCCGAAGCTCATGTCGAGAACGCGGCCCACGTCTTTGATGGCCGCGCGCGCGCCCAGCGTGTTGAAGGTGATGATCTGCGCCACCTGCTCGCGTCCGTACTTCTGGGTGACGTACTGAATCACCTCACCGCGGCGGTTCATGCAAAAGTCGATGTCGATGTCGGGGAGGTTGACGCGCTCGGGGTTCAGAAAGCGCTCAAACAGCAACCCGTAGTGCAGGGGATCGACGTCGGTGATCCCCATCGCGTAGCTGACCAGGCTGCCGGCGGCCGAGCCGCGGCCGGGGCCCACCGGGATTCCCAGAGACTTGGCATAGGAGATGAAGTCCCAGACGATGAGGAAGTAGCCCGAAAACTTCATCTGCTGGATCATGCGGATCTCGCGGTCCAGCCGTTCGGCGTATTCGGCAAGGTCGTGACGCAGCCTTCCGGCGGCGCGCAAGGCCTCCAGGCGGGCGCGGCGGCGCTCGAAGCCGTGGCGGGCGACAAACTCGAAGTACGAGTCGGCCGAGTGGCCTTCGGGGACATCGAAGCGCGGGAAGGGCTCGGCGATCTTGTCGAGCTTCAAATGGCAGCGCTCGGCGATCTCCCAAGTCCGGTCCAGCGCGTCTTCAACCTCGCCGAAACAGGTCATCATTTCGGCGCGCGACTTGAGGTAGAACTCCGGGCCCCAGGGCTTCATCCGCGTGGGGTCGCTGACGGTCTTGCCCGTCTGGATGCAGAGCAGGATTTCGTGGGCGCGGGCGTCGTCCTTGCGAAGGTAATGGGAATCGTTGGTGGCCACGGTGGGGATGGCCGTGTCCTGGCTCAAGCGGTAAATCTGCGGGAGTAACTGGCGGTCCTGTTCCAGGCCGTGGTCCTGAAGCTCGAGGAAAAAGTTGCCCTTGCCGAAGATGTCGCCGTAGAGCAGGGCGCGGCGGCGGGCCTCCTCGTACTGGCCGGCGAGCAGCATCTCGTTGATGTCGCCGCGCAGGCAGGCGGAAAGGCCGATCAGTCCTTCCGAGTGGGCCGCCAGCAGGTCGCGGTCGATGCGGGGCTTGTAATAGAAACCCTCCAGATAGCCGGCCGAGACCAGCTTGATCAGGTTCTTGTAGCCCTGCTGGTTCTGGCACAAAAGGACCAGATGGTTGTAGCGGTCGCTGTCGGAGCGGACGCCGCGGCCCTGCTGGGACACGTAGACTTCGCAGCCGATGACGGGACGGATGCCGTGGTCGCCGGCCGCCCTGTAGAACTGCACGGCGCCGAAGAGGTTGCCGTGATCGGTCATGGCAATGGCCGGCATCTTCTGTTCTTCGGCCAGGCGCATGAGTTGCCCGATCTCGCAGGCGCCGTCCAGCAGCGAGTAGTCGGTGTGGCAATGCAGATGGACGAAGGGGCGTTCCGCCATGTCGATTCCGTGTATCCGCCGGGGGAGGAGGAACTCCTATTGTGCCTGGTAGGGACGGGCAGATTCGAACTGCCGACCTGCCGCTTAGGAGGCGGCCGCTCTATCCATCTGAGCTACGTCCCCACTCGTAGTCCTCATTGTAGCGCGGGGTCTGCGGCGCGGGCCCGAGGGCGCCGTGGCAAACTGGAAGGTCATGGGCACGGCGGACTATGTTCATGGATACACAGAACGCGAAGCGGCGCGGCTTGCCGATCAAGCCGGAACTCTCGCTTCGCTGCTGCACGGGGACACCCGGTATCCGGCCGGCAGCCGGGTCCTGGAGTGCGGCTGTGGAACGGGAGCGCAGACGGTGCTTTTGGCGGCCTCGAACCCGAATGCGCACATCGTGTCCGTGGATATTTCGGCCGGTTCGGTCGGGTTGGCCCGGCGGAGGGTCGGCCAAGAGGCGCACCGGAACGTGGCGTTCGGGGTGGCCGACATCTTCCACCTCCCCTTTGCGCACGGGAGTTTCGACCATGTCTTTGTGTGCTTCGTCCTGGAGCACCTGCGCGAGCCTGCCCGCGCGCTAGGCTGCCTTCGGCAAACGCTGCACCCGCGAGGTTCCATTACGATCATCGAGGGCGACCACGGCTCCTGGTATTGTCATCCCCAGACGCCGGAAGCCACACGCACGGTTCAATGCCAGATCGAGAGCCAGGCACGACTCGGCGGGGATACGCAAATCGGCCGGCGCCTGTATCCGCTTCTAATTGAAGCGGGGTTTCGAGACGTCCAGGTCAGTCCGAGAGTAGTCTACGTAGACTCAAGCCGGCCGGAATTGGTGGAAGGGTTCTCCAAACGGACCTTTATTGCGATGGTGGAAGGCGTTCGCGAAGAGGCGTTGTCGCTCGGCCTGATCGACGAGCACGCCTGGGAAAAAGGCATCGGCGACCTGTACCGCGCGACAGCCGCAGACGGCACCTTTTGCTACACGTTCTTCAAGGGGTCGGCCACCGTTTGAGGCCCTTGCGTCCGATGTCGCGGCGGTAGTGCATTCCGCGGAAGCGGATCTTAGAGACAGCTTCATAGCTGCGGGCAATGGCGGTGGCCAGGTCCGGACCGCCGGCGGTGACACCGAGCACACGGCCGCCGGAGGTGACCAGGCCCCGGCCGGTCTGCCTGGTTCCCGCGTGGAACACGGCCGCGCCGAGGGCCTCGGCGTCGGGGATTCCGGAGATCGCATCACCAGTGCGGGGGGTGGCCGGGTAGTTCTCCGAGGCCATCACCACACAGACGGAAGGAGCGTCGTTCCAGGAAGGCGCCACGCTGCCAAGGTCTCCGGTGGCGGCGGCCATCAGAATGGGGGCGAGGTCGCATTCCAGGGAGAGCATGAGCGCCTGCGTCTCGGGGTCGCCCAGCCGGACGTTGAACTCCAGGACCTTGACGCCTTCGGCCGTCATCATCAGGCCGGCGTAGAGGAAGCCGGTGAACGGGACGCCTTCGCGGCGCATGCCTTCGACCACGGGAAGCATGACGCGTTCCATCACGCCTCCGGTCTGGGCGTCGGTGAGAATGCGGCGGTCGCAGTAGGCGCCCATGCCTCCGGTGTTGGGGCCCTGGTCGCCATCGAAGACGGCCTTGTGGTCCTGAGAAGGGGCTAAGGGAAGGACGCGGCGGCCGTCGGATAATCCGATGAAGCTGACCTCTTCTCCGGCAAGGAACTCCTCGATGACGAGGCGGGAGCCGGCGCGGCCGACGAGGTTTCCGGAGAGCAGGTCCTGTAGAGTCTTCTCGGCTTCCATCCGATCTTTGACGATAACGACGCCTTTGCCTGCGGCCAGGCCGTCGGCCTTCAGCACCAACGGGTAAGTGAAGCGGTCCAGGGCGGCTTTGGCCTCCTCGTAGTTGTTCGCCTCCACGTAGCCGGCGGTGGGGACGCCGAAACGGTCCATGGCTCGCTTGGCGAAGATCTTGGAGCCCTCCAACTCGGCGGCGGCGGCGGTGGGGCCGACGATGGGCAGTCCTCGCGCGCGGAAACAATCGACGATGCCCGAGACAAGCGGGGCCTCGGGTCCGACGACGGTGAGATCGACGGCGAGAGACTCGGCGAGGGTAGCGAGGGCTTCCGGTGTGGAAGAAACGGCGGCGGTGCATTCGGCAAGTTGCGCGATGCCGGGGTTACCGGGCGTGGCGTAGAGTTTGGTCACCGAGGGCGACTGGGCAAGGCGCCAGGCGATGGCGTGTTCGCGGCCGCCGCTTCCAACGATGAGGATCTTCAATCGTGGCCTCCTGATCTTTCTTAGAATAGAACTAATCGCGGGTTCACTTTTCCCATGCCCGGATGCCTTCCAGATACCGAATACGACGTTGTCGTCGTGGGCGCAGGCCACGCCGGTTGCGAGGCGGCGGCGGCCTCGGCGCGCCTTGGCCGGCGTACGGCCCTGGTGACGATGAACCTGGACCTGATCGCGCAGATGTCCTGCAACCCGGCGGTGGGAGGCATCGCCAAGGGCCACCTGGTGCGCGAGGTCGATGCGCTGGGCGGGCTGATGGGAGAGATCACCGACGGCGCGGGGATTCAGTTTCGCCTGCTGAACACCAGCCGTGGCCCGGCGGTGTGGTCGCCTCGCGCACAGTGCGACCGCAAAGAGTACCGCGTATTGATGCGGGCGCGGCTGGAGCGGGAGCCGAACCTGCGCATGGTACAGGCCGAGGTCTCCGAGGTCCTTTTGGGAGGCGGGGCGGCGGCGCGTGTAGAAGGCGTGGCGTTGACCGATGGACGGCGGTTGCGGTGCCATTCGGTAGTGCTGGCGCCGGGGACGTTCCTGAACGGGCTGGCGCACATTGGTGAAAATGTTTACACCTGCGGGCGAAACGGGGAGCCGGCTTCGGAGCCGCTCGGTGTGCAGTTGCGAGGTCTCGGGCTGAACTGGGTACGGCTCAAGACGGGCACGCCGCCGCGACTGGATGGGAGAACGATCGACTGGTCGAAATTCGAGGCGCAGGAAGGGGATCCCGACCCGACTCCCTTTTCGTTCATGACCGGCAGGATTGAACGGAAACAGGTGCGGTGTCACATCGGCTACACAACGGCGGAAACGCACCGGATTCTGCGGGAAAACATCGGGCGATCCCCGCTGTACGGGGGGCGGATCGAAGGCATCGGGCCGAGGTATTGCCCCTCGATCGAGGACAAGGTGGTCAAGTTCCCCGACAAGACGCGGCACCAGATCTTCCTGGAACCAGAGGGGTTTGATACTTACGAAGTCTACCTGAACGGCATGTCAACCAGCATGCCGCTGGACGTGCAGATGGCGGCCGTCATGTCGATCCCCGGCCTGGAGAGGGTGGAGATGATCCGCCCTGGATACGCGATCGAGTACGACGCGGTCGATCCGCGGGAACTGGGGCACGACCTCGGGGTGAAGCGAATCGGCGGGCTCTACCTCGCCGGACAGATCAACGGCACCTCCGGGTACGAAGAGGCGGCTTGCCAGGGGTTGGTCGCTGGAGCCAATGCGGCGCTTTCGGTGGACGCGAAGGGCCCGCTGATCCTTTCACGGGCCGATGGATACACGGGAATCCTCATCGATGACTTGGTTTCTAAAGGGATTGACGAGCCATACCGCATGTTCACGTCGCGAGCCGAGCTGCGGCTTCAATTGCGAATTGATAACGCCGACGAGCGGCTTACGCCGATAGGGAAGCGATTGGGGTTGGTTTCGGACGAGCGATGGCAGAGGTTTGAGAACAAGCAGCGGCAGAAAAATGTGCTACGGGAGTGGCTGGCGTCCCGCCGCGCGCCCGCCACCGGGGAGCCGTTGTTGACATGGCTCAAACGGCCAGAGGCGAAGATTGAAAGCCTGGACGGAGAACTGGATGCGGCCCTCGGCGAGCGCCCGCTGCGGGATGTTCTGGTAACTGTGGCGACCGAGGTGAAGTACGAAGGCTACCTGGCGCAGCAGGAGCGGCAGGTTCAGAGACTCAGAGACGCTGAGCGGCGTGCGATTCCGGAGGGATTCGTGTTCGGCACCGTGCCCGGTCTGTCGCGGGAGGTCGTTCAGAAGCTCGAGCGGGTCGCGCCGAGGAGCCTCGGGCAGGCCGCGCGTATTCCGGGGGTGACGCCAGCGGCCATTGCCGTAATTGACGTCCACCTCAGCATTGGTGCGCGCCGGCGGCGGGGCAAGGAGCGGGCATAGTGCCGGAGGGCGGCTTCGCATTGCTGCTAAAGCAGCAATTCGCGTCTGTGGGGACGCTGCAAGACCGACAGGTGGCGTTGTTGGAGGAGCATTACACGCACTACGAACGGTGGAACCGGGTGCTGAACCTCAGTTCCGTGCGGGACGTGGAAGGGGCCGTGATGCGCCACTACTGCGAATCACTGTTCCTCGCGTGGAACCTACCCGCAGGGCCGCAGCGTTTGGTGGATGTTGGGTCCGGGGCCGGGTTCCCGGGAGTGCCCATTGGCGTGCTGCGGGAGGATTGTGAGGTTACACTCGTCGAGGCGCACCGGAGAAAGGCTGTGTTTCTCAAAGAAGTGACGCGCGGGCTCGGGAACGTGAGTGTGTTTGCAGGCCGCGCAGAGGCGGTTTCTACGCGATTCGACTGGATGGTGTCCCGAGCGGTCTCGTGGGACGACCTGCAAAAGCATGCCGCAGGACTTGCCGCCGCGATCGCCTTGCTGGCCGGGGCGCAGGACGCGACTCGAATCCGCCGGACGCCGGGCATGGCCTGGGAAGATCCGATCCGGCTTCCTTGGGGGCGAGAGCGTGTGTTGCTTTTCGGCCATCGTTCCACGTGAAACATGCTACGATTCAGATTCGCATCAAGGAGGACGGCGCTTGGGCAAGGTCATTGCGGTTGCCAACCAGAAAGGCGGCGTAGGCAAGACAACGACGGCAATTAACTTGGCCGCCGCCCTGGCCGCCAGCGATCTCCGGGTGCTGCTGATTGACGCAGATCCGCAGGGCAATTCGACCACCGGGTTGGGGATTCCGAAGGCGCCTGATCGACGGTCCCTATACGATGCCCTGCTCGGCAGCGCGGATTTCGAGGCCCTGACGGTGCCGACGGGATTCGACGGCCTGGACTTGATCCCAGCCGACAGGAACCTGGTGGGTGCCAACCTGGAACTAGTGGACCAGGAAGAACGCGAGACTCGCTTGCGGAACCGATTGGAGCCGCTGCGGGGCCGTTACAGTTACATCCTGATCGATTGTCCCCCGGCGCTCGACCTCTTGACGGTCAATTCGCTGGTGGCCGCCGACTCCGTCCTGATCCCCATCCAGTGCGAGTTCTTCGCCCTGGAGGGCATCTCGCAACTCCTAGATACGATTGACCGGATCAGGGACACCTTTGGGCACCAATTGCGGACGGAAGGCGTTCTCCTAACCATGTACGATGACAGGACCGTGCTGGCCCGGCAGGTGGCCGCGGATCTTCGCGAGTTTTTCGGATCGGAGGTGTTCAAGACGTTGATTCCAAGAAGCATTCGTCTGGCCGAGGCTCCGAGCTTCGGCAAGCCGATCTTGACCTACGACCCGCGCAGCCGCGGCGCGGAGGCCTACATTAGGCTGGCAAAGGAGATCTTGGCCAATGAACAAGCCGCCAGACCATCCGCGTAAGGCCCTTGGGAAGGGCCTCTCCGCGTTGCTCGGTCCCAATCCGGCGCCGGCCGCGCCGACTTTCGCGAGCGACCCGCCTCCAACGGACGAAGTCCTGCGCGACGCGGTGGATCTGATTGACCCTAACCCGCTGCAATCGCGCACGGTCTTCCAAGCCGAGAGATTGCAGGAGTTGGCCCAGTCCATCGCGGCCAACGGGATAATCCAACCTTTGGTGGTTCGCAAGCGCGGAAGCCGCTACCAATTGGTGGCGGGCGAGCGCCGTTGGCGGGCTTCGAAGATCGCCGGTCTCGACACGGTCCCAATCGTCGTTCAGGAGCTTTCCGATGAGCAACTTCTCGAAGTCACCCTGATCGAAAACATCCAGCGCGAGGACCTGACCCCGCTGGAGGTGGCGCGTGCCTTCGAGCGGCTCACAAAGGAACTCTCGCTGAGCCACGAAGAGATCGCCAGACGGACGGGTAAGGATCGAACCACCATTACCAACACGCTGCGGTTGCTCAGACTCCCGGCAGACGTGCAGCAACTGGTTTCAGAACACCGTCTCTCGATGGGCCACGCCCGGGCGATTCTCGGCCTTCCTACCCCGGAACTCCAAACACAGGTCGCTGAGAAGGCAAGCTCGCAGGGGCTTTCCGTGCGGCAAGTCGAACGCCTCATCCAACGGATGACCGAATCGCGCGAGCCCAAGTCGCCCGAGGACCTCGCGGATGACCCCAACGTCAAAGCCGCCATCGAGGAGTTGGAGCGGGTTCTCGGGACGCGGGTCCGGATCGTCCCTAAGAATGAAAAGCGCGGACGGTTGGAAATCGAGTACTACTCGCCCGAAGACTTGCAGCGGATCTACGAAACCATCGCGGGCGATGGGCAACGATAGGTGGTGCCGGCGGCTGGACTCGAACCAGCGACCTAGGGATTATGAGACCCTCGCTCTAGCCTCTGAGCTACGCCGGCGCAACACGAAGGGTACTTCCAGCGTATAGAGGTTCGGAAGCTTTTGTCAACGCTGTAGGGGATTCCTCGCGCCGCGAGGGTATTGACTTCCGGTCGCTCCAGGAGCATATTGGGGCTGGAAACAGACGTTTCCCTCTCCTGGCGAAAGGCAGGGGAGTTGATGTGGTCCCGCCAGCCGTGGGGGCCGCGTTCCATCTCCGAGGAGGAAGTCCATAGCACACGTCCACAGTTCGGGGCGGCTACCAGCTTCCTTCACCGGCTGGCAATGATCCCAACGCGCCAGTGACCGGTCCTGCGGGATCCCAGGCGCGGCGGCTGAATGACCGCAATACGGGTAGAAGTTGCCAGGCAGGCGGCGGCTTTTGCGGTTCGCGATGTGACGGACTGGCGAATGCCGGTGGGCCTCGGTGAAGAAGCGGCGGCCGCCCTTCGTTATTTCGGACAGACTCCCCGCAATTGACAGCGCCGCCTCCGCTTCTGTAGATTCGTATTGTCTTCAATCCCGGCGGGAACGCCGCGCATGCATTCGGTCCAATTCCAGCACGTCTCAAAAAG
>CAZVIK010000069.1:9658-17698 GCA_964627045.1 uncultured Solibacteraceae bacterium | reverse complement strand
CTCCTTCCGACCGGCCCAGGGGCGGTCGGTCCATTTAGCCCGGGAGCCACAGCTCTCGTGGTGGACCGACGTTGGCGCGGCGGGGTCGGTTTCAGGAATCTTAGCTAAAGACGCTAAGAAAATCTAACTCACGGGTATTGACATTCTCCCGCGACGCGTGGTAGTCTGGAGATGGTTCGAAGCGGGGGCCGGGCCCCTCGCTCGCCCCTCCGCAAGCCGGACCGAACTCTACTGCTACCGTGAGGGCCGTACGCGCCGATGGTGGTCGAGTCTGTGGCACCGATCCCCACCGTCCGCCGTACCCCCCCACGCCAGACAAGGAGGCTGATTGAACCATGGCTAACTTGATTCGCTGGGGTTGGGACCCCTTCAAGGAAATGGAGCGGGAGATGCAGGAGCTGACGAGCCGTTTCGGCCGGATGCTCTCCAGTTCGCCATCCCGGGCGATGGGAAGCCGGGAGGCGGTTTCGGTGGCCGACTGGGCTCCCAGCGTGGACATTTCGGAGACCGACAACGAGTACCTGGTCAAGGCCGAGATCCCTGAGGTGGAAAAGAAAGACGTGAAGGTCACGCTCCAGGACGGCCTGTTGACCCTACAGGGGGAACGCCGGCAAGAAAAGGAAGAAAAGGGAAAGCGGTTCCATCGTGTCGAGCGTTCCTACGGCACCTTCCTGCGCACGTTCGAGCTCCCCGACGGCGTTGACGAGGAGAAGCTGCGCGCGGAGTTCAAGGAGGGGATGCTGTTGGTGCATCTCCCCAAGACGGAAAAGATGAAGACCCGGGCGATCGAAGTCCGGGTCGAGTAGCGCGGACACATCACCGTCGAAGGAGGACAAAATGCTCAAGCGAATTGCATTGGTCACGCTGTTGGGTGTGGCGCTAGCCGGCGCAAAGGATTACCGAATCCGTCTCACCGAGGCTTGCCAGGCCGGTCAAGCCACGCTTCCGGCCGGTGAATACAGGGTGAGGTTGGACGGCGACCGGGTGGTCCTGATCGACAAAGCCGGCCGCAGCATCGAAACGCAGGCCAAACTCGAGGCCGCGGACCGCAAGTTCGATCAAACGCTGATCAGCGTCAGCAAAGCCGGTGGCAGCCCGCGGTTGCAGTCCATTTCTCTCGGCGGAAGCAAGTCGCGCGTGGTCTTTGAATGAACGCCCGGACGGCTGGGCCGCCCCGCCTCGGCGCGCTAACTCTACCGCGCGGGGCGGCCGAGCACCGGGCCGGACTGGGAGGTCAACGATGTTTCGCTATCTTTGTACGCTTCTGGTTGTGTGCGCGGCGCCGGTCGCGCTCGGCCAGACTTCCTGTTCCGTTCAACAAGGTGCGGCTTTCGGCAAACACGTCTGGCTGTTGTGCCAGGGCAGGCAGGTTCTGACTTCCTCCGATACCGGGACTAGTTGGGAGGCCCGGGCACTGCCCTCGGACGTCCTGTTCCATGCCATCGCGCTGCTGGACGAGCGGCGCGCCTTCGTCGCCGGAGATCGCGGCACGCTTTTGGCGACCGAAGACGGCGGCGTGTCCTGGAGAACCGTCGCGCTGCCAACCGCCAACGACCTGGCCGCGATTCACTTCGCCGGGAACTTTGGGTGGATTGCGGGCGCTCTGGGGACCATTCTCCATTCCAGCGATGGCGGTAGAACGTGGCAGCCGCAGACAAGCGGCGTCCGGCTCGGCCTGGACGCGATCTATTTCACCGACCCGCTCCATGGTTGGGCGGCCGGCTGGGTGGGGACCATCCTTCGCACGACCGACGGCGGGAAGACCTGGCAGCGCGCCAAGACGCCGACGACATCCTGGTCGCTCAGTTCGGTCTACTTCCGGGACTTGAACCACGGTTGGGCCGTCGGCTTCAACGGCCAGATCCTGGAAAGCGGCGATGGCGGCCAATCCTGGACGCCGCGCCCAAGCGGTACGCAGGCGTGGCTTACCTCGGTGGTCTTCGACGAAGCGGGCCGCGGGTGGGTCGCCGCACGCGACGGCGCCCTGCTCAGTGCCGACGGCGGCAAGACCTGGAATCTCGTTCGTACGGAGGGCGCTCCATTTCTGACACAGATTCTGTTGGTGAACGGTTCGGTCTGGGCAATCGGGCAGTTCGGCGTGATGAGAAGCGCGCCGGCCTCGCAGGAGTTCGCCGCTGTGAACATCGTCATCGGCGGAGCAGCCGGCGTCTAGCTCAGATCGCATCTGCGTCCCCGGCGCGCCGCGGCCGGCGTCCCGAGGTCAGGCCGTCATTCGCGGGCCGCTTTGGGGACCAACTCAACTCCGAGCTGCCGCAGGACGCTCAATGAGTCGTACCCGTCCCAGCACTCCACCAGCTTGCCGTTTTCGGCGCGCAGGATGGAGATCGCTTCCAGAGCGATCTTCTTGCCGGTTGGCGGAATCCCCATGAACTCGCCGGTGTGCGTGGCCCGCCAGGTGTAGCGAAGCACCGCCTTGTCGCCGCCCGGGCTGATGATCACGTCCTCGATGATCACGGTGCCGTCCGGGAACGGCCCCATCATCGCCTCGACGTACTTCCTGTATCCCTCGGGCCCCCGGACTTCGGCGGGAAACGCGGGGTCGTGACGCACATACTCCGGTGCAACGACCTTGTCGATCAAGTCGAGCCTTCCGTTGTTCCAAATCTCAGCCGTGTCGCTTCCAATTTGCTCCCAGTCGTTGTTCGGCATGGAAATCAACTATTCCTTTCTGTGACAACGCCGGACCGAATTCTATCACCGAAGAGAACGGGACGGCTGGCCGGCGGCGGACGTTGTCACCGCGCGGCGGCCACACCGTTTGCCACCATCCAGACCGCCACCGCCACCAACAGCGCGCCCATGACTCGAATGACCCAGCGGTATCCTGGCCCGGTCAGCACGGTCCTTGACCGGTTCACCAGGACCGCCACCAGCAGCTTCGACCCGATCAGGCACAGGTAGAACCCGGCGAGGAACGCGAAGGCCGAGCCGCCCGACCGCCGCCAGCCGTTGAGCAGCATAGGCGCACCCACGGTCGCCCAGAAGATCCAAACGTGCGGGTTGACGAAGTTGACAGCGACCGCCTTGGCTAGAGACCGAGGGGCGGCGGACACCGGCCCGGCCGACATGGCCGTTGCCCGCAGGCAATCGTAGCCGAGATACGCCACGAAACACCCACCGGCAATCGAGATCCACGCCGCCGCAGGACCAGGGCCGGCAACCCCTCGGAGTAGCACGATACACAGGACAACGACCGGTGCATCGGAGAGGACCGGCGCGAATGAGACCTTCACGCCTTCGCGCAGCCCGTGTCGCAACGTCTGGGAGACCAGCAGCGCCAGTAGCGGGCCGGGGGAGATTCCCGCAGCGGCCCCGAGCGAAACTCCAGCCAGCAGGAACGGGAGCAAACTACAATTTACCATCGAGGGTTGGTGCGCCCACCGGGCGGTGGCCTGTCACCATCCCACACCGGCCTGCATCCGACGCTTAGAGGAGCGGATGCAGATGACGGTAGACAGGTATCTCCGGCTGATGGCCGGTTTCTTCGTGGTCCTGAGCGTGGCGCTTGGCCACTGGGTCCACCCCAACTGGTTCTATTTCACCGCCTTCGTCGGGCTGAACCTGTTTCAGTCCGCTTTCACCAACTGGTGCCCGATGATGACCTTTCTGCGCAAGCTGGGGGTGCGCGGGTAAGCGCACGGCACGCTGCTAGGCGTAGGGCAACTTCAGGGCTTCCATAATCCCACGCATGTAGCCGAAGGCCAAGACCTTCGCGCCCATGGTGTATCCGGAACTGCCGCCCTCTCCGACGTTGTCACTGGCGATGGCCGGCGCATGGTCAGGGCGGATGGGGCCGTCGAATCCGTTGTCGCTGTAGATTTTCAGCATTCGCGGCATGTCGGTGGGCCCGTTGTCGTGGAAGGTTTCGTGGAACTTGGCCTTGGTGCCCTCCACGTCCCGGAAGTGCACGAAAAAGACCTTCTTCTTCTGGCACCACTCCTTGGCCAGCGCGTAGATGTCCTCGCCCATCAGCTTGAAGTTGGCCTGGCAGAAGGTGACGCCGTTCACCGGGCTTGGCACGATATCCATGATCCGGCGGTAATTCCGGGCGCTGGTGCAGATCCGCGCGACCCCCCGGAGCGGGGACAGCGGCGGATCGTCGGGGTGCAGCGCCATCTTCACTTGGAACTTCTCGGCCACCGGCATCACCTCTTTGATGAACTTGGTGATGTTGGCCCACATTTTCTCTTCGCTGATCTCGCCGAACTTCGTCAGCCCCTGCATCGACGGCGCAGCGGCGTCAAACTCGCTGGTCAGCGCGCCGCCGCGCTCCGGCAGCTTGGTGTTGGTCCGGGTCCACCCCAGGCCGGCCATGAAGTTGTAGCAGATCAGGTTGATCCCCACCTTGCTCAACGCCTCGATGGCCCACTTGGTGTTTTCAATCTCCTCGTCGGCCTGCGGCGTCCCGGCCTTGAGGTTGTCAAACGGAACCGGATGGCCTTCCACACCGGCAATGGTCATCCCGGCCGCCGCCCAGGCTTCCTTCGTTTTTTGGGCCGATTCCAGGTATTGCTCCTTGCGCACGCGCCCGAAGTTCATCCCCGTGATGACGTGGTTCACGCCGATCTGTTTGGCGATTACCACGTCATTGCTTTGGGGGTTGCCGAACAACTCCGAAAGCTTGAAACCCCGGGCGGCCGGGTTGGGCGGCACGGCTAGCGCGGGCAGGATCCCGCCGGATGCGGCCAGCCCGGCGAGCGACCCCTGGATGCAATTCCTACGAGTGATCTGCGGCATGATGGCTCCTCATCGCCGGGCCAAAAATGAGGGCCGCCCGGCAAGAAATAAGTTTACATTGTGAACAAAGACGGCGTTACGTTTTTTTCGGACCCGATCGTGTAAAATCAGCCTCGTGGACGCCCTTGCACTGCATCGCTTTCACTTCGCCTTCACGGTAACCTACCACTACCTCTTCCCCCAACTGACGATGGGACTGGCGCTTCTCATCGTGATCCTGAAGACCATGGGGCTCAGGACGGGGAACGAGGTCTACAACCGATCGGCGCGGTTCTGGGCCAAGATCTTCGCCGTCAACTTCGCCATGGGGGTCGTCACCGGCATCCCCATGGAGTTCCAATTCGGCACCAACTGGTCAGCGTTCTCCAAGAGCGCCGGCGGGGTCATCGGCCAGACGCTTGCCATGGAAGGCATGTTCGCTTTCTTCCTGGAGTCTTCGTTCCTGGGCCTCTTCCTGTTCGGCGAGAAGAAATTGGGGCCGAAGGGCCACTGGTGGGCCGCCTTCATGGTTTTTCTGGGTTCGTGGCTTTCGGGCTACTTTATCATTGCGACCAATGCCTGGATGCAACACCCGGTCGGCTACGTGATTCAACCCGACGGGAGCCTGGCGCTCGGGAGTTTCTTGTCGCTGGTTCTGAACCCCTGGGTCTTTTGGCAGTACCTCCACAACATGATCGGCTCGGTGGTGACCGCGGCCTTTGTGATGGCGGGGATTGGGGCGTTTTACATGCTGTCGGGCAAACATGAGCCCTACGCGAAGACGTTCCTGCGAATCGGCGTCGTCGCCGGGCTGGTGGCTTCCCTGCTGATGCCGATTCCCACCGGCGACGGGCAGGGGCGCAACATCGCCAAGCACCAGCCGGCGACGCTGGCCGCCATGGAGGGGCTTTTTGAAACGGCGGAGGGCGCGCCGCTGGCCATCATCGGCCAGCCCGACCTCGAGAAACGCAAGCTAGACAATCCGCTGGTGATCCCCGGGATGCTGAGTTTCCTCACCTACCAACGCTGGGGCGCCGAAGTGAAAGGATTGGACGCCTTTCCCGAAGACCAGTGGCCCGACAACATCCCGCTGTTGTACTTCAGCTATCACATCATGGTGGGGCTGGGGACCATTTTCATCGCGGTGATGGCGGCGGCCGCCTGGAAGCTGAAACGGGGGACCCTGTTCTCCTCGCGCCCCATGCTCTGGGTGATTCTGGCGATGCTCCCGTTCCCCTACATCGCCAACACCGCCGGTTGGACGACGGCGGAATTGGGCCGGCAGCCCTGGGTGATCTACGGGCTGATGCGCACCTCCGGCGGCGCTTCCATGAACGTTTCGGCGGGTAACACGCTGTTCACCTTGCTCGGGTTCATGGGCATCTACACCGTGCTCAGCATACTGTTCCTGTTCCTGGTTCACCGCGAGATCGATCATGGCCCGGAGCCTCCGGCGCCGCCCGCCGAACCCGAGTTCGCCGTCCGCAAACACTAGGGGGAGAAAGACATGGAAACGCTCTGGTTCTGCCTCGTCGCGATCATGATCGCCGCCTACGTGGTGTTGGACGGATTCGACCTTGGCGCCGGGATCATCCACTACTGTGTCGCCAGAAATGAGATGGAACGGCGTCTGGTGCTGCGCAGCATCGGGCCGGTGTGGGACGGAAACGAAGTCTGGCTGTTGGCAGGCGGCGGCACGCTCTATTTCGCGTTTCCCGCGCTTTACTCGGCCAGCTTCAGCGGCTTCTACCTCCCTCTGATGATGGTGCTCTGGCTGCTGATTCTCCGCGGGGTTTCGATCGAGTTGCGCAACCACATCGACAGCCCCGTGTGGAAGCCCGTCTGGGATGCGGGGTTCATGGTTTCCGGCGCCCTGCTGGCCGTCTTCTTCGGGGCGGCGCTTGGCAACGTGATCCGCGGCGTGCCTCTGGACGCCTCCGGCAAGTTTTTCCTGCCGCTCTGGACCGATTTCGGGATCAGCGGCGAGCTGGGCATTCT
Organism: uncultured Solibacteraceae bacterium; assembly: GCA_964627045.1. GTDB lineage: Bacteria > Acidobacteriota > Terriglobia > Bryobacterales > Bryobacteraceae > CAZVIK01. The sequence continues at coordinate 10,963 of CAZVIK010000069.1, read as the reverse complement.
CGACTGGTATACGGTTTTGGTGGGCGTTCTCGCCTTCGTGACTCTGACGATGCATGGGGCGCTGTGGCTGAACCTGAAGACCGAGGGCGAGATGCAGACCCGGGCGGCGAAGGTGGCCCGCGTCGCATGGGTGTTGACCTTCGTGATGACCGCCGTGGTGACGTTCTTCACCTTCGGCGTGCAGCCCAACGTGGGCTCCAATCTCGCCTCTATGCCTTGGGGCTACGTGTTCCCGGCGCTCGCGCTGGGCGGGCTCGTCGCGGCCGCGGCGGTGCGTAATCCCAAGGCCGCGTTTCTGGGCTCCTGCGCCTACATCATCGGGATGCTCACCAGCGCGGTGTTCGGCGTGTATCCTATGGTGCTGCCCGCGCGCCCGGAGACGGCCCATAGCCTGACCATCCACAACGCCGCCGCCGGGGCACACGGCCTGTCGGTCGGGCTGGTCTGGTTCTTCCCCGCGCTCCTGTTGGCGCTCGGCTACTTCACGTTTCTCTACCGCCATTTCGCCGGCAAGGTGCGCCTCGAGGGCGAAGGATACTGACGCCGTTGGAAGTCCGCCCTGCCGCGGGGGGTGTGGTGTCCCCGCGCTCGCGGTGAACGGCGGCCTTGGATTATAGTATTTGTCATGATTGAGTGCACCGAGCGCGAGGACGTCTCTCCGGTCTGCCCTCATTGCGGCCAATCGCTGAAGGAAGTCTGGTCCCGGCGTCTCTCCGGCGTCTTCGGCAAGCGCTACATTTACTTCTGCCCGCACTGCCGCAAGGTTCTCGGTGTGTCGCACCGCAAGGGCTTCTGGATGGGGTAGGCACCGTCTCGAGAGCTCCAAGGAGGTTGGGCTGAGATGAGATGGAGTATCGCGGGTGCCGTCGCGCTGTGTGTCGCGGTGATGTTGGGTGCCTTTGGCACGCACGGACTTCGGGGAAGGCTTGACGCGTATTCGTTGGGCATCTATGAAAAGGCTGTGTTCTACCATTTCGTTCATGCCCTGGGGCTGTTGATCGTCCCCGCCCTGGCCCACGTCAATCTGTTGCGGAGCGATCTGGCGGCGGTCGTTTGTACGCTGCTATCGCTCGGAGTGTTGTTTTTCTCGGGAAGTCTGTACCTTCTGGCGGTCACCGGTACGGCGTGGCTTGGTGCGGTCACGCCGCTCGGCGGGGTCTGCTTCATCGCCGGATGGTTCGTGCTGGCGGCGGCGCTGGTGCGCGGCGGCCGGAAGCCGCTTCGCCTGGAGTGATCTCCGTCACTCGCCACGGAAGTCGCTGCCTTTATACTGTAAGTATGGGTGCAGACGGCGGGGTGCGTCCA
>CAZVIK010000069.1:0-9648 GCA_964627045.1 uncultured Solibacteraceae bacterium | reverse complement strand
GTTGGGGGGGGGGTGGGGGGGGGGGGGCGGTATTCCGTTTGGCGTGTTGGTTTTACGTTAATAGCCAACGAAATAGCGGCCTTTATACTGAAAGTTTGGGTGCCGACGGCGGGGTGCGTCCCTTTCAAACCTGCGGAGCTTGCAAGTTCGTCTGGCCTACCTGGGAGGATTTCGTGCGCGACCCGGGCGTGCGGCTGGTGGGCCTCCAGGCGTTCCAGGCTAACACCGATTACAACTTGTTGGTCTTCGAGCACCGCTGCCGGGGTTCGGTTTCCATCCTGACGCCGCGCCTGCGCCACCTGTTGCCGCCGCCCTCGCCAGACGATCCCAAAGTCCGGCTGCTCGGCACGCACGATTGCCGCGGCCACTGCAACTACCTGGAAGACCAGGAAATGTGCGACGCCAACTGTTCCAGCGCGCGCGACCGCAAGCTGATCCTCCTGGTCCGCGAGATGAAGCAGGAAGCGAAGCCGGCGTAGGGCAGGTGGGCTCGCGCCGATGGATCCTTAAGTCATGCTGCGGTACCACGTGGCCTTTTATCTTCCGCGGCCGGGCGACAAGATGGTCGTCGCCGAAGCCCTGGATTTCCCTGGTGCTGTGAGCCAGGGATTCGACCTTTCCGACGCGCGTCTGATGATCGCCAGTGCCATTGAAGACCTGGCGCAATCGCTGCTGGAGGAGGGCAAGCCCCTCCCTGTGCCGAATTCAGACGCCTCCGCCGCCGATGCGGACCTCGTCGAATTGGTGCCTCTGTCAGTGGAAGCCGGCGTTTCCAGGCCGTGAAGCGCCACCAGTTGCTCGATCATCTGCGGCGCCACGGATGCATTCTGGTGCAGGAAGGTGCGCGGCATTCGATCTACCGCAATCCAGCCAAGGAGTCCCAGGCGCCTGGTCCGCGCCACTCCGAAATCGACAACCGGCTCGCGCTGATGATCTGCCGTGAACTCAGCGTCCCTCCGCTTCCCAAGTAGCCATCCCCTCGAACGCAGCCAGGCGCGAGTGTTACCGCCGCCCGCGCAGGCGTTCAATCTGCCGCCGGTCGCGCTTGGTGGGGCGGCCCTCTTCCCAGAACGCCTCGGCCGGAGGCATCAGCCTACGTTGCTCGGCCAGCAACCGCCGCGCCGCCTGACTCGCCTCGGTCTCGCGGTAGAGCGTCTGGGCGATGGCGGCCGAGCCGCGCACTTCGCTCAGCGCCAGCACCTCGATCTCAAACTCACCGCCGGCGGTTTTGACGCGCAGGAACTCGCCAACCCGCACGTCGCGCGCGGCCTTGACGGCCTTGCCCTGAAACTCGATCCGGCCGAGGTCGCACGCATGGGACGCCTGCGACCGCGTCTTGAAGAACCGCGCCGCCCACAGCCACTTGTCCATACGGATACCGGGCATAGACTCATTCTGCACGAACGGCGCGGGACGGAGGCACCGGCGCTGCGCCGCCCCGACCTGTCACAATAGACGGATATGCGTGGGAGTCCCCTGGCAGCTTCATTGGCCGTTTTGTTGGCCGCCGTGTTTGCATGCACCGCGCCCATGGCCGGCGCGGACCGGCAGCTATTGAATCCGTGGGAGATCCACGAGGAGCTTGCGCTCAGCCCCGACGCGCTGTCCTCGGTTCCCGCGCACTTTCCGGCCTTCCTGGAATACCACGATCTCATCATGTTCCACCCCAAGTTCGGCTACTACTCCAGCGGGCGGGTGGCCTTTTCGATCGACTACCAAACCTACCCTATCGCCCTGGCCCCGTACTTCGGGCAGATGATCGCCGAGCACCTGTTCCGCATGTGGCAGGGCATGCGCCGCACGGGAACCCTTGGGGCCGGGGAACGCTTCACTGTCGCCGAGTTCGGCGCCGGAAACGGCGTGATGGCCGAATCCATCCTCGATCACGTCGTTCAGCGCTCCAAGGAGGCGGGCAACAAGGCTTGGGCCGATTTCGCCGCCCAGGTCCTCTACATCTGCTACGACCGCTCGCCCGCCCTCAACAAGACCCAGCGCGAGCGCAACGCCCGCTTCGGGAAGCTTTTCGAGGCGCGTGAGGCCGACGCCACCAATCTTACAGCCGCCATTCCGCCCGAGAGCCTGAAAGGCGCCGTGCTCTCCAACGAGTTGCCAGACGCTTTCAGCGTTCACAAGGTCGCGTTGTCCTCCGACGGCGCCGCCGAGGTGGCATTCGTCGTACCGTCGCTCCCGGCCGATGCCTGGGCTCGCTTCCGGGGAAGCGTTCCCGCCGCGCTCGCCGGCGCTGTGGAACGCGACGACCGTGAGGTTCGCAAGGCCGTCCTCACGGCCGCCCCCGGCGGCGGCGTCTTCCTCACCCGGCGCACATTCACCGAACTCCTGGAAGCCGTCACCGCCTCCACCGACGCGCTCGCTTTGGCCCGCAGCTTCAAGTTCCAGGAGGTCTACGTGCCGGTCCGCCTGATCCCGGAACTGGCTTCCCACCTGCGCCGGTACGCCAACTACTACGCCGCCGAGATCGCCGGAACCGGCAAGGGAGTGGTGACTTACGTCAACCTCGGTTCGGAGAGTTTCATTCAAGGCGCCGGCCGGATCCTCAAGGCCGGTTACGTATTCACCTTGGACTACGGCACGACCTGGGAAGGCCTGCTGGCGCGCACCAACTACCCGCACCTGCGCACCTATGGCCCGGCCCGCCAGGAACAGAGTTGGAACTGGGATTACTCCTGGGGCGACAGCCCGATGGACTGGCAGGACACCTCCGACCCGTATGATCGCCCGACGTTCAACGACTTGACCACCGACGTGAATTTCAGCCTGCTGGCCGCCGCCGGCAAAGGCGTGGGACTGACGCACCTCTACTACGGTCCGCAGGCGGCGCTCCGGACGGGATCGGGGATCGCGTTCCCGGACCAGCAGCCCTACGAGTTCTCCCGCTGGGCCACAACCTTTGAGACCGACGCCAACTACCGCCTGATGATCCAGCAAAAAGACGGCACCGACCCGGAATACGCCTACCCGGCCAAGCCCGCCGACCCGCTGTTCTCCGACCCGTCCTCCTGGAGCGCCGAGCGCCGCGCCAGGACCGCAGCGATCGAAAAGACGTTGTCGGGCGAGACCGCGCGCTGAAGTCCACGCGTTTTCGTTGCGTACACTGGGACAGGGCCGTTCCTTGGTCACCCGCTCCCGCGTGCCTTACACTCAAAGTAAGGCCCCATGAGGACCCTCCTCCTCAATCCGCCCTCGTTTGAAGGATTTGACGGCGGCGCCGGTTCACGCTGGCCCGCCACGCGCGAGATCGAATCCTACTGGTATCCGGTGTGGCTCTGCTATCCGGGTGGAATGCTCGCCGATAGCAGGGTCGTCGACGCCCCACCGCACAAGATCACCATCGACCAGACCGTGGCCATGGCGCGCGACTTCGAGTTCCTGGTTTTATTCACCTCGACCCCGGGCTTGCACGTGGACATTCAGATCGCCGAGCGCATGAAGGACCTCAACCCGGCGCTGAAGGTCGCCTTCGTCGGCCCGCCGGTGGCCGTCGAACCGGAACGGGTCTTGGCCTCCTCGCGCGCCATCGATTTCGTCGTGCGCGGCGAGTTCGATCGCCAGGTAGTCGATTATGCCAACGGCAGGCCTTTCGCCGAATTGCCCGGCGCCAGTTTTCGCGCCAACGGCGGCTTCGCCCACAACCCGGAGGCGCCGGCGATCGAAGACCTCGACGCACTCCCCTGGGTCACCCGAACCTACCAGCGCGACCTGGATTTCACGCGCTACAACGTGCCGTTCCTGCTCCATCCCTACGTGGCGTTCTACAGCTCGCGCGGCTGTCCGGCCATGTGCACCTTTTGCCTTTGGCCGCAGACGCACTCCGGCCACCGTTGGCGCAGGCGCTCGGCGGTTGATGTCGCGAGTGAAGCCCGCTACGCCTGGGAGACCTTCCCCGGCCTGCGGGAGATCTTCTTTGACGACGACACCTTCAACTACCAGAAGGCGCGCACTCTAGAAGTCTGCGCCGCCCTGAAGCCACTGAAGATCACCTGGTCGTGCACCTCGCGCGTCACCACGGACTACGACACGCTCAAGGCCATGAAGGAGGCCGGTTGCCGCCTGATGATCGTCGGCTACGAGTCGGGCGACCCGCAGATTCTCAAGAACATCAAGAAGGGCGCCACCGTCGAGATGGCGCTGCGCTTCACCGAGAGTGCACGCAAGCTCGGCCTGGCCATCCACGGCGACTTCATCGTCGGCCTGCCCGGTGAAACGCGGGAAAGCCTTCAGCGCACCGTGGACTTCGCCAAGCGGCTCGATGTCGAGACCATCCAGGTTTCCATCGCGCATCCCTACCCGGGAACCGAGTTCTACGACTACGTCCAGCGCAACGGGCTCATCACCATCGATTCGATGACCGACGAGTCCGGCCACCAGCTTCCGAACATCATCTATCCGGGGCTGGACCGCGCCGAATTGGTCGATTGGGTCGAGCGTTTCTACGGCGAATACTACTTCCGCCCCCGCGTCGCCTGGCGCATCGTGCGCCGGGCCATGTTCGATTCCAACGAACGCCGCCGCCTCTACAAAGAGGCCCGCGAATACCTCTCCCTGCGACACAAGCGAAAACGGTTCGTAAGGGAGCAGAAGTCCGCCGCGCCGCCCCAGGACGACGCACGCCCATGAACACCCCGCCCGAGCGGCTCCGGTTCAGGACCCGGCTGGTCGCCGCCGTCGTGATCCTCTCGAGTGTGCTCGGCAACTTCTTTCTGAGCCGCGGCATGAAGAGCGGCGCGGGCGAAGGCTTTTTGCTCTCGGCGCTGCTGAACCCCTGGGTTCTTCTGGGCGTCTCTCTGCTGATCCTCTGGATGCTCTCGCGCATGGCGCTGCTGAGTTGGGCCGACCTCAGCTACGTGCTTCCCGTAACCGCCCTCGGCTACGTTCTGACGGCCCTGATGGGGCGGGTCTTTCTGGCCGAGCGCGTCTCGGCCGGCCGGTGGACCGGAGTGGCCCTCATCGTTCTGGGCGTCTTCCTTGTCGGCGGCACGCCGGTTCGCACCACGCCGGGCCCGATGGATGGGGATCGCGGCCAATGAAGTGGCTCCTGGTGGCGATCATCGTGGTATCGACGACGCTCGGCGAGTTGTTGCAAACCGTCGCCATGAAGCGGCACGGAGAGATCCGCGATTTCCGGCCCACGGCCCTGGGCCGCGCCTTGGCTCGCGTCGCCCGCAACCTGCACGTGCTGGCCTCGATCGCGTTCATGGCCGTCTCGTTCTTCGCCTTCCTGACGCTGCTCAAGACCGCCGACTTGAGCTTCGCCGTACCGGCCACCGCCGCCACTTACGTTTTGGAAACGATTCTCGCCAGGTACATCCTCAAAGAGCGGATCAGCCGGAAGCGTTGGGCCGGGGCGCTGATGGTCGCCTGCGGGGTAGCGTTGGTGGCGCTGTGATCGCCGTTCTGCTCATCGTCGCAGCGGCGGCCGCCTACCAGTTGATGGCGATTGCCGCCTCCATCAAACACCTGACAAAACGCGACCCCGCGCCCTCGGCCTTGCCCCCGGTTTCGATCCTGAAGCCGCTGCGCGGCTTGGACCCCCGGTTCGGCGAAGCCGTCCGTTCGCACGCCCAATTGGACTACCCTTCTTACGAGGTCCTGTTCGGCGCGTCCGACCCGGCCGACCCGGCGCTCCCCGAAGTCCGGCGTCTGGTCCAGGAGTTCCCGGACCGTGTCCGCCTGGTGATGGTCTCAACCAACGCTCCCAACGGGAAAGTCGGCGCCCTCATCGATTTGGCCAAGGAGGCGCGCCACCCTCTGTGGTTGGTCAACGACAGTGACATACGCGTGCCGCCGGATTACCTACGCCGCCTGGCCGGATGGCTGGAAGACCCGGCCGTTGGCTTGGTCACCTGCCTTTACCGCGCCACGGCGGATCACTGGCCCGGCCGCTGGGAGGCCTTGGGCATCGCGACGGACTTCGCGCCAGGTGTCCTGGTGGCCCCGCTGGCCGGCGTGCGGGAGTTCGCGCTCGGTTCCACGCTTTTGTTCCGGGCCGAGGACCTCCGCCGCGCCGGGGGCTTCGAGGCGTTGGCGGACTACCTGGCCGACGACTACCAACTGGGCAAGCGAATCACACAATCCGGGATGAAGGTGGTCCTGGCGCGGGTGGCCGTCGAGACCGCGCTTTCCGGACGCTCCTGGAGCGAGGTCTGGCGTCACCAGGTTCGCTGGGCCCGCACCATCCGCATTTCGCGCGGCGCATACCTGGGACTGCCGCTCGCCAACGCCAGCCTGTGGGCCGTGCTGGCGTTCCTGGCCGGCGCCTCGTGGGCCGCGACGGGACTGCTGGCGCTGCGGATGCTCTCCGGGTTGCTTACGGGGTGGGGCGTGCTTCGCAGCCGCGAAGCGCTCCGTCTTCTCCCGCTGGTCCCGTTGCGCGATCTGTGGGGCTTCGGCGTCTGGTTGTGCGGGCTCGCCGGCGACGCCGTCGAGTGGCGCGGCGTGCGCCTGCGCCTGTTGCCCGGCGGAACGATCCAGCGGCTTTCCTAGACGATCCGGCCCGCCGTCGGCGGAACAAAGCTGCCGTCGGGCGCAAAGCCCAACTCCCAACACCCGTCGCACAAACACTTTTTCGGACACGGCTCGCGCCAGCATTGTACCGAACCGGCTTGCGCAAAAAAGACCCGCGTGACGTGGTCCGAGGTCCTTCCGGCCAGCAGCACCAGGTCCTCCGGGCGGAGTTCGCGGCGCAGGAACTCGCTGGTCTCGCGTAGCGTTTCGAAGGCGAACGCCGCCTCCGGAGCCATGCCGGATTCGATGACCTTGCGCCTCCCGTAGGCCGAATCGTGACCGGACAACACCAACAGATCCAGCCAGCCGGCCACGGCAGTTCCCAGTTGCCGGAGGCGGCTTCGGCGATTTACCTCGGAATCCGAGACGTCGGAAAACACCAGCATACGCCGGAGCGCTCGCGCCTCCCTCAGAAATCGGAGACCGGCCTGGAACCCGTCGACCGAACAACTATAGTCGTCGCGAATGATCGTGGCGCCGTTGGGAAGCGTCACCGGTTCGAGGCGGGCTACGTAGGGCCGCGCGTCCCGCACGGCAGCGGCAGCCTTCTCGACCGGTATGCCGCACTGCTCGGCCGCCGCCACGGCCGCCAGGATCGAGGGCGCCCAGTGGGAACCCAACAACTGGGTTTGCACCGGCCAGGATTGCCCCTTGCGCTCGATCCGAAACGCAAGCCGGTCGGGCCACGACGCCGTGATCGCCTCCGCCCGATAGTCGGCTCCCTCCGTCAGGCCGAAACGCAGCACGCGCACTCCCGCCGGCGCCTCGAAGCCGCGCTGGGCTGCATCGTCGGCGTTCAGCAACACCGTGCCGCCGCCGGCCACGTGCGGAAGCAGGGCGGCTTTTTCCGCTGCGTACTCAGCACGGTCCTTGAAGCCCTTGGTGTGCACGCGGGCTAGGCCGAGAACGATGGCGAGATGGGGCCGGACCAAGTCCGCTATGTGGCCCATCTGATTCGGTTTCGAGATGCCGAATTCAAACACGGCGAACCGGTGCCAGGGCCGCACCCGCAACAGGTTGATGGCCGGCATGAGCCCGCCGTTCTGATTTCCGCGCGTCCGGTAGGTGGGCGCCTGCGCCGCGAAGATTGCCGCCAGGGTTTCCTTGGTGGTGGTTTTTCCCAAGCTCCCGGTAATTCCGATGAAGGTCGTTCGAAACAACAGGGCGCGCCACAGCCTGGCGGCGAGGATGATCAAAGGGGCGGCCGCCTTGAGCACCTTGCGGGCGATGACCTGTCTCGCCCAGAGATTCGCTCGCCGCGCCGAAAGACCCATGCCTCAATTCTGCCCCGGATACCGCGACGCCCGCCACGTGGCCCTTCGCCCGATTTCTGCTAAACTGATGTTTGCGCGCCTGTAGCTCAGTTGGATAGAGCGTCTGGCTACGAACCAGAAGGTCGGGTGTTCGAATCACTCCAGGCGCACCACCCCAAATCCCAATAAAAGGCTCTAGGCTAAAAAACGGGGGAGACCCCGATCCCCAAAAACGTAATCGCGCGCGGCGCCGCGAGAGATCTCGGGCCGCCCGGAATCCAGCCGGTATACTCGGACTATGAGCTTTCGCCTCGGGGTCGATTACCAGCCGCGCGGGGACCAGCAACAGGCCATCGATCAACTGGTACGCGGCTTGGCCGACGGCGAAAAGCACCAGGTTCTTCTCGGCGTCACCGGCTCCGGCAAGACGTTCACCATGGCCAAGGTCATCGAACGCGTGGCGCGGCCTTCGCTGGTGTTGGCCCATAACAAGACTCTGGCGGCGCAGCTCTACCACGAGTTCCGGACGTTCTTTCCCTCCAATGCCGTCGAGTACTTCGTAAGCTACTACGATTACTACCAGCCGGAAGCCTACATTCCGTCCAGCGATGTCTACATCGAAAAGGAGGCGACCACCAACGACGAGCTAGACAAGCTGCGCCTCTCGGCCACCAAGTCGCTTTTCGAACGCCGCGATTGCGTCATCATCGCCAGCGTGAGCTGCATTTACGGCCTGGGTTCGCCCGAGGCCTACTACGGCATGCTGCTCATGCTCGAGAAAGGGCAGAAGGTCTCGCGCGAGCAGATCCTCCGGCGACTGGTGGAAATCCTCTATGAGCGCAACGACAGCGACTTCCGCCGGGGCACGTTCCGCGTTCGCGGCGACGTCATCGAGCTTCTCCCCACCTACGACGACGACGCCTATCGCATCGAATTGTGGGGCGACGAAATCGAAAGCCTTTCGCGCATCGACCCGCTCACCGGCCAGGTGCGCCAAACCTACCTGCGCCTTCCCATCTACCCTAAGACCCACTACGTGATGAGCGCCGAGACGCGGGAGAAGGCCATGGCGAGCATCCGCGAGGAGCTCAACTGGTGGCGGCACGAACTGGAAAAGCAGGGCAAGCAGGTGGAGGCGCAGCGCCTGAGCCAGCGCACGCTGTTCGACCTGGAGATGATTCGCGAGATCGGCTTCTGCCACGGCATCGAAAACTACTCGCGTCACTTCTCTGGCCGCCTGGCCGGGGAAGCGCCGCCGACGCTGCTCGACTACCTGCCGCAGGACTCGCTCCTGTTCATCGACGAGAGCCACCAGACCGTGCCGCAGGTCCGCGGCATGTTCCACGGTGACCGCTCGCGTAAGGGAACGCTGGTGGACTTCGGTTTCCGCCTGCCCAGCGCGCTGGACAACCGCCCGCTCACCTTCGAGGAATTCGAGCACCGCGTCAACCAGGTCGTCTACGTTTCCGCCACGCCCGGGCCCTACGAGCTGACCAAGTCGGCCGGCGTCGTGGTCGAGCAGATCATCCGCCCCACCGGGCTGATCGATCCGGAAGTGGAGGTGCGGCCCGTACGCGGCCAGGTGGACGACCTGCTGCGCGAAATCCGCGCTCGCGCCGAGCGGGACGAGCGTGTGCTGGTCACCACGCTCACCAAGCGCATGTCCGAGGACCTGGCCGAGTACTACTCCGAGGCCGGTGTGAAGTGCGCCTATCTGCACTCGGAGGTGGCCACGCTGGACCGCATCAAGATCCTGCGCGACCTCCGTAAGGGCGAGTTCGACGTCCTGATCGGCGTCAACCTTCTGCGCGAGGGCCTGGACCTGCCCGAGGTCTCCCTGGTGGCGATCCTGGACGCCGATAAGGAGGGTTTC
>CAZVIK010000068.1:7932-17742 GCA_964627045.1 uncultured Solibacteraceae bacterium | reverse complement strand
GTCGGTGCTGGACGGCGCGCCGGCCGCCTCGGATGCCTTCGAGGGGATCGACACGACATGGAACCGCCTGCCTGGAGGCGCCGCGGTGGCGGCCATTCTCGCCGAAGCGGCGCGGACCTTCATTCCGGAGGCTCCCGAAAAGACGATCCCGCTGCTGCTCAAGGCGCGACCGTTGATCGCCGCCATCAAAGACCCATGGGCTGCGCTGAAGATCGCAGAATTGGATGAAGCGGTGGCCCTGTGTGCCGGGCTGTACCTGGACGCGGCCACCGAGCGCCACATGACGACTCCCGGTGAAAGCCTGACGGTGAACCTGGAAGCGACCAATCGCAGCCGGTTCCCGCTGTCGCTGAAGAGCGTGACGCTCGAAGGGATCGCCGGAACTCCCACCGATGCCGCGGCCCAACCGCTGGCCTACAACCAGCCGCTGAGGCGCGCACTGACCATCCGGGTCCCGGAGAATCAGCCGTACTCGCAGCCGTATTGGCTGCGCCAGCCGTCCAACGGGTTCACGTTCGCCATCGACGATCCGCTACTTGTGGGGATGGCCGAGACGCCGCCGGTGCTTCAGGCGCGCGTTCGCATACAGGCCGATTCGCAGGAACTCGAGTTTGTGCGACCCGTGGTAAGGCGCTACGTCGATCGCGTGGACGGCGAAACGACGCGGCCGCTGGTGGTGGCGCCGCCGGTGGCGCTGCGCCTGCCGGATTCGGTGTTCCTGTTCCCGGACGCGAAACCGAAAATCGTCGAGGTTCAGGTCGCCTCGAACGTCGAGAAGGCCGAGGGGGAAGTCCGCCTGGAAGTCCCGCAGGGCTGGCGCGTGCAGCCGGGGTCGGCGGCCTTCCGGCTGGCATCGCTTGGCGAAGAGGTTGCGCTGAGCTTTACCCTTACCCCGCCCGCCGGGGGCTTCACGGGCGAAGTGCGGGCGGTGGCGGCCGTCGGTGGGCGAAACGTGTCAAGCGGCGTGCGGGTGATCGCGCACGAAGGGATTCCGCCGCAGACGGTGTTCCCGCCGGCGTCGGCCCGGTTGATACGCGCCGACGTGCGCACGCTGGCGACGCGGATCGGGTACGTGATGGGCGCCGGCGACGAGGTCCCGGCAGCGTTGCGCCAGATTGGGTGTGAGGTCACCCTGCTCTCGGCGCAGGACCTGGCGCGGGGCGACCTGGGCCGCTTCGACGCGATCGTGACCGGCGTGCGCGCCTACAACGTGCGGCCCGACCTTTTTGCCAACCAGCAGCGCCTGATCGAATACGTCGAGCGCGGCGGCACGCTGGTGGTGGATTTTGAAAGCGGTTTTTACGACGAAATCGGACGCCGAGGTGGTCATCCTAGACCCCAAGCACCCGCTGGTGAATTCGCCGAACCGGATTACCGGCGAGGATTTCGAGGGATGGATTCAGGAGCGCGGGCTGTACTTCGCTTCGCAGTGGGACAAGCAGTACACGCCGTTGTTTGAGTCGCACGATCCCGGCGAGGCGCCGCAGCAGGGAATCACGCTCTACGCGCGGCGCGGCAAGGGCGCATTCGTCTTCACGGCGTTCTCCATGTTCCGGGAACTGCCGGCGGGGGTGCCGGGCGCCTACCGGATCTTCGCCAATTTCCTGAGCGCGGGCAAGTCCACGCCATGACGAACGAGGAACCGCCTCCCATCCTGGGTAGCTGGCGGCGTCTGTACGCGGCGGTGCTCGGCTGGCTGGCGCTGCTGATCGTGATGTTCCACCTGTTTGCGCGGAGGTTCGCGCCTTGAGGACGGCCGACTGGCTGGTGCTGTGCGCGTCGCTCGGCCTGATGGTGGTATACGGCATCTGGCGCGGGCGCGGCTCCAACAGCGTCGACAAGTTCCTGCTGGCCGGCAAGACGATGCCGTGGTACGCCATGGCGCTGTCCATCATGGCGACGCAGGCCAGCGCGGTCACCTTCATTTCCACCACGGGCCAGAGTTACGTCGACGGGATGCGCTTCGTGCAGTTCTATTTCGGGCTGCCGCTGGCCATGGTGATTCTGAGCGCGACCGCCGTCCCCATCTTCCACCGCGCTAAGGTCTACACCGCCTACGAATACCTGGAGCAGCGATTCGACGCGAAGACGCGCGGGCTGGTGAGCCTGATTTTTCTCATCCAACGTGGTTTCGCACTCGGAATTACGCTGTACGCGCCGGCCGTGGTGCTAACGGTGATTCTGGGCTGGCCGGACAAGATCACCATTCTTATCATGGGCGCGGTGGCGGTGCTCTACACGACGCTGGGAGGGGTGAAGGCGGTCGCCTGGGCGGATTTCCAGCAGATGATCATCATGACGGCGGGGCTGGCGGCGGCGCTGATCGCGGCGGTGATGCTGCTGCCGTCGCACGTATCGTTCCTGGATGCCGTGTCGCTGGCCGGCGCCGCCGGCCGGTTAAACGCCGTCACCACCAATGTCGACTGGAACGACCGCTACAACCTGTGGAGCGGGTTGATCGGCGGGATGTTCCTGGCGCTCGCCTACTTCGGCTGCGACCAGTCGCAGGTGCAGCGCTACCTGACGGGACGGAGCGTGGCGCAGAGCCGCCTGAGCCTTTTGTTCAACGGGATGGCGAAGGTCCCGATGCAGTTCTTCATCCTGTTCATCGGGGCGATGGTCTTCGTGTTCTACATCTACGTCAAGCCGCCGATGCTGTTTGAGCGCACGGAGTTGGCGCGGATCGAGTCGCCCGCGATGCGCCCGGACTTCGAGCCGGTGGCGCGCCGGTACGATGCCGCCTTCGACAGCCGGCGCGCGGCGGCCGATCAACTTGTGGCGGCGCGGCGGTCGGGCGATGCCGAAGCGCGGAGGGAGGGCCTGGCAAAGTACGCGGCGGCGCAGCGGGAACTGGAGAGCGCGCGGCGGGAAAGCGTGAAGCTGGTCGAAAAGGCCGGCGGCGCCAAGGGACTCAACGACACCAACTACATCTTCCTGACCTTTGTGACGCGCCACCTGCCGGCGGGCCTGGTGGGATTGATCCTGGCGGTGATCTTCGGCGCGACCATGGCGGCCATTTCAGCCGAGATGAGTTCGCTGGCGACGGTCAGCGTGATCGATGTCTACAAGCGGCACATCCGCCGCGATGCTTCCGACCACCACTACTTGGGCGCGTCGCGCGGCGCCAACGTGTTGTGGGGAGTCTACGCGGTGCTGACGGCGCAGTTCGCCAAAGGGCAAGGATCGCTGGTCGAGACCGTGAACCTGTTGGGGTCGTTTTTTTACGGGGCGATGCTCGGCGCGTTCGTGCTGGCGTTTTTCTTCCCGCGTGTGAACGCGCGGGGTGCCTTCTGGGGCGTGATTGTGGGCGAGGCCGTGGTGCTGGCCTGCTTCTTCACGAAGGTTCCGGTGGCCTTCCTCTGGTATAACGTGATCGGCTGCGTTGTAGTGGTCGCGGCGGGCGTCCTGATTTCACGCGCCGGGCCGTCTCCGGCGGCGCGGACCGCGTGAGCGGGAGCGGTTACGGCATCGCTTCCCTGAGCGCACCGGCTGCGGTTTCCGGTACCCTGTAGAAGACGTGGATTCCGCTTCTTGTTTCCTTCCGCCGCGTGAGTTCGTCCATTCCACGGGGCCGCTCACGCGCGCCTGGCCGCTTGCGGAGGCCGAGGCTTACGCCGCGTGGCTCGCTTCCAGCCACTACGAGAATTTCCACGTCGTCAGTCTCCTGCTGCCGCGCCGCCTGCGGCAGGATTTTGCCAACCTCTACGCGTTCTGCCGCTGGGCGGACGACCTGGGCGACGAGATCGGCGACTCCGCGGAAAGCCTTCGGCTGCTTGGATGGTGGGGCGGGGAACTGGACCGGATGTTCGCCGGGGAGGCCTCGCATCCCGTGTTCGTAGCCTTGCGGGAGACCGTGGCCCGTCATGAGTTGCAGGCGGAGCCGTTTCAGCACCTGATCCGCGCCTTCGTGCAGGACCAGACGGTGCGCCGCTACCGCAACTGGGACGAGGTGCTGGCTTACTGCCGCTGGTCGGCCAACCCGGTGGGCCGGCTCGTATTGTGTTTGTGCGGCTATCGCGACGAGGAGCGCCGGCGGCTCTCCGACGCGACGTGCACGGCACTGCAACTGGCGAACTTCTGGCAGGACGTATCGCCGGATCTTGACCGCGGCCGGATTTATCTTCCGTTGGATCTGCTGGCGTCGCACGGCTCGACGGAGAGCGAAGTGTTGGAGCGCAGCGCCACGCCGGGGTTTCGCGCGGCGCTTCGGGAGGCCGTCGGCGTGGCCCGCCGGTTTTTCGAAGAAGGGCTTCCGCTGGTGCGGAGCGTGGACCGGCGGCTGGCGGTGGACATCGAGCTGTTCAGCCGCGGCGGGATGCGGATTCTCGAGAAGATCGAACGGCAGGACTACGACGTGTTCGCACGCCGCCCGCGCATCGCGCGGCTCGAACGCACCTGGATTTTTCTTTCGACGGCCGCTCGCGCGGCCTTCCGGCACGCCGCATGAGCCACTCGACGGCCGCCTCTTACGCCTACTGCCGCCGCATCACGCGACGCCGCGCGCGCAATTTCTACTACTCATTTGTGCTGCTGCGGCGCGCCGAGCACGACGCGATGTGCGCGCTATACGCCTTCATGCGCCGGTGCGACGATTTGAGCGACGACGCGGAGGACGCCTCCCAGGCGCGGGCCGCGCTGGAGCGGTGGGGCGGCGAGATGGACCGGGCGCTGGCGGGGGCGCCCCCGGACCATCCGGTCTGGCCGGCGTTTTCCGACACCGTGCGCCGGTTCGCCATCCCGCACGAGTACTTCCACGAGATGATCGCGGGCGTGACCTCCGACCTCGGCCCGGTGCGGTTCGAGGCGTTCGACGACCTCTACCGCTACTGTTATCGTGTGGCGGGCGTGGTGGGACAGTGCGTGGTGCACGTGCTCGGTTTCGAGTCGCCCCGGGCGCTGGAACTGGCCGAGCGGTGCGGCGTCGCGTTTCAGTTGACCAACATCCTGCGAGACCAGAAAGAAGACGCCGGGAGAGGCCGGGACTACCTGCCGCAGGAAGACCGGGCGCGATACCAGGGCGTCGAGTTGCTGCGCGTGCAGGCGGCGCGAGCGCGGGAATATTACGCCGCCGCTCCCGAGTTGCTCGGGTTGGTGGCGCCGCGCAATCGGGCCTGCCTGTGGGCGCTCATCGAGATTTACCGCCGGTTGCTCGAAAAGATTGAAGCGTCGGGGTTCGACGTGTATTCACAGCACATTCGCCTTACGGCGTGGGAAAAGCTGGGCATCGTGGCGCGCGCGGCGATTCGGGGCTGCGCGGGGAACGTCCGAGACTGAGCCCGGGTGTGCGCCTTACGCGGGCGGGACCCGGAGCGGCCAACACACGCCACAGCACAGAAACGGAAAATCAGAGAATCGCGGCGCGGCCGCGGGGTCGCGCCTCGATCGAGCGAAGCCGAATTTAGCGGCGCGCAAGGTAGGCGGTCACCTCGAACTTTTGCTCGGTTGCCGTCCGGCGGAGCTCCTCCTCGCGGCGGGTCGCCGGCACGGTGTTTGCAATTCCCGTGAACCCGTTCCGAATTGACGACAAGAAGTAGCTGTCTCCGTAACGGTGGAAGGTCAGGGCGGCCGCGCCACTCTCTTTTTCCGACGTTCGGCCGCTCGTCGTTAACACCACGGCGCCCGCCATTCCATCGAGGCTCCGCAACACGATCAACGAAACAGGTACTCTCCCGCGGGAAGGACCGTCGAGTGGATGTTGAACTCGAACGGCACGTTCACCGCCAGATGGGTTGACTGAGCCGCTAACGGGGCGGAAATCGCCACGGCCAAGGCCGCGGCAAAAAGCACTCGGGCCATACGCTTTGTCATATCGACCTCCCGGTCAAAAACGCTTTCATTCACGACCGATCGGTTCTTCCCATGAACTCCAAACGGCGGACCTTCGACGTTAGATGGCGTTTCGGTCCGCGCGTCGCTTCTTTCCTTTTGAGCGCAAATCCGGCTGCGGCAAGGATGCACAGTGCACGTTCCGGCATTTTCAAATTTGCTGCCCCGCCGAAAGAGCGGATGTACAATCGTGGGTGACCGGATCGCCGGTTGGGCATGGCAGCGCGGGAATTCCAGATCTTCGTCAAACCGGCGGGCGCGGTGAGCAATCTCGATTGCCACTATTGCTACTACCTTGGCAAGCGGAGCCTTTATCCCGATTCGCCGGCCCCGCGAATGTCCGAGGCCCTGTTGGAAGCCTACATCGTCCAACACTTCGCCGCCGCGCCCGGGCCCTCGGTCGATTTCTCATGGCACGGAGGCGAGCCGACCACGCTCGGCCTGGACTACTTCCGCCGGGTGGTGGAACTCCAGCGGAAGCACAAGCCCGCGGGTTGGACCGTCCGCAACGGGATGCAGACCAACGGCGTGCTGCTGGACGACGAATGGTGCCGGTTCCTGGCGGCGGAGCGGTTCCACGTGGGCATCAGCCTGGATGGGCCGGCGGAACTGCACGACGCCTTTCGCGTCACGCGCGGAGGACAGCCGACCTACCGCCAGGCGATGCGGGGATACGAACGGTTGCGCAAACACGGCGTCGGTATCGACGTTCTGTGCGTCGTGCACAGCCTCAACGTGCGCCGCCCGCTGGACGTGTACCGCCACTTTCGAGACATCGGCGGCACTTATCTGGGACTGCTGCCGGTGGTGGAACGGGAGCCCGCAACCGGGCGCGTCACGCCGCACACGCCGTCGCCGGAGGACTACGGCGCATTCCTGTGCAAGATGTTCGACGAGTGGATGTCGCGCGACACCGATCGCATCGCCGTTCAGACCTTCGAGGAGGCTGCGCGCCCGGCCCTGGGCATGGAGCATTCCCAGTGCGTCTTTCTCGAGACCTGCGGACAGATTCCGGTCCTCGAACATAACGGCGATTTCTTCCCGTGCGATCATTACGTCGACCGGGAGCACTGCCTGGGAAATATCTGCGAGACGCCTTTGGCCGAGTTGGTGGACAGCCCCGCGCAACGGGCGTTCGGCGACGCCAAGCGCGACACGCTTCCCCGTTATTGCCGCGAATGCGAAGTGTTGGCTCAGTGCAATGGGGGTTGTCCCAAATACCGCTTCCAGACGACGCCGGACGGCGAGCCCGGCCTCAACTACCTGTGCGCCGGACTGAAACGGTTTTTCCTGCACAGCCGCGAGCCGATCCGGCGGCTGGCCGCGCGACGCCTCGGTCCGCAGCCGGGGTTTCATTCCACGCAGCCCAAGGCCGGCCGCAACGATCCGTGCCCGTGCGGCAGCGGCCGCAAGTACAAGAAGTGCTGCGGCGCGGCGTAACCCCGCCGGCGGCGAAACAGCAGCGAGGCGGACGGAAATGAGCGTCGCGGACCGGAAACTTCGAATTCGCTTGTGCCGCCGGGTCTCCTCGTCGGAGAATACAGGATGTGGGCACCGCCAGGACGCCGGACGGCGTCGAGGTGTCCTTCGGATTCCGTTGGAGAGGAGCACGGAGAAAATGCATACCGTATCGAGACGAGGGTTTCTGGAGGGCAGCGTCATGGGTGTCGCCGCGGCCGGGATCGGTGCATCGCAACTGGGCGCTCAGGATTGGGCGCGCAAGATGGTGGATGCTTCACCGCGCAAGCGCGAGTGGGTATCGGTGAAGTACGGGAACCGGTCGGTCGATTCCTTGGTGGCCCATCCGCAGGGGCAGGGCAAGGCTCCGGCCATCGTGGTGATTCACGAGATCTTCGGGATGACCGATTGGGTGGAGAGCGTGACGGACGAGTTCGCTGCGATCGGCTTCCTGGCGATCGCGCCCGATCTGCTTTCCGGCCTCGGCGCCAACGGCGGGCGCACCAAGGACATCCCGGCCGACAAGGTTGGCGAGGCGATCCGCAGCTTGAGCCCGGACCAGATCACGGCCGATCTGAGCGCGATGGTCGATTACGCCCGCAAGTTGCCCGGCTGCAACGGCAAGGTCTGTGTCACCGGCTTTTCCTGGGGCGGATCGCAGACCTTCAGCTTCGCCACCAACCGCAAGGACATCGACGCCGGATTCGTCTTTTACGGCACCGGCCCGGACGCGGCTGCAATCGCGAGGATCCAGGCGCCCATCTATGGTTTCTACGGCGGAGCCGACGCGCGGGTCAATGCGAGCATCCCGGCCACGGCGGAGCAGATGAAGGCGGCGGGGAAGTCGTTTGAGAGCGTGATTTACGACGGCGCCGCCCACGGCTTCATGCGCGCCGGCGCGCAGCCCGACGCCACCGAGCCCAATCAAAAAGCGCGTGCGGCGGCGTGGGCCCGGTTGAAGGAACTGTTTCCGAAGTACCGCTGAAGCGCGCGGGTTCGCACGCATGAGCTTGCCGCGGCGGGGCCCTGGGCCGGGTTGCCGCCGCGGTAGTCTCGCGCACGTCTAGCGGCACCCGGCTGGAGGGAACCAATGGCACTGGGGGAGATCGCCAAGCAATTGGCGCAGCAGGCGCTGGTCGATAGCGTCGCCGCCGAACCCGCGCCGGTCAAGCCGGAAAGTCTTGGGGCGGCGATTCTGGGCCAGGTGTCGGCGATGCAAAAGGCCTGCAAGGACGACGAGGAACTGGTCGTCACGGTTCGCGGCGCCGGGGAGTCCATCCGGGTACTCGATTTCATTGTGCCGTCCTGGCAGGTGTTCGTAATGTCCGGCCTGGATGCGGCGAACAACACGACGCGCGTGGTCGCCGCGCCGGAAGGCGTCGTCCTGGTCTGCAAAGTTATGAAGGTTCAGGCCGGACGGAAGCCCGCGCGAATCGGCTTCCGCGTGCCGAAGTCCTGACGCGGCGGTATCCGGGCGTGCCGGATCTGGGTTACCCTGATCTGTCGGGTTCCGTACAACGTCCTTTTTTTACGCGGGCCTGACGCCGAAAGAGAGGGTGCTGGTGTGACCGCACGCCTGGAAAAGTCCCCGTTTCTGTTTGTGCTCTTACTTTGGACGGCGGCGCACGCAGCCGCCCAGTCCAGCTACACGCTGTCCTCGCCCGACAAGCGAATCGAGGTGCGGATTCGCGCGGCGGAAACGCTGCAATACGACGTGCTCGTGAACGGCGCCGCCGTGTTGCGGGATTCCACGGCGTCGATCCGCGTCGATCAGGCCCGCTTGGGGCGCGGCATCAAGGTGCGCGCCGCGAATCGGCAGAGCGTGGACCGCGTCCTGGAGCCCGTGGTGCGGCAGAAGTCGGCGGCGATTCGCGAGAGCTACAACGAACTCCACATCGAGGGCGAAGACGGCTTCGCCGTGACGTTCCGAGCCTACAACGAGGGGGTGGCCTACCGCCTGGAGAGTTCGCTGCCGCAAGCGCAGGTGCAGGTCGCCGGCGAAGAGGCGGTGTTCCGCTTCGCGGCGGACTACACGGTCTACTATCCGCAGGAAGAGAGCTTCTTCTCGCACAACGAACGCAAGTACACGCCGCAGAAGCTCAGCGCGATCACGCCGAAGGCGATCGCCACGCTGCCAGCGGTTGTGGAGGCGGGCGGCGTGAAGGTCGCCATCGCCGAATCCGACGTGGAGGATTATCCCGGGCTGTGGCTTCGCGGAACCGGCGCCGCCGGACTGGAGGCGGTGTTCCCGCCGTACCCGCTCAAGGAAGCGCTGAAGCCCGACCGCGACCTCCGCGTAACGGAGCCGGCCGATTACATCGCGCGGACACGCGGCACGCGGACCTATCCGTGGCGCATTCTGGGCATCGCGGAAAAAGACGGCGAGCTCATCACGAACTCCCTGGTGTGGCTGCTCGCCAAGCCTTCGCAGGTGGCCGACACTTCCTGGATCAAACGGGCAAGTGGGGGGGGGCAGTGGTTAACCCCAAAAAAATTAACGGGGGGGAATAAAAATAGGGGGAAAAA
>CAZVIK010000068.1:724-7922 GCA_964627045.1 uncultured Solibacteraceae bacterium | reverse complement strand
TGTGGCTGCTCCCCAAGCCTGCGCAGGTGGCCGACCCTCCCTCGAGCACACCGGGCAAGGTGGCGTGGGCCTGGTGGAACGCCAACAACATTTACGGCGTGGAATTCAAGAGCGGGGTCAACACCGAGACCTACAAGTACTTTATCGATTTCGCCTCGAAGTACGGCATCGAGTACATCATCCTCGACGAAGGCTGGTACAAACTTGGAAACGTCCTAGAAATGGTGCCGGCCGTCAATGTCGAGGAGATTGTTGCCTACGGCAGGCAGAAGAACGTCGGCGTCATCCTCTGGGTGGTTTGGAAAACCCTGGCCGATCAGATGCAACCCGCGCTGGACCAGTACGAGAAATGGGGGGTGAAGGGAATCAAGGTGGATTTCATGCAGCGCGACGACCAGCCGTTGATGAACTTCTACCACGATTTGGCGCGAGAGGCCGCCCGGCGCAAGATGCTGGTCGATTTCCACGGGGCGCAGCGATCGGCGCTTCTCACGCGGACCTGGCCCAATATCATCAGCAATGAAGGCGTCAAGGGCATGGAAAACAGCAAGTGGAGCGCCGACGCCGACCCCCTCCACGATGTGACTCTGCCCTTCACGCGGATGTTTCTGGGGCCGATGGACTACACGCCGGGCGCGATGCTCAACGCCTCCAAGCGGAACTTCGCGCCGGTCTTCGACCGGCCCATGTCGCTGGGAACACGCTGCCATCAACTGGCGATGTACGTGGTCTTCGAAAGTCCGCTCCAGATGCTCTCCGACAGTCCCTCGAATTATCTGCGGGAGCCGGAAGCGATGGAGTTCCTGGGTCCGGTGCCGAGCGTCTGGGATGAAACTCGCGTTCTTGATGCGAAGATCGCCGAGTACGTGGTGGTGGCGCGGCGGAGCGGAAAGGAGTGGTACATCGGAGCGATGACCAACTGGACGCCGCGCGAGTTGGAGTTCGACCTGTCGTTCCTGCCGGTAGGGCCTTTCCAGATGGCCGCTTACCAAGATGGCGTGAACGCGGACCGCGTGGGCAGCGACTACAAACTCACGAAGACAGCCGTCACGCGGGACACACGTTTGAAAGTCCGGCTGGCCGAAGGCGGCGGCTGGGCGGCGAGAATCCGTCCGTAGCCACCGGCGCGGAGCCCGGCCGAGCCATCCGCGCCACGCCACATCCCGGCGCGCGGCGCGGAGGCGTAAGCCCGCGGTCCTACTTGAACAACATCGGCGCGAGTTCGTTCAGATAGATGCGCCAGTTGATCCAGGTGTGACCGCCGCTGTTCTCGTTGTAAACGTGGTTGATGCCGACCTTCTTGAGCAAGGACGACAGGTTACGGCTGCCTTCGACGCAGATGGTATCTTCGATGCCGCAGCCGACGTAGTACAGCTTCACGCCGGCGTTCTTGATGGCCGTCAGCTCTTTGGTCACGTCGTTCCGCGTCCCCATGCTGAGCACGCCGATGTAGCTGAACGTGGCGGGGTTCGCGTTGGTGGCCGTCAGCGTGTGCCCGCCGCCCATCGATAGGCCGACGATCGCACGGCTATCCTTCTTCGCGATCACCCGGTAGTTCTTCTCGACGAACGGAATGACGTCTTTCACAAGGCTTTCGGGGAACGACGGCCCCATCGGTCCGCGCGCCGCACCGGGAGCGCCCGGAGTCGCCCCTGGAGCGCCTGGAGCCGCACCCGGGGCACCCGGAGCTGCGCCCCGAGCCCCCGGAGCCGCACCCGGCATCCCCATACCGCGGCCCATTGTCTGGCCCGGAACCGGACCCGAACCTGGCGCCATCTTCTGGTTGGCGTTCCCGTTGGTCATAACGACCAGGAAAGGAACGGCCTTGCCCGCCGCAATCAGGTTATCCATGATCTGGCTTGTGCGGCCGAGCGTGAACCAGGCGTCTTCGTCGCCGCCCGCGCCGTGCAATAGGTACAGCACCGGATACTTCTGCTTGCTGGTCTCGTATCCCGGCGGAGTGTAGATGTACGCGCGGCGCGTCAGCTTCAGAGTCGGCGAGTTGTACCAAACCTTGGCGACTGTGCCGTGCGGCACGTCCTTGATCTGGTAGTTGTCCGACAGCGGCCCCGGAATCAGCAGGATATTGTCGATCCGTGTCCCGTCCCGCTTGGTGTTGCCGTTACTTGGGTCCAAAGCGGTGACGCCGTTCACGCTGTAGGTGTACCCCCACATCTCGGGGGTCAACGGGCCGACGGTGACCGACCAGATGCCCTCGCTGTCCTTGGTCATCGGTACCCCGCGGCCTTTAGGCCAGTCGCCGTTCAAGAGGACTTCGGTGGCGTTCGGCGCCCTCAGCCGGAAGGTGACCTGGTTGTCCGGCAGGATTTCCGGTGAAACGACCGGCGGCACCATGGCCCGTCTCGGGGCCGCGGCCCGGGCGTCGGGCGCGACCGGCGGCGCCTGCGCGCAAAGCACCAGCGCTGTCAACAGCGCCGCTACTATGACTCGTTTGATCATGATCGTAATCGACCCTTTCCCTTTCTTTTGCATACAGGCCGCATGTCCGGCTCGCGAAATCCATGCCCCTCGGGGCGGCAAAGCCAGCGTAACCGGCCAGTTCTCGGGAACTCGCACCATGTCCCGAACAGGATCAGCATACACCCAACGGGCCCGAAGCGGACGCCGCGGGGGCGAACCGGCCGCGGGGTTGGCCCGGCGGCGCCGGGCCCAAGGGGATTCCTGCTCGACGATCTGGCCACCCACGGCCCCGTCCTCGAACCGGGGGCGGACATTGACACGAAGCCCCCCGTGCGCTACGGTTGCCTTTCGTGTTGGCCTCGCTTCAAATGTTGGCGCGGTTTCACCGCGGCCTGCCGAAGTTCCTGTCGAGTCCGCTCCACGGTGAGAGCTGCGCGGCGATTCTCGAGGAAAGCCTGCGCGAGCGTGAGGCGAATCTCCTGCGGCTGGTGAAGTCGGCCGTCTATGGACAGCCTCGCAGCCCGTACCTGCCACTGCTCCGCCGGGCCGGAGCCGAGTTCGGCGACTTTGAAGCCTCAGTGCGCCGGGACGGCGTGGAATCGACGCTCGCCCGGCTGGCCTCCGAGGGGGTCCAGGTCTCGCTGGACGAGTTCAAGGGGCGCGTGCCAGTGCGACGGCCTGGGCTTGAGTATTCTGCCCGTGCCGGCGACTTCGACAACCCCTTGCTGGTGGGCGAAATGGACTTGGCGACCGGCGGGAGTTCCGGCCCAAGGTCCCGGTTGGCGGTCGATCTCGACCTTCTTGTGTTCGAGACCGCCGCGCAGCATTTGTTCCTTTCGGCTCAGGGACTTCTGGACCGCCCGCTGGCAGTCTGGCGAGCCGTGCCGCCCGGCTCTTCCGCCATCAAACACGCGTTGCGCCGGGCCAAGTTGGGCCGCCCGCTGGCGCGTTGGTTCACGCCGACAAATCCGGGCTTTGGCTGGCGCCGCTGGCAGTCCTTCGTGTTTTTGCAGGTGGCGCTGTGGCATGGCCGCCGGGCGGGCGGCGTGATCCCGGAGCCGGTTTTCGTGCCGCTGGATTCCCCGATTCCCGTTGCCCGCTGGCTCGCCGAGCAGACGCCCGCCGGTACACCGCCGGTGCTTTCTTGCCCGGTCAGCGCGGCGGTGCGGGTTGCCGAATGCTGCCAGCGCGAAGGGTTGGACATCGCCGGGACGGTCATGTGGGTGGGCGGGGAATCGTTGACCCCCGCGCGGGAGGAGCGGATTCGCGCGGCGGGGGCGACGACGGTGAACGGCTGGGCGCTGTCGGAAGCGGGAACTCTGGGGCTTGGGTGCGCGAACCGCTCGGAGCGGGACGAGATACACCTGCTGCACAGCAAGGTCGCCGTCATCGGCCGGCCGGGCAGCCTCTCCCCGGAGTCGGGCGCCTCCCGGCTGCTCTTAACCAGCGTGCTGCCCAGTTCTCCTAAGTTGCTCCTAAACGTGGATAGCGGGGATTACGGCGTCCTGGGCACGCGCCGCTGCGGGTGCGCCATCGAAGCGGCCGGCTTTCCGTACCATCTACACACTATCCGCGCGTTCGACAAGCTCACGGCGGGCGGAATGCACTTTACGGCGGAGGACGCGTTGCATCTGGTCGAACGCGTCCTGCCCAAACGGTTCGGCGGCACGCCGGCCCACTACCAGTTGGCGGTGGAAGAACTTGACGGGCACGACCGCGTGGCTATCGTCATCAGCCCCGCGGTGGGGGCGCTGGAGGAGGCCACCGTTGTCGATGCGGCTTTGGAATCGCTCGGTTCACTCTCCGGCGGACACCGGATGATGAGCCAGAACTGGAAGGCCGGCGGAACGCTGTTCGTGAGGAGAGAGGAACCGTTCGTTTCCGGGACGGGCAAGACCCATCCCATCCGGCCGCGGCGCGGAGCGCGGCCCGCCGGTGCGCGGGTGAGGCCGTGACGAAGACCGCCGAAGTCACCGGACCAGCGAAACCCCGGACCTTCTGGAACTCGCTGCTGGCCATCGGCCCGGGGATTGTGTACCTGCTTTCGTCGGCCGGCCCCAACGACCTGGTGAGCAACTCAGCGGCCGGCGCCAACTTCGGCTACAGCTTGCTGTGGACGCTGCTGGTGATCGGCGCCGCGCACTTCGTGCTGCTGGAGGCCACCGCCCGGTTCGTGATCGCCACGGGCGAAAGCATGTTGTCGGCGTATGTCCGCGTCGCCCGCTGGGTGCCATGGGTTTTCCTCGGTGCCATCGTCGCGCGCCGTCACCTGTCGAATCTCTATCACGTCCTGCTGCTTGGGATTGCGCTGGGATGGCTCACCGGGGCGCAGTCGCCGGCGAGCCTGGATGCGTTTTCCCTGGCCTCCTGCGCGGCGGCCTTCGCCGTCATGTACCTGGGCAGCTACCGGACGGCCGAGAGGTTCTGCAAGCCGCTTGCCCTATTCCTGGGCCTGACCGTTCTGCTGACCGTGGTCCTGGCGAGGCCGGACCCCGTCCTGGTCTGGGAAGGGATCACGCGCCCGTCGTTGCCGCCGGATTCTGGCAGCGAGGGGGTTGGACTTGGCACGGTCCTGTTGCTGCTGGTAGGGGCGGGCGTCGGATCGCTGAACAACCTGAAGTACTCCGCTTTCGTCTACGCGAAGGGCTGGCGCGACCCTTCGCACCTACGGACGCAGCGCATCGACCTTGTGGTGAGCTGCCTGGGAGCCTTCCTGCTCGCTGCGGCGCTTCAGATGGCCGCTGCGGCGGTGCTCCGCCCGCTGGGCCTGAAGGCGAACGACGTGGAGGATCTGGTCCCGTTGTTCACCGTCGCCCTCGGGCAACTCGGAAAGGTGTTAATGGCGGTGGGTCTTTGGACCACGGTCTTCAGTACATACATGAGCTCCAACACCGGCTATGCCTTGATGGTCTGCGACATCCTGGCGGCGCTCCAGAACGGGAAGCAGACGCCGGAACAGCGCGGCAGGCTGCGGCGCTGGATTCTCGTCATTTTCTGCGTTAGCCCGATGTACGTCCTTTGGACCAATTGGAAGCCCGTTCCCTTGGTGGTGGCATCGTCGCTGTTGATGACGCTGGCTGTTCCGATGGTCACAGTCCTGCTCCTGTGTATCGTGACCGACCGGAAGCGGCTGGGCGCTTACGCCAACGGTCCCCTGGCCACGGCTGCCATGCTGATCATCGTGGCTGCCTCGTTGGTGGTGACCTATCGCGGCGTCGTGGAGATATTCACCCGCTGAAATGCGCCGGGCCCACCGGGCGGCCCTAGCCCCCCGGGCCCAATCGTCCGATGGACCCCGTGGGGCCGGTGCGCCCGGTGCGATGCCGGACCGATGGCCCGGCGCTTGCCGCCGCGGCGGAGTTAGGATTAGCTCAATGTCCAAGAACGAGAAGCGCGCCCGCGCCGGCGTCGTCCAACTCAAGCCGGGAGTCTACGAAAAGGAGATGCGGCGGCTTCAGATCGAGTTGGTCAAGCTGGAAGAGTGGGTCAAGCACGAGGGGCTGAAGGTCGTCGTCATCTTCGAAGGGCGTGACGCGGCGGGCAAGGGAGGCGTTATCAAGCGGATCATCGAGCCGCTGAACCCCCGCTATTGCCGCGTCGAGGCGCTAGGAACTCCCACCGAGCGGGAAAAGACGCAATGGTATTTCCAGCGCTATGTGGCGCGCCTGCCGGCGGCCGGCGAGATCGTACTGTTCGACCGTAGCTGGTACAACCGCGCGGGCGTCGAACGCGTCATGGGCTTCTGCACCGAAGAGGAATACGCCGAGTTCCTGCGGTCCTGCCCGGAATTCGAGAAGATGCTGATCCGCTCGGGGATCGTCCTCGTCAAGTACTGGTTTTCGGTCAGCGATTCCGAACAGGAGCGCCGCTTCCAGGCCCGCCTGAAGGACCCTACCAAGCGGTGGAAGCTAAGCCCCATGGACCTAGCCAGCCGCGAGAAGTGGGTGGAGTACTCCAAGGCGAAAGACGAGATGTTCGCCTACACCGACACCAGGCAGTCGCCCTGGTTTGTCGTGAACGCCGACGACAAGCACGCCGCGCGGCTCAATTGTATCCACCACCTGTTGAGCATGGTCCCCTACAAAGACCTTACCCCAGCGCCCATCAAGCTGCCGCCGCGCCGCTCGCAGGCAGCCTGTCAACGGCCTCCGATCACGGATCAGACATTTGTGCCGGAGGTCTACCGGCCGGAGTGAAATGCACGCCAATCCACGCCCGGCGGCCCGCGAACCCGCGATTGCGGTTTCGGACGCGGGTATCGTAAACTCAAGGTTAATCGACGCGTCGGACGCGCTTGATGTCCGGCTGTTCAGGCCGCTCCGCACGAAAAAGATGCGCGCCACTCGGCACCGGTCGCATCCCTCATAGGCTCCTATGGCTGCAATTGAACAAGTGTCTTCCCCCAAGGGGGCCGCCCCTCGGGACAACCGCGAGAGAATGCTGGAACGAGCCATGTCCCGGCATCATTTCTCGGGCAGCGCGCTCATTGAAGTTCTGCACACGGCACAGGAACTGTACGGCTTCCTGACGCCGGAACTCTTGAAAACCGTCGCCCGGAAGCTCCGGCTGCCGCCCAGCCGGGTGCTTGGGGTGGCCACCTTCTATCACTTCTTTTCTCTGGCGCCCAAGGGCGAGCACAGCATGATCGTTTGCACCGGGACGGCCTGCTACGTGAAGGGCGCTCTGGGTCTTCTGGAGCACCTGGAGCGGCGCTGCGGGTGCAAGTCCGGCTCCACCAGCGCGGACGGTAAGGTGAGTGTGGGTGCGGCCCGCTGCA
>CAZVIK010000068.1:0-700 GCA_964627045.1 uncultured Solibacteraceae bacterium | reverse complement strand
TGGCTCCTGCGGGCTGGCGCCGGCGGTGATCTACGATGGGAACATCCTGGCGCGAGTCACCAAGGATCAGTTGAATGAGGAGCTGGATCGGATCGGTGTCAAATGACCGTTGAGGAACTGGACCAGCGAAGAGCCGAAGAACAGGAACGGCAGCAGAATCTCGACAATCGCATCTACTGCTGCACCGCGGCGGGCTGCATCTCTTCCGGCGCCGACGGATTGAAGAAGGCCCTCACCGAGGAGGTGAAGGCGCAGGGCCTGGAGGGTAAGGTCGAGGTCTGCGGTTCCGGGTGCATGGGATTGTGCAGCAAGGGCCCGCTGGTGCGCATCGAGCGTTCCGGTGAGCTTTTTGGCGGCGTGGACGCCACCGATGCCGCCGCCCTGCTGCGGGAGGCTACCGCGCCCGGAAACGGGCTGGCCGCCAAGCGGATCGACACGACCGTCCCGTTCTTTGCCAAGCAGGAGAAGATCGTGCTCGCCAACAGCGGGCGGGTGGACCCGGAGCGGCTCACCGATTACGTCGCCGCCGACGGCTACCAGGCGCTAGCGCAGGCGGTCACCGAGATGAAGCCGCAGGAGGTGCTTGCCGAGATCAAGTCGAGCGGCCTGCGCGGGCGCGGCGGGGCTGGCTACCCGGTGGGCCTCAAATGGGAACTGGTGGCGCGCCAGACCAACAGTCCCAAGTACGTCGTCTGCAATG
>CAZVIK010000067.1:11515-17814 GCA_964627045.1 uncultured Solibacteraceae bacterium | reverse complement strand
CACGGCAAGGGCGCGGCGATCATCGAATTGGGCTTGCCACCGGCAAGCCCCTACCGGAAGAAGGTCGCCGGCGGACGGGGAATCAAATAGACACGCTAAGGCGCAAAGGGAACCGGGGTCGAAGGCGTGGGCAGGACTGCCCACGTGGCAGGCCTGACGGCCTGCTCCACAAAGACGACGGACCACGGCAAGGGCGCGGCGATCATCGAATTGGGCTTGCCACCGGCAAGCCCCTACCAGAAGAAGGTCGCCGGCGGACGACGGAGGGCCCGGGCGCGGCACCCCCGAGGGGGTGCCGGTATCCCGGCCGGAGTTCCGGCGCGTGGCGTTAGCTGGGGAACCAGGTTGTTCCGGGACGGACCATCTTGGCGCAGGCCGCGTCGTCCATCTCCAGGCCGATTCCGGGCCGGTCGGGGACGGGGATATAGCCCTTCTCGATGATGTCCCCCTCCTTGACGTATTGCTTCCAACGGGTGAGGCGGGCGGCCGGATGGCTCCAGTGCCACTCGACGACCAGGGCGTTGGGGATGGCCGCCATCACGTGGCAGGTGGCCATGGTGCCGATGGGCGAGGCCTGGGCGTGAGGAGCGAGGGGCACGTAATAGGTGTGCGCCATGTCGGCGATCTTGCGGGCCTCCAGAAGTCCCCCGCACTTCTGCACGTCGGGCATGATGATGTCCACGGCGCGCTTCTCGAGGAGCTGCCGGAACCCATGCCGCAGAAACAGGTTCTCCCCGGCGCAGATGGGCGTGTTGGAGGACTGGCGCACGTCGAGCATGGCGTCGACGTTCTCCGGCGGGACGGGCTCTTCCAGCCACAGCAGGCGGAAGGGCTCCAGGGCGCGGGCCATGCGCTTGCCGGTGCCGACATCGTAACGGCCGTGCATATCGACGGCGAGCTCGATGTGCTTGGGCAGGGACTCGCGCATGAAGGCGACCTTGTCGATCATGTTGTCGATTTCGGCGTTGTTGGCGGTCCAATTGACGCGATCGAAACGGGCGGGGTCGGCGGCCTCGTCGATGTCGATCTTAGTGGCCGTAAATCCCATGTCGACGATCTGGGCAATGTACTTGGCGGCCTCCGGGTCCTTGCGGTTGTTGGTTCCGGAATCGCAGTAGAGGCGGACGCGTTCGCGCGTCTTTCCGCCCATCAACTGATAGATGGGAAGGCCGAGAGCCTTGCCGGCCAGGTCCCACAAGGCGATCTCGACGCCGGTGAGCGCGGTGACGTACTGGCCCGCCTGGGCGCCGGCGAAGATGCCGGAGGTGCGGATGCGCTCCCTGATGGCCTCCACGTTCAGGGGATTCTGCTTGAGGAGCTGGAAGCGGAACCCTTCGACGATCTGGGCGGCGCCGCTGATCGAATCCACCGCTTCACCGTTGCCGACCAGTCCCTGATCGGTATAGATGCGGACGTGCATGCCCTGGGTGAAGGCCGTCTTCACGTCGGTGATCCGGAGGTTAGGGCGCTGACCCGGCCGGCTGGCGGTCTGCACCGCGGCGGCCAGGCCCTCAAGACCGAAAAAACCGCCCAACCCGCCGGCGGCGCTTTGCAGAAACGACCTTCGTTGCATGGCGACTCTCCTGGTTTGAGGTAACTACCAAACAGATCGGGCCGATTATACACCGAGCGAGCGGGAGGCTGGAAAACCGCGTGTTATGCTGGGGGCGTGAGACGCGGGCTACAGGCGTGCGTGCTGGGCTTACTGGCCTGCCTGGCGACGGCGCAGGAGGCCTCTCTGCCGGAGATTCTGGCGGCCGAGCTGGGCCGGAACTTCGAGGCGCTGCGCGCCAAGGCCGACCCGGCGCCCTACTACCTGGCCTACGAGGTTACCGAGCAGGAGGCGTGCGCCGTGGCGGCCTCGCAAGGGGCGTTGCAATCGAGTAACTGCAACGCGGGCCGCGTGCTGGACGTGACCTTGCGGGTGGGCGAGCCGAAGCTGGACAACTACCACCGCATCCAGGGAGCGCGAGCAGCCTTCGCCTCGGCCGTGGCGCTTCCGGTGGAGGATTCCCCGGGCGCCATCCGCCAGCGGGCGTGGCTGGAAACCGACCGGATGTACCGCGCGGCGGCCGAGCGGCTGATCAAGATCCGCACCAGCGCGCAGGTGCAGTTGGGCCGCGAGGACCCCTCGCCGGACTTTTCGCAGGAAAAGCCTTCGGTGTACCGGGAGCCGGCCAAAAAGCTCGCGTTCACGCCGAAGGAATGGGAAGGCCGGGTGCGGAAGTGGTCAACGGCGTTCCGGGACAACCCGGCGGTGTTGACCTCGTCGGCATCGGTGACGGCGCGGCAGGAGACCCGCACGCTGGTGAGCACCGAGGGCACGCGCGTGGTGCACGGGCGGGGGTTCGCGCGCATCACGCTGAGCGCGCAGACGCGGGCGGCCGACGGCATGAACCTGGCGGTGGGCGAGGCCTTCGACGCCGAGGAACCCTCCGGGCTGCCCGACGACAAGAGGATCGTGGCCGCGGCCGAGAGGCTGGCCAAACAGCTCGAGGCGCTGCGGATGGCGAGCGTGGCCGAGCCGTTTGTGGGGCCCGCGATCCTTTCGGGGCGCGCGGCGGGCGTGTTTTTTCACGAGATTTTCGGGCACCGCGTCGAGGGACACCGCCAGAAGGACGAGACCGAAGGGCAGACGTTCACCAAGCGGGTGGACACCAAGGTGCTGCCGGAGTTCCTGTCGGTGATCTTCGACCCGACGCGGCGCACGGCGCGCGGGATCGACCTGAACGGCTACTATCGCTACGACAACGAGGGTATCCCGGGCCAGAAGACCGGCGTGGTGGTGGACGGCGTGCTGAAGACGTTTCTCCTGTCGCGGTCGCCGGTGCTGACCTTCGAGAAGTCCAACGGGCACGGGCGGCGAAGCCCCGGCAACGAAGTCCTGTCGCGGCAATCGAACCTGATTGTGGAGAGCAAGCGGCAGGTCTCCGAAGCGAAGCTGCGCGAGATGCTGCGCGAGGAGGTCCGGCGGCAGGGGAAGCCCTACGGGCTGTACTTCGAGGAAGTGACAGGCGGCTACACGCAGACGCGGCGCACGGGGTTGCAGGCGTTCACGGTGGTCCCGGTGATCGTCTACAAGGTGTTCGCCGACGGCAAACCGGACGAGCTGGTGCGGGGCGTGGACATCGTGGGCACGCCGCTGGCGAGTTTCGACAAGATCATGGCGACCTCGGACCGCGAGGAAGTCTTCAACGGATATTGCGGGGCCGAATCGGGCAACGTGCCGGTGTCGGCGGTGTCGCCGGCGATCCTGGTGAGCGAGATCGAGACGCAGCGCAAAGAGAAGTCGGCGGAACGGCCGCCGCTGCTGCCACGGCCGCAGGCGGAGCAGCCATGAGTCTCCGGAGATTCGCCGCGCTGTGGCTCTGCCTGGCTCCCGCGGCGCTGGCCCAGACGGCGGCCGCGCCGGACACGGTGCTGCGGGCGCTCGGCGACGAACTGGAGCGGAGCCGCAGCCTGCGGCTGGTAAACCTGAACCCGCCTTATTACATCGAGTACGCCATCCACGAGGTCGAGAACTTTTCGGCCAGCGCCACGCTGGGGGCGATCCACGGTTCCAACCGGGCGCGGGTGCGGCTGCCGCGCGTTCAGGTGCGCGTGGGCGACTACGAGTACGACAGCGGGAACTACGTTTACAGCGACATGCCGCTGGCGGGCCGTTACGATCAGGGGGCCTGCCCGATCGACGACGACTACATGGCCCTGCGGAACTACTTCTGGCTGGGGACCGACGCGGCCTACAAAGGCGCGCTGGAGGCGCTGGCGCGGAAGCGGGCGGCGCAGAAGAACCTGACGGCTTCCGAGAAGCTTCCCGACCTGTTCCGGATGGAGCCGGTAACGCGGGTGCTGACGCCGTCGCGCCAGGCCGTGAACGAGGAGGACTGGAAGGCGCGGCTGCGGCGGCTGTCGGCGGTGTTCGCCGATTACCCGGCGGTGTTGGCATCGTCGGTCGATTTCCAGAACGGACAGGGCCAGTATTACCTGGCGAATTCCGAGGGCACCAGGGTGCGGGTTCCGGAAGGCTCGACCCATTTCCAAGTACGGGCGTCGGCGATGGCTCCCGACGGCATGGTTTTGCGCGACGCGGTGGGTTTCCACTCGCTGGACCTGGCCGGCATTCCGGCGGAAGCGGCGCTGAGGCAGGCGGTGCAGAACGTCGCCGAAAACCTGACGGCGCTGGTCAAAGCGCCGGTGGGCGAGCCCTACACCGGTCCGGTACTGTTCGAGCCGGAAGCGGCAGCGCAACTGCTGGCCGAGACCCTGGGCCGCAGTTTCGTGGTGAGGCGGCGTCCGGTGGCCGATGCGGGGATGAACCTGGCGGTGACGCCGAGTGAATTCGAAGGGCGTGTGGGCGCGCGCGTACTGCCGGAGTGGATCGACGTGATCGACGATCCGACGGCCGAGCAGGAAGGCGGGCGGCGGCTGCTGGGGCACTACGTAGTGGACCTGGAGGGCGTGGCGCCGTCGCCGTTGACGCTGGTAGAGAAGGGGATTCTGCGGGGTTTTTTGAGCACGCGGCAACCGGTGAACGGCGTGAACGCGTCCAACGGAAGGGCACGGCTGCGGGGGAACTTCGGCGCCAACGTGGCGGCGCCGGGCAACCTGTTTGTACGGGCGTCGAGGACATCGACGGCGGCCGAACTGAAGAAGCGTCTGATCGAGATGGCGGTGCAGGCGGGGCGGCCCTACGGGATGCTGATCCGGCGGATGGACTTTCCGTCGTCGGCGTCGCTGGCCGAGGGGCAGCGGCTGTTGCGCAGCATGTCGCAGGACGGCGGGGGGTCGCGGGTGGTGAGCCTGCCGGTGCTGGCCTATCGCGTGTACCCGGACGGGCGCGAAGAATTGGTGCGCGGGCTGCGATTCCGCGATCTGTCGGCACGAAGCCTGCGTGACATCGTGGCGGCGGGAGACGAGCCGGCGGTGTTGGACTATCTGGAAAACGGGGCCGCCTTCGCCCTGTTGGGGGCGGGCACGTTCGTGGCCGAGAGTTCCATCATCGCGCCGGGGATTCTCATCGAAGAGCTGCAAATGGTGCGGGCGCAGGACGAGCTGACGCGGTTCCCGCTGGCGCCGCCGCCGGCGACCAGCGCGGGCCGCTGAGCATGGGACTGCTGAGCCGGACCATCTTCTTCGAAGCGGCGTCGGCGACCGGGCTGGGGGCGCTGCTGTTCACCTTCGTATTGTTCCTGCGCAGCATCGGCCAGTTTTTCGAGCTGATGGTGCGCAGTTCGGCGCCGCCGGCCGAAGTGGTCTACTTGTTCGCGCTGGTGCTGCCGCCGGCGCTGGTCTTCACGGTTCCGATCGGGGTACTGGCGGGCGTTCTGCTGGCGCTGAGCCGGATGTCGGGCGACGGGGAGACGGCGGCGATGCGGGCGGCGGGGATTCCGGGGCGCCGCGTTCTACGTCCGGTGCTGGCGCTGGCGCTGGGCGGGGTGGCGCTGACGGCGGCCTGCTCGGTCTGGCTGACGCCTTGGGCCATCCGCGAGACCTACCGCGTGGTGAACGACCTGGCGGCCGAGCAG
The DNA here is from genome assembly GCA_964627045.1 of uncultured Solibacteraceae bacterium. GTDB lineage: Bacteria > Acidobacteriota > Terriglobia > Bryobacterales > Bryobacteraceae > CAZVIK01. The sequence goes on along the minus strand of CAZVIK010000067.1, from coordinate 12,289 downwards.
TTGACGGCCAACATCGAACCGCGCGTGTTCCAGGAGCAGTTTCCCGATACGATCCTGTTTGTGGCCGATGTGGAGCCGGGCACGGTGGTCCATTGGAAGAAGCTGTTCCTGGCGCAACTGGGGCCGTCGGCGGCGCGGCGGGCCGGGGCGGCCGAGGCCAGCCCATCGCCGGTGGTTACGGTGGCACGGGAGGCGGTGGCCGTCGCCGACACCGAACGCAACCGGATACAGCTTTCGATGACCGACGCCAGTTCTCACCAGGTGGGGCGGGCGGCCGAGGAGTATATCAACAGCTCGTTCCCGCGCGGGCAACAGGTGCTGGAGGCGCAGCCGCCGGCCGAGCGGCGGGCGAGGCCGTTCCGCGAAACCGACACGTTGCCGCTGGCGGGGCTGGCGCGGGGGTCGGTGGACGCGCGGATTGAGTTGCACCAGCGGTTGGCGCTGCCGCTGGCCTGCCTGCTGCTGGCGCTGCTGGGGGTGCCGCTGGGGCTGTCGTCGCGCAAAGCGGGAAAGAGCGCGGCGATCGTGACGACGGTGCTGCTGGCGTTTCTCTACTACATGGGATTGATCAGCCTGATCGGCCTGGCCAAGCAGGGGACGCTCCCGGCCGAGGCGGCCGTCTGGACGCCGAACGCGGTGCTGGCGGCGCTGGCGGGCGTCTTGCTGCTACGGCTGGAGAAGCCCGGCGACCGCGACATGGTGGGGGCGGTGCGGGCGGCGCTGGTGCGGGCGGGCCGGTGGTTCCAGGGACTGTGGAGACCGGGCGGAGCCAAC
>CAZVIK010000067.1:8724-11505 GCA_964627045.1 uncultured Solibacteraceae bacterium | reverse complement strand
GTACGGACTGGGAGGGTTGCGCCTACCGTTGCTACCGCAGTTGGTGGACACCTATGTGTTGTCCAGCTACCTGCTGTACTTCGGCGTGTTTCTGGTGGCGTTCGTCCTGATGACCGAGGTCTATACGTTCTTCGAGTTGTTGAGCGACATCGTCAAGAACCAGATCCCGATGAGCCGGGTGGCGACCTACCTTTTCTACCTGGCCCCGATGGTGATTTACGACTCGGCGCCTCTGAGCGCCATGGTGGCGGTGCTGGTGACTTTCGGGGTGCTGGCCAAGCGCAACGAGATCGTGGCGTTCAAGACCTGCGGCGTGAGCCTGCACCGGCTGGCGGCGCCGGTGATGATCGCGAGCCTGGCGATCGGCGCGGGGCTGTTCGCCTTCGACTACTACTATGTGCCCGAGGCCAACCGGCGGCAGGACGCGATCCGCGCCGAGATCAAGGGAAGCCCGGTGCAGACCTACCTGCGGCCGGACCGCAAGTGGATTTTCGGACGCCAGTCGCGGATCTACTACTACCGCTACTTCGACGCGGCGGCCAGCGTAATGGGCGGGGTCAGCGTCTACGAGCTGGACGCGGAGTCCTTCAGCCTGCGGCGGCACATCTCGGCGGACCGCGCCTACTGGTCCGGTCCGCTGAAGGCCTGGGTGTTCGAACGCGGCTGGGTCCGCGACCTGGAAAACGCGCGGGAGAAGCGCTACGAGCCGTTCCAGACGCGCACGTTCCCGGAACTGGACGAGCCGCCCGGCTACTTCATGAAGGAAGTGAAGCAGGACAAGCAGATGAACTTCCGCGAGCTGGCCGATTACATCGCCGAGTTGCGGCAGAGCGGCTTCAACACGGTCCAGTTGCGGATTCAGTACTTCAAGAAGTTCTCGGCGCCGATGTTCGCGCTGGTGCTGGCGTTGATCGCCGTGCCGTTTTCTTTCCTGACCGAGAGCCGGGGCGCGCTGGCGGGGGTGGGGGTGAGCTTCGGAATCGCCATCGCCTACTGGAGCGTGACGCAACTGTTCGAGCAGATTGGGAATATCAACCAGTTGCCGGCGGCGGCGGCGGCCTGGGCGCCGAACGCGATCTTTCTTCTGGCGGGCGCCTACTTGATGACGCGGCTGAAGACGTAGGCCGCAGGCTCCACGGCAATCCGGCGGCGCGGCGGGCGGCGCTTGACCGCGGCGCGGGGTTCTGCGAGAATTTTCGACGAAGTATTTTTCTTCATAGGAGCCAGGGAAGTGAAAGAGAAAGGCGTAGTGAAGTGGTTTAATTCCGCCAAAGGCTACGGATTCATCCAGAGGGCGAACGGCGAAGACGTATTCGTGCATCATACCTCCATCGCGATGGATGGCTACCGGACCCTGGATGAAGGAGCGGAAGTCGAGTTCGAGGTCAAACAGGGCCCCAAGGGATTGCAGGCCGAAAACGTCCAGCGGGTCTGAATCGGGCGGGCCGGGCAGCAGCGCCCCGCTTCCGGGGCAACCAAGCTCCAGTAGGGAACCCACAGGGGATGGCGGGCCGCCGGCAACGGCGGCTCCGGGTCCCCCCACGCCGGGCGTCTGCCAGAAGTGGCGGCGCAGCACGCCGGAGTGCGTGCGCGACGTAGATTGCGGGGAAAGAGGTGGCGGCGGCTAGTTGGTCACTTGTTGCGTGTGGGTTTCATCCACCAGATAGAGGAAGGACTTGTTCCAGGCGTCGTGCGCCGGGTGGCGGGCGAATCGTTCGGCTGCGGCCTGGTCCTCAAACTCGAGCGCATAGGCGCTCATGTGATCGCGGGGCTGGACCCGCAGCGAACGCATCCAGACGCTTCTGACGCCGGGGACCTCTTCGGCGAGTTTTTCGATGCCCTCGAGCGCGGCGCGGCGCAACTCGGGCGAGGCGGCAGCCGACCAGCGGATGGTGACCACCTGGATCACGCTACGGGGCTTCTGGAGCGCCTTGGAGGCGGCATAGGCTCCCAGGACGGCGCCAACCAGCGCGCACGCCGCCAGAACGATTGGCCACGGATTCCGATTCGAGCGCATGGCCGGCGTCATCCCCCTTGAGCCGCGTGCAGGGCGCGCGCCGGCGAAGAGGCGCGCAGTCCGGACCAATCCTCGGCCAGCAGGATCGAATTGGCCGGGTTCGAGGGGTGATACTTCACCGTGGCGGGGCCGATCAGGGTCACATCGCCCTCGGGGAGACAGGCGCGGATGGCGGCGATGTTTTGAGAGGCCGCGTAGTGGACGCCGCGCACATCGTAGGAGTAAAACAACTCGTCGTCGCGAACGTCCTCGACCACGGCGTCGGCCATACGCCCGCGGGCGCTGATGGCCAGGCGGCGCTTCTTCTCACGGGCGGCCTCCGACGGGCGCCGGCCGATGGCGATGCACACCGCCGTCACGCCGGCGGCCGCGACCAAGCCCAACGCCAGCGGGACGGGCGCCATTCCCAACAGTGAACTCACAGGAGGTTCTCGCTCCGCCGGACGAAACGGCGGCTGAAAACATGGTATCAAGCCGGGGCCGGTGGCGGCCGGAAGCCGTGCGCTACAGATGGGAAGGGGGCCGGGAAATCCCCGACCCCCTTCGCCGCGTCAATCGGAATTGACCCTAGGTTTGTACCGTCTTGGTCCCCTTCTCATCGGGGCAATCTCAGCATATCACGGTGAGGAGCGCGGAAGACAGGGCTGGAAAGCCCTGCCGCAGCCCGGAAGGGCTGCCCCACAAACAAGAATCCGGCGCGGGGGGCGGAGGGCCGCCCCACCAAGAAGTGCCGCCGTCGTGGGCTTGGCGGCGCCGAGCCCTTG
>CAZVIK010000067.1:0-8714 GCA_964627045.1 uncultured Solibacteraceae bacterium | reverse complement strand
CGAAGCGCAGGCAGGGCGACGCCACGGGTGCGTGCGCCACCGGGCGGACTTCAAGCGAAGGCGCCGGGACGAAGTCAGGCCAGCTTTTCGGCGATGGACTTAGCCTGCAAGAACTGGAGCATATAGTCGGGACCGCCGGCCTTCGAGTCAGTCCCCGACATATTGAAGCCGCCGAACGGGTGGGCGCCCACCATCGCTCCGGTGCACTTGCGGTTCAAATAGAGATTGCCGACGTGGAAGCGGTCGCGCGCCAGGGCGAGTTTGGCCGGGTTGGTGGTAAAGACAGCTCCGGTGAGGCCGTACTCGGAGTGGTTGGCGAGCGCGAGGGCGTGGTCGAAGCCGCGCGCGCGGGTAATGGACAGGACCGGGCCGAAGATCTCCTCCTGGAAGACGCGGGCGCCGGGGTCGACGTCGGCCAACACGACGGGCCGGAGGAAGTAACCGCCCTCCGGAACCGGGCCGCCGCCCGAGATCAGGCGTCCCTCGCGCTTACCAATCTCGATGTAGCCGAGGATCTTGGAGAGCGCGCTCTGGCTGATGACGGGGCCCATGTAGTTGTCCGGGTCCTCGGCGGGGCCGACGCGGATGGCGTCCACTTTCGCCTTCAGGCGCTCGATGAACTCGTCATAGACGGCTGCATCGACGATGGCGCGGGAGCAGGCCGAACACTTCTGCCCCTGGTAGCCGAAGGCGGAAACCACGACGCCCGAGACGGCCGAATCCAGGTCCGCCTCGCTGTCGACGACGATGGCGTCCTTGCCGCCCATCTCGGCGACGACGCGCTTGATCCAAATCTGGCCGGGCTGGGGCCGGGCCGCCAATTCGTTGATGCGCAGGCCGACGTCGCGCGAGCCGGTGAAACAGATCATGCGGGTGCGGGGGTGGCGCACCAGGGTGTCGCCGACGATGGAGCCCGCGCCGGTGAGCAGCGAGAAGCTGCGCGCGGGGAAGCCGGCTTCCAAAAGCACCTCGGCGAACTTGGCGGCGATGGTGGGGGTGTCGCTGGACGGTTTGACGACGGCGGTGTTGCCGGCCACCAGCGCCGCGACGGTCATACCGGCGAGAATCGCCAGCGGGAAGTTCCAGGGGGCGATGACCACGCACGCACCGAGAGGGATATAGAAGAGCTCGTCGCGTTCCCCGGCAAGGTGCAGCATGGGGTGCGCTCCGGCGAGGCGCAGCATCTGGCGGGCGTAGTATTCGCAGAAGTCGATGGCCTCGCTGACGTCGGCGTCGGCTTCGGGCCAGGTCTTGCCCGCCTCGTGGACCAGCCAGGCGTCGAACTCCAGCTTGCGGGCGCGAATCAACGCCGCGGCGCGGAGGAGGAGACGGCATCGCTCTTCGGCCGGCGTGCGGCTCCATTCGGGGAAGAAGGCGTCGGCGGCCTCGACGGCGCGAACCGCCTGGTCCTCGGAGGCCATCTGGTGGAAACCGACGGTCTGGCTGGTAACCGACGGATTGAGCGAGGCGAAGGTGGCCGGACCCTGGAGCCGCCGGCCATCCACCAGGAGGTCATAGGTGCGGCCGAACTGACCGCGCACCGCCCCCAGGGCACTTTCCATGGCGGCACGGTTGGCGGGCAGGGAGAAATCGGTGTAGGCTTCGTTGGCGAACGGCGGAAGCGGCCGGGGGCCGGTGCCGGTCTGCGCGCTCATGGAGGAGCCTCCCTTGGCCGGGCGTGGGACTACCCGCGGACGAGTTTACGGCCGCGCTCGACCAAGCCGGCGGCGTCATCCGCGATCTGGCGGCCTTTCTCGTAGAACTCGTGCCCGCGGTCGAGGATTTCCTTGCCGGCGTCCACGATCGCCTCCCGGCCGTCCTCGGCCTTCCTCCGGATGAAGCGGCGCGTCGCCTTACCGGATTGCGGCGCATAGAGCAGCGCGGCCACCGCGCCGACGGCGGCGCCGGTCAAGAACCAAACGAGCTTTTCGCCGGTGTTTTCCGATGCCATGACGGTTCCCTCCTTCAACAAACGCCGGAGCGTCAGCGGCCGTAGTAGGCGGCGTTCTTCGCCGTGAAGTGGGCCCACTGTTCGGGCAGGTCGTCCAGCGGAAAGATGGCGGAAACCGGGCATACGGGCACGCAGGCGCCGCAGTCGATGCATTCGACCGGGTCAATGTAGAGCATCTCGGCGGCGGCGAACGCCTCCTCATCCTTCTTGGGGTGGATGCAATCCACCGGACAGGCGTCCACACACGCGGTGTCTTTGGTGCCGATGCAGGGTTCCGCGATCACGTATGCCATGAATCACCTCACTGTTTTGATGTGCCCGAACGCTCCAAGATGCTTTCTGTATAGCATGCAGGCCGGGCCGGTGACAAAGGTCACGGCGGGAGCGGGTTCAGGAGTCCGGGGCACGGGTGTTACCATAACATTTCCGGATGTTTGAACCCACTGGCAACGCGCCGGCCGAAGGACTGGCCGGGCTTCTGAAACAGCGCGCGGCGGCGATCCCCGATGCAACGGCGATCCTGGGAGCCGCGCGCGCGGAACTCACCTACGCCGGACTCTGGAGGCAGGTTTCCGAAACGGGAGCCGCGCTGAAGGGCCTGGGAATCGGGAAGGGCGACCGGGTGGCGATGGTGCTCGCCAACGGGCCGGAGATGGCGGCGGCGTTCCTGGCGGTCGCCGCTTGCGCCACGGCGGCTCCGCTGAACCCCGGCTACCAGGCCGAAGAGTTCGAGTTCTACCTGTCGGACCTGGACGCCAAGGCGCTGCTGGTACGGCAAGGTGCGGAAACGCCGGCCGTGGCGGTGGCCAGGGCGCGGGGAATCCGCGTGGTTGAGATCCAGCCGGAGGCGGCGGGCGGCGGGCGATTCACGATTCCGTGCGAGCGGCGCGGCGAGCCGGAGTTCGGCGCGGGCGGCGAGGTGGCCTTGATCCTGCACACTTCGGGCACCACGTCGCGGCCCAAGATGGCGCCGCTGACGCACCGCAACCTGCTGGCCTCGGCGCGAAGCGTGGCCGCAAGCCTGGAGCTGACCGGGGCGGACCGCTGCCTGAACGTCATGCCGCTGTTCCACATTCACGGACTGATGGCGGCGCTGCTGGCGTCGCTATGGGCCGGCGGAAGCGTGGCGTGCACGCCGGGGCTTCAAGCGCCTGCGTTTTTCGACTGGGTGAAAGAGTTCGCGCCTACCTGGTACACGGCGGTGCCGACGATGCACCAGTCGATTCTGCGGCAGGCCGAGAAGAACCCGGAGGCGGCGCGGGGGGCGCGGTTGCGATTCATCCGGTCGTGCTCGGCCGCACTGCCGCCGCAGGTGATGCGCGAGATGGAGGCGGCCTTCGGCGCGCCGGTAATCGAGGCGTATGGAATGACGGAGGCCGCGCACCAGATGACTTCCAACCCGCTGCCACCACGGGAAAGGAAGCCGGGCTCGGTGGGAGTGGCGGCGGGCCCCGAGGTGGCGGTGATGGACCCCGAGGGCGCGCTGTTGCCGGCGGGAGTCACGGGCGAAGTGGTGATTCGCGGCGAAAACGTGACCCCGGGGTACTTGAACAACCCGGCGGCGAACGAGGCGGGTTTCACCAACGGATGGTTCCGGACGGGCGACCAGGGCGTCCTCGATGCGGACGGATACCTGCGGTTGACGGGGCGATTGAAGGAGATCGTCAACCGGGGCGGCGAGAAGATCTCCCCTCGGGAGGTGGATGAGGCGATTCTGGATCATCCCGACGTGGCGCAGGCGCTGGCCTTCGCGGTGCCGGACGCGCGGCTGGGCGAGGACCTGGCCGTGGCGGTGGTGCTGAAGCCCGGCCGGACGGCGACGGCGCGCAGCATCCAGGAGTTCGCGGCGTCGAGGCTGGCGGATTTCAAGGTCCCGCAGACGGTGGTGTTCCTGGAGGAGATTCCGAAGGGCCCCACGGGCAAGCTGCAGCGAATCGGACTGGCCGAAAGGCTGGGGATTCGCGGCCGCGCCGAGCGGGCGGCGGGCGAGGCGGCGCCTTTCGAGGAACCCGGGTCGGAGACCGAGCGGACACTGGCAGCCGTCTGGGCCGAGGTGCTGAAGGTGGAACGGATCGGGCGGAACGACGATTTCCTGGAACTCGGGGGCGACTCGGTGCTGGCGGCGCAGGTGGCCGCGCGGCTGCGGGACAGGCTGGGCGTGGAAATGACGCTGGCGGCGTTTTTCGGCGCGCCGGAACTGCGGGATCAGGCCGCGGCGATCGAATCCCTGCTGGCGTCCCCGCCGGAATCCGGCCCATGACGCCGGGGGGGCGCGCGCCGCTCTCGGGGGCGCAGCTTCGCGTCTGGCTCCAGCACCAGATCGATCCGGCGAGCCCGGTGGCGCACCGTCCGATGGCGATGCGCCTGGACGGGGAACTCGACCGGCGCGTCCTGGAACTCGCGCTGACCGAGATCCTGCGGCGGCACCAGACGCTGCGCACGGTGTTTCCTTCCGAGGACGGGCAGCCCTGGCAGGAGGTGCGCCCGGCGGCGGCCTTCGCGTTGGAGCAACGGGACCTCGGCGGCGTTCCATCGCAGGAGCGCGAGCATGCCGCGCGGCGCATCGCGGCGGAGGAAAGCTGGCGGGCCTTCGACCTGGCGCGCGGACCGCTGGTGCGCGGCGTGCTGCTGCGGCTCGACGAGCGGGTGCACGTGCTGTTGCTGCTCATGCACCACATCGTTTTCGACGGATGGAGCGAGTCGATCCTGCTCGGCGAGTTGCGAAGCCTCTATGCGGCGTTTTCCAGCGGGCGAAGTTCGCCGCTGGGGGAACCGCCGGCCCAGTACACGGAATTCGCGAGGAGCGAAGAGGAATGGCTGCGGAGGAAGGACCTCCCGCGGCAGCTCGCCTACTGGCGGGAGCAATTGGCGGACCCGCCGGCGGCGCTGGCGCTGCCTTCGCACGAAGGCGACGGGGCGGCGCACCCGAATCGTGGGGAGTCGCGGACCGTGGTTCTGCCGCCGGAACTGACGGCAGAGTTGAAGGCATTGAGCCGGCGCGAACGGGCCACGCTGTTCATGACGCTGCTGGCCGCCTACCAACTTCTGCTGGCGCGCTACACGGACCAGGAGGACCTTCTGGTAGGCGTGCCCGTGGCGGGCCGGAACCGGCCGGAACTGGAAGGGATGATCGGCTGCTTCATCAACATCCTCCAGTTCCGCGCGAAGCTGGCCGGAGAGCCGACGGTGCGGGAGTTGATTTCGCGAACGCGCGCCTGCGCTCTGGGGGCGCTGTCCAACGCGGACGTGCCGTTGCAGTCGATCGTCGAGGAGGCCGCCGGCGCGCGGCGCGGCACTCCGTTCCAGGCGATGTTTCAACTGCGGAACATGCCCGCGGCGGGCGCGAGCGACGCCGGCGGGATGCGGATCGAGCTGTTCCCGTTTCACTCGGGCGTCGCGGGCGTCGAGTTGAGCTTGGAGGTGAAGGAGACGGCGCAGGGGCTGTGGTGCCGGCTTACCTATCCGGTTCGGTCCTTCGACGGGGCGATGGCGGGGCGGATGCTGGAGCACTACCGGAACCTGCTGGAGGCGTTCGTGCGGCAGCCGGAGGAATCCGTGTGGCGTCTGCCGATGCTGGGCGAGGCGGAGCGGCGCCGGCTGATCGAGGAGTGGAACGACACGGCGGAAGAATACCGCATCGACTGCGTGCACAGATTTTTCGAGGAGCAGGAGCGGAAGACCCCCGATGCTGTCGCGGTGATCTCCGATTTCGGGAACCTGACCTACCGGGAACTGAACCGCGCCGCGAACCGGGTGGCGCGGCAACTGCAAGCCTGGGGCGTGGGGCCGGAATCGATCGTGGCGATCTGCCTGGAGCGCACACCGGAAATGGTGGCCGCGCACCTGGGCGTGTACAAGGCGGGCGGAGCGTATCTACCGCTGGACCCACGGCATCCGCCGGCACGGCGCGTCGCGGTCATCGAAGACGCCCGGCCGGCGGCGCTCATCACCGTCCGGCGATTCGCAGCGGAACTGGAGGGAGCGGCGCCGCAGGTGATTTGCCTCGATGAGATGCGCGGGCCGCTCACAGGCGAGTTCGACGAAAACCCGGTGAGCGCGGTGGGGCCGGACAACCTGGCGTACGTGATCTACACGTCGGGCTCGACGGGCGCGCCGAAGGGCGTGATGGTGTGCCACCGGGCGCTGTGCAACTACCTGCAATTCAAGACCGGGTTCCAGCCGGTCCGGGCGGGCGAGGTCCAATTGCAGCGGTCGGCGCTGACCTTCGACGACGTGGTGTGGGAATACCTGCTGCCGTTGATGACGGGCGGCGCGGTGGCGCAGGTGCGATTCGGGAGCGAGGCCGACGGCGCGTACCTGGTGGAGACGATGGTCCGGCACGGGGTCGGGGCGGCGTGCATGGTGGCTTCGCAACTTGCGATCCTGCTGGCGGAACCGGGTGTCGAGAAATGCGTCTCGCTGCGGTGCATGACGTCGGGGGGTGAAGTGCTGCCGCCGGGGCTGGTGACCCGGTTCCACGAGGTCCTGAACGCGCGGTTGCTCAATGGATATGGACCGGCGGAAGCCACCATCACGACGACGTTCTACGACACGCCGAAGGGAGTGGCGGAGCGCACGGTGCCGATCGGGCGCCCGATGGGGAACGTCCAGACCTACATCCTGGACCGGCACAGGCAGCCGGTTCCGGTGGGAGTGACCGGAGAGTTGTACATCGGCGGGGCGGGATTGGCGCGGGGCTACCTAAACCGGCCGGAGCTGACCGCCGAAAAGTTCGTCGCGCATCCGTTCGATGCGCGTCCGGGCGCCCGCGTCTACAGGACGGGGGACCTGGTGCGGTACCGGGAGGACGCCAACATCGAGTTTCTGGGGCGCGCCGACTACCAGGTGAAGATTCGGGGCCAGCGCATCGAGCTTGGCGAGATCGAAGCGGCGCTGCACCAACACCCGGCGGTGCGATACGCGGCGGTGACCGTGTGGGAGCCGACGGCGGGCGACCGGGCGCTGGCCGCCTACGTGGTTCCGCGCCCCGGGGCCGGGTTGGAAGCGGCGGAACTACGGCGATTTCTGGGCGAGCGGCTGCCGGCCTCCATGGTCCCCCCCGATTGGGTGACATTGGAGGCGATGCCGTTCACCTCCAGCGGCAAGGTGGACCGCCAGGCGCTGCCGCGGCCCGCGCGCCAGCGGCACGCCGACACGGCGGGGGAGGCACCGGCCACCAAGCTGGAAGGGCAGTTGCGGGCGATTTGGGAGGACGTACTCGGAGCGGCGCCGATAGGCGCGGAGGACGACTTCTTCGACCTGGGCGGGCACTCGCTGCTGGCGGTGCGCCTGTTCAGCCGGATCGAAAAACAGCTCCGCGTGCGGCTGCCCGTGGGCGTGCTGTTCGAGGCGAGCACGATTCGCAAGCTGGCGGCGGTGATCGAGCAACACGGGCGGGACCCGCGCTGGCGCTCGCTGGTGACGATTCAGCGGGGGTCATCGTCCCTGCCCCTATTCTGCCTGCACGGAAACGACGGCGACGTGCTGTTCTACCGGGAACTGGCCGCGGCGCTGGGGGACGGGCAGACGGTGTACGGGCTTCAATCGCCGCTGCTTCAGCGGGGCGGAGAGGGATACCAAAGCCTGGAAGCGTTGGCGGATCTTTATCTGGAGGAGATTCGGGCGGCGCAGCCGCACGGGCCCTACTGCCTGGCGGGCTTTTGCATGGGCGCCTACCTGGCGCTGGAGATCGCGCGGCGGCTTCAGCGGGAGGGCGAGAGCATCGGCCTGCTGGCCATCATCGAGACGCCTGGGAACTGGAAGTTCGTGGGATCGCCGCTGGAGAGCCTGGCCTACCACCGGAAACGCTGGGCGGCGGCGGGGCGCTCGGGGCGCTGGCGGTACATCGCCGGGCGTATGAAGTTCCGCACGGCCCGCATCGAAGACGCCATCGCCGGCGCGGCGGCGCGGCTGATGGAGGCCTGCGGCGCGCCGCCTTCGGAATGGGTATTGCGGCGGCGGGCGCGAGCCGCGCACATCCGCGCCAGCCGCGGGTACGCGCCGGCGGGCTATCCCGGAACGATGATCTACTTCGAAGGCGACCGGGGGGCGGCCGGAGACTACCGGAAGTTCTGGGAGCAGGCGGTTCAGGGAAAGATCGCCCACGTCCGCGTGCCGGGCGAGGGCATCGACGTGCTGCGGGCGCCGGGTGTGGGGGTGGTGGCAGACGGGCTGCGGGAGGCGTTGAAGAGTCTGGCGGCGACGCCATTTGACACCCCGCCGCACGCCTCTACATAATCAGAACTGCTGGGCTGGATTGGGGGCGAACGCGTGCCGGCGTCATTCGCGCAAAGTTATTTTCCTATTCTTGTGCAGATCTGCATCGCCGCGGCCGTAGCCGGAGGGATGCTGGCGGGTTCCTACTTCCTGGGGAAGAGGGTTCGGAATCCGGTGAAGGACCTGCCCTACGAGTGCGGCATCGTACCGACGGGCTCGGCGCGGGAGCGGTTCAGCGTCAAGTTCTACCTGGTGGCGATGGTGTTCATCCTTTTCGACATCGAGGCGGTCTTCCTGTATCCGTGGGCTGTGGTGTACCGCGAGTTGAAGATGTTCGCGTTCGTCGAGATGGCGATCTTCATCGCCCTGGTGATGTGCGGCTTCTTCTACGTCTGGAAACAGGGCGCGCTCGATTGGGGGCCCCACGATCACCGCGGGGGGCGATCCTAGATCACGATGATTCCCGAATCCCTCAGCGAACTCCCTCTGCTGGCGGCGTTGGAGGCGGCCGAACCGGGCGCGGCGCTCTCGGCGGTGCAGGCGCACG
>CAZVIK010000066.1:15855-18041 GCA_964627045.1 uncultured Solibacteraceae bacterium | reverse complement strand
TTCAAGGTCGTTACTCCAAGGGTGGCGATGGCGCTGCTACTAGATGGATGACGTGAAAACGAAAAGGATGCGTACTTTCCGCCGCCATTGGGACCGGCCGCTACAATGGGGACAGTGGGCGCAGACTCCGAGATGCCGTTGGTGAGCGTGGTGACGCCGGCTCTCAACGCGGCCGAGTTCCTGGAAGAGACGATCCGTAGCGTGTTGACGCAGGGCTACCCGCGCCTCGAGTACGTGGTGATGGACGGTGGATCGACCGACGGCACCGTCGAAATCCTCGAGAAATACCGCGGAAGCCTTCGATGGGTTTCCGCCCCGGACAGCGGGACGGCCGACGCCGTCAACCGCGGGGTGGCACAGACCAAGGGGTCAATTGTGGCGTGGCTGAGCGCCGACGACACATACTTCCCCGGGGCCGTATCAGAGGCGGTGAGGGCGTTTCAAGCGAACCCAGGTGCGGCGGTGGTGTACGGCGAGGGAGTCTGGACCGATCGGGAAGGGCAAGTCCTGGGGCCGTACCCCGTGCGCGCTGTTGAGCGGGGGGCGCTGGCACGGGAGTGTGTGATCTGCCAACCGGCGGCGTTCGCGCGGCGCGAAGTCTTTGAACGATTGGGCGGACTGGACGGGTCGTTGCAGGTCTGCTTCGACTATGAGTTCTGGATGAGAGTGGCGGCGGAATTCCCGCTGGTGAAGATCGACCAGCGTTGGGCAACGGCGAGGATGCACGCGGCGAACAAGTCGTTGGGCCAAAAGCGGCAAGTGTACGAGGAGGCGTTCCTGGTCTTGCGAAAGCACTACGGTTACGTGCCGCACCCGTGGATCTACGGCCTCTCGAGTCTATGGCTCGACGGGCGCGACCAGTTTTTCGAGCCGCTGCGCCGGAGCGGCACGGCGTTCCTTCTCTCACTGCCCGCCGGGCTGTGGCACAATCGACGGGCGCCGGTGCGGTTCCTAGGTGAGTGGATACAGGAAGCCGGCCGCGGCCTAGCGCGAATCGTCACGGGCCGGTAACTGGGACCTATCGGCGGGGCGGAACGGAGGAGGCGGGAGCCACGGCACTTACATCGGCGCCGGGGCCCTGCTCTAAGTCGGGCGAGGCCTCCGGGGCGCCAGCAACGCCGCGTTTCTGTTCTTCGACCAGGTAGATCGACGCGCGCAACAGCGCCTCTTGCGATTCGGCCAGGGAGGCGACCCTGAGGCTAAGGTCGTCGAGTTGCCTTTCGAAGTGGTCGAGCCGTTCGTGAACCGTCACGGTGGCAGCGTGCCCGCACATGCGCAGCAACTGCTTCACCGCGGCTTTGACTCTAGTCAGCATCGACGGGATCGTTCCTCCGTTGGGAGCCAGGGTGGTCCGGCAAACACACAAACGGCCGGGCGCATGCACCCGGCCGTCTGAAAGAGTCCGTACAGAGCGCGCTGGAGCGCGCCGCGATTACGCCTTGCGCCGACGCCGAAACGCGACCATGAGGCCAATGCCGGAGGCGAGCAGCAGAATGGTGCCCGGCTCCGGGACCTGCGAAACCTCAAGCATAATCCCCAAGTCGCTGGTCGGGTCGCTGTTGTCCTTGTACCAGGTATCCGTGACGCCCACGGCAAGATAGGCGGCACCGCCCGGAACCACGACGGCCAGCGGAGAGCCGAGCGGAATCTCGAAGTCATTGTCAATGTCGGTCGTCAGGCTTGAGTAGTACGTATTGCCCGTCGTGACGCCCGGCGCTCCCGACGAAATCGGGGTAATGCGGTACAGATCGGCCTGGGGCCCCAGCGTCGTGCCGGAGGTAAAGGCGGCGATCAGCGGGACGGCGTATTCGGGACACGAGCTGCCGCTCCCCATGCAGAAGTCGCCAACCGTTTGAAGCAGCAGGGTATCGCCCGCAACGATTCCGAGAGAGGAAAAGTCGATGAAGTACACGCCGGACGCGTCACCGGGATCGGTGCGCAGGAACGACGTTTGCGGGTTGATTGCGATAAAGATGGGCGCGGCGTTGGCAACGCCCAGCGCGACCACCATCAAGGCTGTCAAAATCAGGAAGCGGGACTTGAGCATGCGACGCACGGACATATTCACCTCGTGAAGGTAGAGTACCATTGTTTTTATCGTCTTGGCAACATAATAATCCACCCCCAGGGCTGGGATCCCCGCAATGACATAATTTACCAAAAAAAAATGGGGTGAAGGGAATGGG
>CAZVIK010000066.1:0-15845 GCA_964627045.1 uncultured Solibacteraceae bacterium | reverse complement strand
TGTTGGGGTTTTTCGGCGGGTTTTCCTCGGGTACATTTTTTTTTATGGTTTTGGAAAATTATTTTTGAAGGCCAATTGATTGGTTTACGGGTATTTCTTTAAGTACCAGAAAATAATGGGGTGCAGGCTCTGGCGTCAATGAGGGTATCCGGCGAAGGCGTCCTCAAAACGCGCATCGGCCGGCTGGCCGGCGCCAATCGAGCGAAGGAGCCACTCGGGCATGCCCCGATCCGAGAAAAGGTGTGCGATGGACGCGGCGTTGCGCCGGAAGCGGACCTGGGCTTCGGGCGACGCGAGGCGGTACATCGCGGCGCGAAGGGCACCAGCCTCGTAGGGAACGGTTTCGCCGATGTCGAAGTGGGCCACGAAACGGGAGCCGCAGGTGTTGCCGCTGCCGACAACCAGGATGGGCGCGGCCGCCGTGGCGGCGGCGAAAAGGATTCTGCCGGGAAGGCTGAGCGAGGCGACTCCGTTGTTGGAGTCGCGAGCGTCCAGGGCACCCACCGGAACGATCACAAAGGGATACCGCCGCAGTTGCGCCGCCAAGTCGCATTCGGGGGCCACTCCTTTGGGGGTAATATTGGCGCGCCGCAGTGCTTCCGGCGCGAATGTGAGCCAAGGCGAGCGGTTGTTCCCGTACCAATCGACGTCGAAGCCGGAGCCCTCCAGCGACCCGCAAAGGCGGTCGAACCAGGCCTGATCCCAGAAACTGCCCAGAAGCGCCGCGCGAAGGGGCGGGCCCGGAGCGGGCATCGCGCCGGGTTCGGCAGGCACCAGTTCGGCGGGGACGATGGCGGGCAATAGGTGAAACGGCACTCGGTACTTGGCTTGGTACGCCGTTCGGAGTTCGGGATGTGTGACAAAACGCAGGCAGGAGCGGGCCAGAGCCTCCTCCATCAGGTCGTCGGGAATGCCCTGCGCGCTGACGTTCTGGTCGTCCATGATATAGAGGCAGAGGCGGGCTCCGAAGGCCCCGTGGATCGCGATGGCCGTCTTCAGTTCGTCCTGCAAAAAAGGGACGCACACGACGTTGCGGATCTCGGTGCCGCCGAGCACCTGAAGCACGTTGCGGTACCAGTCGGGGCGGTGGTCGCTCGGTTGCGCGATGCGGGCGTTCCAGCCGGCGAGGTCGTGCTCGCCCCAATCGTCCCGCGAACGGACGCAGAGAATGTCGTCTCGCCCTTTCACCAGCCGTTTGAGAAGCGGTCCGGTACCATGACGATTGTTGATTTCATTGAGTGTCACCAAGACGTCGTATGAGCGGGCGGTGGCGCGTCCGGTTACGTTGGCACGACCCGGTGCGACGCCCTCGCGCAAACTGGACGGGATGGGGTCGGCCCACCCGATCAGGTCTTTGAGTTGGGCGCGGAGCGCAGCGTTTCGATAATAGACGGAATCGGGCATCGGTCAACCCCCGGGGGGATCTTCCCCGGCCGCGCCAGCCGTTGCGGCGTGGATGGAGATCTGCGCGAGGTCCTCGAAGCGGCGGTCGGCGGGGGCTCCCAGTGACAAAGACCGCCAGATCCAATCCAGCGCACCTTGAGACGAGAAGCGCGAGGCCACGGCGTGCGCGGCGCGGCGGAACTCGAGGTTCACCTCGGGGCGCATGATCCGCCCCACGGCATCCTGAAATGCGGCTCGATCATACGGCGAAACCAGGCCGATTCCGGCATCCTTAACGAAACGGGCGGCCGCCGTCCGGCGGCTGCCAAGCAGCAGGATGGGAACATGCGAGGTGGCCAGCTGAAAAACGATGCGGCTGGGCAGACTGAACCGTGCCAGGAAACGGCGATCGTCATCGGGCTCCATCGTCCCGGCCGGCACGACTGCGAACCACGAGCGGCGTAGGATGGCAACCAGTTCGTGGTCGGAAGGCGGATCGCGACGGACGATGGACTCCTCCGAGTGGTTGCCGTCGCCGGGGGCGTGGCTGTGGGAGTACCAGTCCAGCACGATGCCCGAGCCATGCAGGGTCGAGCGCAGGCGCTCCAGCCAGACGCCGCTCCAGATGTTGCCGATGACAACGCCGCGGCCGGGCGGGACGTCCAAAGGCAGAGGGGAGACAGCACGGGGGATCAGCGTCTCCGGGGCGAGCGGAGGCATGTACCCGAATGGAAGGCCGTACTTCTCCTCGTAGGCCGACCTCATCTCCGGTGAGATGGCCAACCGGAGCGCCGACTTCCCGAGCAGTTCGCGCATCCAGTCGTCGGGAATCCCGGGAACCGAGATGTTCTGGTCGTCCATGAGGTAGGTGCAGGTGGGCGCGGCGAAGATCTCCTGGAGAGCCACCGCCGTGCGGACATCGTCGGGGTAATAGGGAACGCACAGGATCCGGCCGACCACGGTGCTTCCTACGGCGGCCAGCACGCGGGAAAAGACCGCGTCGCGCCTCCCTTTGCCATGGGAGATACGCATGGACCGGTCGCCAAAGGACTGAATGCCGCCGTAGGCGTCCACCGAACGAATGGAGAGAACGCCCGGCTGCCCGGCGAACATCCGGCCGAGAAGCACGCCCACGCCGTGGGCGTCGTTTACCTCGATATGGGAGATGACGGCGTCGGCGCGGTCCAGTCGAAGGCGGCGCGGAGCGCTTGGGCTGGGCGAGGAAAAGGAGGGCGCACGGCCGGGCGGAGGAGTGGACGTAAGCGCGAGCAACTGGTCCGCGAGGTCGCGCAAGCGACGGTCTTCGACACGGCCCTCCATGTGGCGCCTGGCTCCCCTTCCCGCGGCCTGCGGACATTCTAGCACGGTGAATGCACGCCGCCGCAGGGCGATGAACCTGCTGTGGCGGCGGCGGCGGGGGGCATGTTACAACGTAATCTCCGATGCGGGACTCGCCTTCACCCGTTTCCGGCGGCCACAACGCCGCGGCCGCCGTGCCTACGTGGAAACGCTACGTGAACGGCGTGATTGCGAATGAGCTGTCCGCACTCACCAAATACTACGACGGGGTGATTCGCTGGCATCCGGGCGGCGAAGAGGACTTGTTGTTGGACCTGATGACGGCGCCGGTGAAGGCGGCCATCGAACCGGACGGTCCATTTCCGGACCTCGCCGAAGACGGCGATCGGCGCACCGCCGTCCTGATGAACGGGGTGTTCAATCACAGCCTCGACATACAAGGGTTGCTGGAAGGGTTGAGGCCGAAGCTGAGTGCGTCGTCGCGGGTGCTGGCGGTGCTGTACAACCCCTACCTCGCGTGGCTCTACCGGCTGGCCACGCGGCTGGGAATCCGCCGGGCGCCTCTTCCGCGAACCTTCATCACGCGCGTCGACCTGGAGAATATCGCCCGTCTCGCAGGGTTTTCCGTGGCGCGGCTGCGTCCGTGCTGCTACTTTCCGTGGCGGCTGGCGGGCGCGGGCGACTGGCTCAACCGGTTGCTGTCGCTGGTGCCGCTGATCCGGTGGGCGGGGCTGGTTTCGGTAGCAGTCCTGCGGCCGGCGCGAGCGAAGGCACCGGGCGGCCTTTCCTGCGTTATCCCGGCCAGGAACGAACGCGGCAACATCGAGAACGCGCTCCGGCGGTTCCCTGACCTCGGCACGGACGTCGAGATCGTCTTCGTCGAGGGGCACTCGTCGGACGGCACCTGGGAGGAGATCGAGCGCGTGGCAGAGGCGTACAAGGACCGGTTCCGCATTCAGGCGGTCCGGCAGACTGGTGAGGGCAAGGCCGATGCCGTGCGGCTGGGGTTCTCGCTGGCGCGGATGCCGGTGCTGGCGATCCTGGACGCGGACCTGACGGTTCCACCCGAGACGCTGGGGCGATTCTACCGGGCGTACTGCGACGGGCTGGGCGACTTCGTAAACGGGTCGCGGCTGGTCTACCCGATGGAGACCGGCGCCATGAACCATCTCAACCGTTTGGGAAACGTGTTCTTCGCCAAGGCGCTGAGCTGGGTGCTGGACACGCCGATCGGCGACTCGCTGTGCGGCACCAAGCTGTTTTCGCGGCGGGACTACGAACGGATGAAAGCATGGCGGGCGGACTTCGGCGACGCCGACCCGTTCGGCGATTTCGAGTTGCTGTTTCCGGCGGCGGCGCTGGGCCTTGGCATCATCGACGTGCCCGTGAGCTATCGCGCGCGCGCCTACGGGAGCACCAACATCCGGCGGTTTCGGGATGGCTGGCTGCTTTTGAAGATGACGTTGCAGGGCCTGTTGCGGGTAAAGATGGCGGTGCGGAGGAGGGCCGGGTGAGCGCACTGGGAAGGAACCGGTTGGCGCTGGCGGTGTTTCCCACCGGCGTGTTGGCGCTGGCGCTCCTGCTTGCGAGCGCCGCCGGGCCTTACCAGCTTGCGCAGAACTTCGATCCCGAGTACTGCTATCTGCTGAATGCGGCGAACCTGCTGACGTTCCGGACGCCGTTTCACGTCGACCACCCGGGTACCACGCTTCAGGGCCTCGGCGCTGTGGTGGCGCTCGCGAAATGGGCGGCGGACGGCATCCTCCATTCCTGGCAGCCGCTGGATCGCGCGGTGCTGGAGCGCCCGGAAGACTACCTGCACGCGATCCACCTCGCTGTGGTGTTGCTGCTGTGCGTTAGTCAGTACCTCGCCGCCCGCGAGGTGGTGCGACTGACCGGATCGCTGGCGGCAGCGCTGGCCTTGCAGGGGAGCTTTCTTCTGTTTCCCAACCTGATCCACTCGACTTCGCGGGTTTCGCCCGAGCCGCTGCTGGCGGCGTTGACCTACCTTCTGGCGGTGCCGGTTCTGCACGCCGCGTTTGCGGCCGATCGTGGCGACGGCGCGAAGGTGGAGCGGCAGGCGCTGATGGCGGGCGCGCTGATCGGGGCCGGCGCGGTCACTAAGATCACTTTCCTGCCTTGGGTTCTGTTGATTCTGGCGTTCCCGGCAGGACGGGCGCGAAGGCGCTGCGCCGCCGCGGCGGCCGGATCCGCGTTCCTGCTGGCGCTGCCGGCATTGCCGCGACTGCCCTACATGGCGCGCTGGTTCCCCTCTCTGCTGACGCACGCCAACAATTACGGCCAGGGCCCGGAGGGGCTGCCGCCCTTACCGGCGTTGCTGGCGAACCTGAAAGATCTGTTCGGACAGGAGCCGGCGCTGGTGGCGTTGGCGGCAGGGTTTGCGGTCATCCTGCTGGCGCGATGGCACCGCGGAAAGCGCTGGGACTCCGGAGCGGCGGAGCGCGTGTGGGCGGTCGCCGGGCTCTGGTTTCTGGCGATGGCGATTCAGATGGCGCTGGCGGTGAAGCACTGGATGCCGCACTATGTCGTCCCGGCCCTGGTGCAGGCCGGAATCCTGAACGCTGTGCTGGTCTGGCGCGCGCGCGCGGCCGGGGTGGGAGCCAACTGGAAGGCCGCGGTGGTCATCGCGGCAGCGGCGGTGATCGGAGCGGGCGGCGTCAAGCATGCCGCGACGGACTTGCATCACCGGACGATCCGTGCGCAGCGGGAACGGCTGGAGTCGCTGGACCTGGCGAGGGCGGCGGCGGCGGCTCCGTCCTGCCGCGTGGCCGGGTACTACCGCTCCAGCCATCCGGACTTCGCCTTGCACTTCGGCAACGAGTATTCGGGAGGTGTACACGGGAGGGTGCTGGAGGAGTTGTATCCCGGGGGGTTGTCGTTGAACATCTTCAACGGCCATTTCTACGACTGGCGCCGCGAGGTGGTGACCGAAGGCGTGCTGGCGGATGTCGCACGAGGCGAGTGCGTCCTGTTGCAGGGCACGCCGATGGAGGCGGCGGCCATGGGGTTGCCGGCCGGGGCGTCGCTGGAGCCCGTGTTGGTGAAGGAGCGCGAGGGGCTGTACCGGCTGAGGAACTCGCCGGCGGTGGGGGGCGAAGGCGCGCGATGAGGCCGGGGAAGCGCGAGAGGATCGGCCATCGCCTGCGTTCGTGGTGGGGCGGCTTGGAAGTGCGACTCTCGCCGGCGGCGGCGCGGGCCTACCCGGCGGCGCTCATTGCGGTTATGGCGTGGATCGCCAACTTCCTCCACTTCCCTTCTTTCGGTTATTACGAAGACGACTGGTATCACTTCCCGTCGGCCTTCGGTCAACCGCTGGCGGCGCGGGTGTCGGCCACGCTGGGCCAGATGAAGGAGTTCTTCCAAGGGCGGCCGCTCATGGTCCTCTACGAGGGGATCTTCGGGTACCTCGGGGCGGCGTTCGACGGCATCGCACTGCCCTACGTGCTGACCTACATCCTGTTTGCCGGCTCGGCGGTCCTTTTCTACCGCGCCCTGCGGATGCGTTTCCCCCGGTTATATTGCTCGCTGGCGGCGCTGTTGTTCGTATTGTCCCCGTTGACGACGGTCCGGCAGAACCTGTTGATCGAATTGCTGGTCGGTCCGGCGCTGATGTGCGTGTGTGGAGCGACGCTGCTGCGGCGGCGTCATCCAGTGGCAGCGTATCTCACGGCATCGCTGGCGCTGCTGACCTATGAGTCGGTCTTCCTGCTGTTTCCGGCGGCGCCACTGCTAGAGCCGGGGATGTGGCGGAGGAAGAAGTGGCGGGCGTGGGCCATTCACCTGGCGCTGTGCGGCGCGATCCTGGCGGCGTATGTCGCCGTCAGGGTGGCGTTCGGCGAAGCGCGGGTGAGCGGAGCGGCGGGCGTTGGGGCGGCCGCGCTGCTGCGCAACGGAATGGCGTTCACCGCTTACTTCGTGATCCAGTCGTTCCGGTGCTACAGCTACGCTGTTCAGACTGCATGGCGGGAGATTCCGCTGGAAGCGGTCGTTTATGTCGCGGGATTCCTGGTTTGGGCGCTGGGATTCCTGTTCCGGCGCGCGGCGCCGGCGGCCAGGGCCAATCCGTCCAAACGTGATACGGCGCGGGCTATTGCGCCGGGGCTTCGCGGATTGGGCATCGGGGTTGTGTGGCTGGTGCTCGGGTATCTGACCGCGTTCGTTCAAATGGGCGGGAACCCCGCGTTTCCCTTTGCGGGGCGGGATACGCGGTTTTCGGCGAGCGCCGTTCCGGGGAGTTCCCTGCTGTTGGCCGCGCTGATGTATACCGGGGTGGCGGCGGCGCGTGGACGATGGGTTCGAATGGCCGCGCGGGCGGCGGTGATGGTCTTCTTCGCGGCGCTGTTTTGCCACTCCTTCGTGGTGCAGAACGACTACGCGCGTTCCTGGGAGTATCAGAGGAACTTCCTGAGCCAGGTGGTGGCGCTGGCGCCGGATTTGCAGGCCGACGGGTTGGTGGTGGTGCGCACAGTGCCAGGGCAGCCTCCGGGAAACGCTCCGGCTGGCAGAGTGGGATCGATCGGTTGGCAGCGCTTCGGCTTGCTGGTAAGCCTAAAGGCGATGGGAGACTGGCCGACTTCCCCCGAGATCGTCTTCTGGGATCGCGACGACTGGCCGCAAAATCTGGCGCTCGAGGCCGGTTCGAGGCTGAGATGGCGGAAGCCGCCGTCCGGGAGCACGGCAAGTTCCTACGCCGCGGGCCGCGTGGTGGTATTAAGAGAAGCCGCCGACGGCGCGATCACACGCGAGAACGGACCCGTCTACGTCGGGGGCGTCAACATCGTACAAGCCAGGGCGGATGGCGGCGCGGCGGATTCGGCATGGCGCACGATCATTCGCCGTTCGGAGATTCTGGCGCGGATCGTGTCGCCCGAGGCACGAAGCGTCCTTCGGTCGTTAGCTCCTTAGAGCGCCGGCGTTCGTGGTCTGGTCCGGGGGCCCGGCCCCTGACGGCAGTGCGGTGGGAAACAGGCCATGGCGGTTCAACGTCCGCCAATCCGCTGGCCACCACGGCCGGCGCCAATCCCGTTGCTGACGGACCGACCTACAGCTCGCCCGCCTTCACCGACGCCTTGTAGGTGAAGATCGCCTCAAACCGCAGGAAATACGCCGGTGCGCGGGCCGAGTAGAAGTTGCCCGGCACCATGCGTTCGTAAAGCGCGTGGAACTTCCAGTACTTGTTCGGTGTGTAGTCCACGCGGATTTGCGGCAGATCGCCGCGGGTCTTGCCCGTGGCGTAGAGCGAAGGGGCGCCGCTAAAAGGGTGAAAGGCGGCCAGGTGGTAGTAGGTCAGGCGGACGTTGACGGGCTTCAACGGGACGTAGACCATCTCGGCCTGCCACATTCCGGTGTTCGACCAGTAATTTCCGGCGATTTCGCGGAGTTGGGTGTAGATCAGCAACTCGCTCCACTTGGGCCAGCGCGAAAACAGCGGGTCCCAGTTCTCGATCTTCGACGGCGTGGCGGGATCGTCTCCCGATAATCCGATGTACCCCCCAAGCACGTAGTGGCGGCCGTCGCGGCCAAAGTTCTTTTTCAGGTAGGCGTAGCCGCCCTTGGAGGCGAGGGTGCGGTTGGGGTGCTGTTCGCCCCACTGGGAGGCGAATTCGCTCGTCAGGCTAAGCCCATGCGGGAACTTGCGGATCGCCCGGCCGCCGGCGGTCCACAGGTGGCGGTCGCCCTGGTGCTGAACGTTGGCGACGGGCCGCGGGTCGCCGGTCTCCTTCTTGTAGAAATAATAGGCTTCGATCGCGGTGTCCTTCAGCTCGCTTCCCGTGTAGTAGGCGCCCAGGGCGCGTTCGTTCCAGTCGATGAGCGCCTTGCTTCGGTCGTGGACCCGCGGCAGATAGCGGTCCGTGCGCGGATTGGAGATGCCGATCAGTTCGATCTTCGACTTCTTCCAGGAGTAGCCGAGCACGGCGGCGTTGAAGTACAACGTACGCGAGCCGTCGCCGGGGGTCCCGTCGAACAGGAGGAATCCCTCGCCTTTTCTGAGATCCTGACGGCCCACGCGGAGACTCAGGCCGTGGACGAAAAGCCGTTTGAAGTCGACATAGGCGGTCTCGAAGAACGCCTCGTCGAACCGGAAGGGGCGGTCCGGGGTGAGGATTTGGTTGGTCTCCTGGTTGACGCCCACCGTGAAGTCGATGTCGCGGGAGAGCGGCGCCTTCATCCAGGCGCGGGTGCGCCAGCGGACCTGCACGCGCTGGTCGTCGGCAGAGCCGCTGAAATCGAAGAGGTTGTTGAAGTTTTCGTTCCGGACGCGCTGCTCGAAACCGAATTCGATGTTGCGTGCGGTATCCGTCTGCGCGGCCAGTGGGGCCAGCGCGCACACAAGTAGCAGTATGACTGTTCGCATAAAGCGCCTTGTTAGGAATGCCCGGCCCTGGCGCGTTGAAAGGCGCGCTCGAAACCGGCGAGCGACCGTTCGATGGCTTCCATCGGGATGGTCAAAGACAAACGCATGTAGCCGGTGCGGCCGAAGCCCGCTCCCGGCACGGCGAGCACGCCCTCGTCGATCAACATCCGCACGAAGGCGAAGTCGTCGGGGATGGGCGTCTTCGGGAAGATGTAAAACGTCCCTTCGGGCTTGGGGACTTGGTATCCGATGCGGCTCAAGCCCTCGTACATGAAGTCCCGGCGCTGCTGATAGAGGCCGATGTCCGGCTGGACGTCGATGGTCTCGGTGACGACGCGCTGCCAGATGGCGGGCGCGTTGACGAAGCCCAGGATCCGATTGGCGAACACGCAGGCGTCCATCAGTTCGCGTACGTCCCCGAGGCGCGGCGACACGGCCAGGTAGCCGATACGTTCGCCTGGAATGGCGAACGTCTTGGACCAGGAGCCGGCGATAACCGTGCGCTCGATCAGCGCGGCGGCTTCCGGGTGCTTCCGCCCGTCGAACATGATGGGCACGTAGGTCTCGTCGCTGAGAACGCTCACCGGGTTGGGCAGACGCGACAGCAAACCGCCGATTTCGCGAAGGATCGCCTCCGGGTAGACGCGCCCGGTGGGGTTGTTCGGGCTGTTAAGGATGATGACCCGCGTGCGCGGCGTGATCGCCGCCTCGATCTTGCCCACATCGGGCAGGAAGGTCTCATCGGACTCCACGACGACCATCTTGGCGCCGTGGTTCAGCGCGTAGAACTGGTACTCCGAGTAAGTGGGCGACAGCACGATCACTTCGTCGCCGAAATCGAGAACCGCACGCAGAAAGACGTTGCAGGCGGCGGCCGAGCCAGCCGTCATCACCACATGGCCCGCCGTGAAGGGCAGACCCGAGCGACGCGCCAACTGAGCGGCCACGGCGGTCCGCGCCGCCTGGTAGCCGGCGTTGGGCATGTAGGCGTGCGCCCCGGGCGGGTTCTGGCCGGCGACGCGGGCCAGGGCTTCCAGAACCGCGGGCGGCGGGTCCACATCGGGGTTACCGAGCGTGAAATCAAAGACGTTTTCCGCGCCGCGTTGCTCCTTGAGGCGCGCGCCCTCTTCAAACATGCGGCGGACCCAGGAGCCGCGGGCCACCTGATCGACCACCGACCTTGCGACGTTCACGCCCGGCCTCCGTTGCCGCAAATCCGGACGCTGCTCAGAACGTTGATGCCCGCGGCCTGGAGCCGCGTGATGGCTTCGTCCGGGTTGTCAAAGCGGATGATGAGCACCGCGCTCTCCTGGCCAGCCGAAGCGAACGCGTACATGTACTCGATGTTGGCCGTGCCGCCCGCGGCGGTCTCCAACAGGTGCACCAGGCCGCCGGGATGGTCGGGCACTTCCACGGCCAGGACTTCGGTGGCCTTCACCACGAAGCCCTGCTCGTGCAGGACCTCGGTGGCCTTCCGCCAGTCGGAAACGATCATCCGGAGTATTCCGAACTCCTTGGTGTCGGCTACCGTCAGGGTGCGGATGTTGACGCCTCGGGCGGCGAGCAGGCGGCAAGGCTCCAGGAGGTGCCCCGGCTTGTTTTCCAGAAACAAAGATAGTTGTTGGATCTTCATCGTGGCCTCGTCAGTTCGCCATGTTCCGGCGATCGATCAACCTCTTGGCCTTCCCTTCGCTGCGCTGGATGCCGCGCGGCTCCACCAGGCGGACTCGCACGCGGATGTTTAGCACCCGGTCCAGGGCCTCGACCAGGCGCGCCTGCAACCCTTCCAAGGCTCCAACTTCGTCGCTGAAAACCTCCGGGGTGACCTCCACCTGGACCTCCATCTCGTCCAGGCCCTTTTCCCGCGTGAGGATGATGACGTAGTGCGGTACGGTCCCCTCCACGGCGAGCAGAGCCGCCTCCACCTGCGAGGGGTAGACGTTGACGCCCCGGATGATAAACATGTCGTCGCTGCGCCGGGTGATCCGCCGGATGCGCCGCATGGTGCGCCCGCAGGGACAGCGCTCGGGGAGCAGCGCCGTGATGTCGCGCGTACGGTAGCGCAGCATCGGCATGGCCTGCTTGGCGAGGGTGGTGAGCAGCAGCTCGCCTTCCTCGCCTTCGGGCAGAACCTCTCCCGTCGCCGGATCCACGATCTCGGGGTAAAAGTAATCCTCCAGAATGTGCAACCCGTTCTGGCAGGCGCATTCAACGCCCACACCCGGACCAACGATCTCCGACAGGCCGTAGATGTCGAACGCCTTCAAGCCGCTGTTTTCCTCGATGTGCGCGCGCATCGCTTCGCTCCACGGCTCAGCGCCGAACACCCCGGCACGCAGAGGAAGCTCTTTCATATTGATCCCCATCTCGCGGGCGCGTTCGATGAGATGGAGGAAATAGCTGGGGGTGCAGCAAATCGCCGTCGCTCCGAAGTCCTTCATGACCATGATCTGGCGGTCGGTGTTGCCGCCCGAGATCGGGATGACGGTCGCGCCCAGTCCCTCGCCGCCGTAGTGCGCTCCCAGGCCGCCGGTGAACAGGCCGTAGCCGTAGGCGTTCTGAATGATGTCGCCCTTGCCCAGGCCGCAGGCGGCCAGGCAACGGACCATGGCGTTGGTCCAAACGTCCACGTCGCTCTTGGTGTAGGCGACCACGATGGGCTTGCCGGTGGTACCGCTGGAGGCGTGCAGGCGGACCACTTCCTCCATGGGGCTGGCGAAAAGGCCGAACGGATAGCTGTCGCGCAAATCCGCCTTCACGGTGAACGGTAGCCGGGCGATGTCTTCCAGCGCGCGAATGTCCTCGGGTTTTACGCCCATCGAATCCATGCGGGCGCGCGCCGGCTGGACATGTTCGTATGCGCGGCGCACCACCGCCTGGAGCCTCTCCAGTTGCAGCTTTCGCAACAGCGGCGCCGGAACGAAGTCCGGCGCGCTGGACGGATTATAATGAGTCGCTAACGCGTGGTTGGGTGAAGGCATGAGGACACCGGAGACAGCGCCTTGGACGCCGCGCCGCAGCGGGGCACCAGGGTAAACGGCCAGTATAGCTGAAGTCTCCGGAGCCTGGCCGCGCCCCGGACCGGTGCTTATGCCGAGACCTTCGAATCCCGCGATTGGCCGTCCTTTCGACTCAAACACCGTGCTGCTGCTGGCCGGGTTGACAATGGCGGGGGTTCTCGTGCACGGCTATCACCCGTTCACCGAAGACGCCGAGGTGTATCTGCCCAGCATGCTGCGGATCCTCGATCCGGCGTTGTACCCGCACGATCCGGCGTTCGCGTTGGCTCACGCGCGATGGACGCTGTTCCCGTATCTGGTGGCCGGGTCGATTCGCGTCAGCCATATCCCCGTGGAATTCGCCCTGCTCGCGTGGCATCTGGCGACGGTGATGGGGTTACTGTGGGCGTGCCGGCGAATTGCGCGGCGGTGTTTTCCAGAGACGCACGCGGCGTGGTGCGGCGTGGCCCTGGTGGCCGGGCTACTGACGATCCCGGTGGCGGGCACGGCGCTCTACATCATGGACCCGTATGTGACGTCGCGTTCGCTCGCAACGCCCGCGGCGCTGTTGATGCTCGCCTGCGTGTTGGAAGGGAAGCGCTGGCGGACGCTGGGGTGGCTGGCATTCGCGGCGGCGGCGCATCCGCTGACGGGCGCGTTCGCGGGGTCGCTATGGGCCGTACTGCTGTTGAATCGCTCGACGGGTGCGCCGTCCATCGCGGCGGCGGCGTTTCCGATGGGTGCGGCTTACGGCGAGGCGCTGCGCGGGCGGCCGTACCTCTTTTTGACCCGTTGGGCCTGGTATGAGTGGCTGGGGGCGCTGGCGCCGCTGGCGATTCTGGCCGGGTTCGGAAGGCTGGCGCGCCGGTTCGAACTCGGGCCGATGGAGGCCCTGTGCCGCGCGCTGATCGTCTGGCAGACGGCGTTTCTCATCCTGGGGTTGGCGGTCTCACTACCCGAAAGCCCCGCCGGTTGGGCACGCGTTCAACCGATGCGGACGCTTCAGTTGCTCTACATCCTGATGCTCCTATTCATCGGGGGCTTGGTGGGGCGATTCGTATTGAAGCGGCGATGGTGGGCGTGGGCGCTGCTGTTCCTGCCTCTCGGCGGCGGGATGTTCTACGCGCAGCGCGAGTTGTTCCCGGCCACACCGCACCTGGAGTGGCCCGGCCTCACATCGCCGAATGCCTGGGTGGGGGCGTTCGAGTGGATTCGCGCGAACACGCCCAAGGACGCCTTCTTCGCGCTCGATCCGGAGCACATGCGCCGAATCGGCGAGGACCAGCACGGGTTCCGCGCGCTGGCCCGGCGCAGCCGCCTGGCCGACGCGGTGAAGGACGCCGGGCCCGTGAGCCTGATGCCTGAACTGGCCGCGCGCTGGAAGGAGCAGGTGGACGCCCAGCGCGGCCTCGACCGATTTGCGAGGGAGGACTTCCTCAGTCTGCGCGAGGCCCACGGCGCAAACTGGACCGTCGTGCAGCGGGCTGCTCCGCCCGGCCTTACTTGCCCCTACCACGACGGCGACCTTCACGTTTGCCGAATCCAGTGAGCCGCCGGGGCCGTCATACAAAGTAGGCTGGAATCGATGCGGCGCCTGATCGCACATTTCGTCTGGGCTGTGCCCGTCCTACTGGCCGTGTCCATGCAGGCGCAGTCGTCTGTGATCGAGCGCGCGCAGGCACACTACCAGCGCACGGAGTATCGCGCCGCCCTCGATCTTCTGGAGGACTCGCCCTCCAGGGATGCCGCTGCGCTTTTGTTGGCCGCCAAGTGCCACTACATGGCCGGTGAGTTCAAAAAGGCCTCCGACACGCTGGAGGGGGCCGTGCGCCTTAAGCCAGGCGACAGCGTCCTACACATGTGGCTGGGCCGGGCCTACGGGCGGCGCGCGGAGACATCGAGCTTTCTGACCGCTCCGGGGCTCGCCTCCAAGGCGCGCGGGGAATTCGAGCGCGCGGTCGCGCTGAATCCGGTCAACAAGGAAGCCGTCAGCGACCTGTTCGAGTATTACACGGAAGCCCCCGGTTTCCTGGGCGGCGGCACGGACAAGGCGCTCGCCCTGGCCGAGAAGCACAGAGAGGCGGACGCGGGCGAGTATCACTACCGTCTGGCGCAGTTGGCGCGGAAGCGCAAGGATTTCGACGCGGCCGAAGATCACCTCCGGAAGGCCCTGGAGGCGGAGCCGCGCGGCCTGGGCCGGCACATCGACCTGGCGGCGTTTCTGTCGCGCCAGGGACGCCACGCCGAGAGCGACGCCTTATTCCAGAGGGCCGCGGAGATGGAGCCTGACAGCCCGCGCCTGATGTTCGCCCGCGCCCGAGCCTTCGTCGAGGCCAAGCGGAACCTCGATTTGGCGCGCGTGTTGCTGGAACGCTACTTGAAAGCGCCGCTGACGCCGGACGACCCGCCCCGCGCCGAAGCCGAAGCGCTCCTGCGCCGGGCCCGAAGCGGCTAAGATCGCAGTATGCGCGTCGGCGAGGCCTTCCGGTTCAGCATCCACGCGCTCAGGGCCAACCGCGTGCGCTCGGCGCTGACGGCGCTGGGAATGGTGATCGGCAACGCCTCGGTCATCCTGGTCGTCACCATTTCGCTTACCAGCCGCGACTTCATCCTCGAACAGATCCGGGGCATCGGCTCCAACATGGTGTATGCGTATTTCGAGTCCGGAGGGCAACCCGGAGTCGAAGTGGACGCCGATTTCGTCAAGCTCGCCGACGTCCAGGCCGTTCGAGACCAGTTCGGGCCGCGCATCGTGGCGGCCACCGGCGTCATCACGCAGTTCGACAGAATGCGGATCGGCGGCCGGGAAGAGGACGTGAAGGTCGTCGGTTCCGACGAGTATTACCACTCGGTGAGAAACCTGGTGCTGCTTGGCGGGCGATTCCTGGATTGGAGCGACGTGTCGCTCCGGCAGAAAGTGGCGCTGCTCACCGAGCGGATGGCGCTGCGGCTCTACGGCGGGCCCGAGGCGAGCATCGGCCAGACACTGAAGATCCACGGCGTGCAGTTCACCGTCGTCGGCGTGTTCAAGGAGAAGGTGGCGAGCTTCGGCTTCTCCGAGCTATCCAGCGAAACGGCGCTCGTCCCGATCAGCGTTATGCGCTACTTCTCGCCGGTGGAGCGCATCGACCCGATGTACGTGCAGGTTCGAGACTCGGGCGACGTGGTGGCGATGACCGCCGCCGTGAAATCGCTGTTGGAGGCCCGGCACCGGCCGGGCGCGCGGTACTACGTCGACAACCTGGCGTCGATTCTGGAAACCGCCGAGAGCATCGCGTGGATCCTGACCGGCGTGCTGGTTCTGATCTCGGCCATCGCGCTTATCATCAGCGGCATCGGCATCATGAACATCATGCTGGTGACCGTTACCGAGCGGACGCGCGAGATCGGCATCCGCATGTCCATCGGCGCTTCCCGGCGGGAAGTGCTCCAGCAGTTCCTCCTGGAGGCGGTGTTGCTGAGCCTGACCGGAGGCCTGCTGGGAATCCTGTTGGGGGTGGCGCTGCCCTTCAGCGCGCAGTATTTCGTGGACGGCTTCCGCATTCCGATTTCGATCACTTCGGTCGTGGTGGCGTTCGCCGTCTCCTGCCTGGTGGGGCTAGTCTTCGGGCTTCTGCCCGCCAATCGCGCGGCCCGCCTGAATCCCACCGAGGCGCTCAGATACGAGTAGTGCGGAGGTTTTTCATGCGTCGAGTTGGTCTCCTGTGGACACTGGCGGCCGTTTGCGTTTCGGCCCAGGTGCGCACCATCACCTTGCGGGAAGCCGTGGAGCTGGCCGCCAAGCAGAA
>CAZVIK010000065.1:0-18397 GCA_964627045.1 uncultured Solibacteraceae bacterium | reverse complement strand
GGGGGTCATCTTTACTATGTTGACACGAAGCGGCGCCCGGGGAGGGAATCCGCGCCGTGACGAACCGCCGCGGGGATGACACAATGGAGGACTGTGCCCAGCGGCGAATCCTCACCACGACCCACGCGAACGCGGTTTCTGACCGCGGGAATGCTGTTTCTACTCGCCGGTATCACCTACATGGACCGCGTGTGCCTGTCGAACCTGGCGCCGCACATCCAGCGGGACCTGGGGCTGAGCACGCTGCAAATGAGCTTCGTGTTCAGCGTGTTCGCCGTGGCCTACGCCGCGTTCGAGATTCCGACGGCGTGGTGGGGCCAGCGCATCGGCGCGCGCAAGGTGCTGGCGCGGATTGTCTTGTGGTGGTCCGGCTTTACCGCCGCCACCGCCGCCGCCTGGAGTTACACCAGCCTGCTGGTGATCCGCTTTTTGTTCGGGGCGGGGGAAGCCGGAGCATGGCCCAACGCGGCGCTGGCGTTTTCGCGCTGGATTCCGTGGGGCGAGCGGGGACGGGTGCAGGGGTTCTTCTTCGCGGCGGCCCACGGTGCGGGCGGGTTGACGCCGCTGCTGGTGGGCTTTCTCCTGATGTTCCTTCCCTGGCGCGGGGTGTTCCTGGTGTTCGGGGCGCTGGGGATCGTGTGGGCCGTGGTGTGGCTACGGTGGAGCCGTGACGAGCCGCGCGATCACCCGCGCGTGAACCAGGCCGAAGCGGACCTGATCGAACGCGAGCGGCGGCTGGCGGCGCACGCGGCCCACGGCGGCGGCATGTGGAAGACGCTCGCCTCCTCGCCGAATGTGTGGATGTTGTGCCTGGCGTACCTGCCGAACGCCTACGGGTCGTATTTCGTAATGACCTGGCTTCCGACGTACCTCGCCGACCGGCGTGGTTTCGAAAAAGGCGAGCTTAGCCTGTTTGCCGGACTGCCGCTGTTGCTGAGCGTGGTGGGCGACATCGGCGGCGGCGCGCTTACCGACTGGCTGGCGGTGCGGCTCGGCCCGCGCCTGGGACGCGTGGCGGTGTGCACGGGCGGCTACCTGATCGCGGGGCTGGCGATGTTCGCGTCGGTGGCGGTGACCACGCCGGTGGCGGCGGCGGTGCTGATCGCCGTGGCGGTGGCGGCGTCGATGCTGACGTTGAGCGCGAGTTGGGCCACCTGCATGGATATCGGCGGGCGGCACACGGCGGTGGTGAGTGCGGCGATGAACACGTCCGGGCAGATCGGCGCGATCGCCAGCCCGGTCATCACCGGCTGGACCGTGCAGCAGTTCTCCGACTGGCAGATTCCGCTGGTGCTGATGGGCGTGCTCTACGCGATGGCGGCGCTGTTGTGGATGGTGATCGACCCACGCAAACGGCTGAAGACGGCGTAAGCGGCGCGGCGGGCGCGGTGATGTATATTAGGTGGGATTTCCATGAACCGGTCGGAGATTCTGACGCGAGTGCGCGCGCGCGTCGAGCCGTGGGACATCATTGTGGTGGGGGGCGGGGCCACCGGCGCCGGCGTGGCCATTGACGCGGCCTCGCGCGGCTACGAAGTCCTGCTGCTCGAACAGAGCGACTTCGGGAAGGGGACATCCACCCGCAGCACGAAACTGGTGCATGGCGGCGTGCGCTACCTGGAGCAGGGCAATCTGTCGCTGGTGATGGAGGCGCTCAAAGAGCGCGGCCTGCTGCTCGGGAACGCGCCGCACCTGGTCAAGAACCTGGCGTTCGTGG
Source organism: uncultured Solibacteraceae bacterium (assembly GCA_964627045.1). GTDB lineage: Bacteria > Acidobacteriota > Terriglobia > Bryobacterales > Bryobacteraceae > CAZVIK01. The sequence continues at coordinate 16,680 of CAZVIK010000065.1, read as the reverse complement.
TGCCGAACTACGACTGGTGGGAGACGCCGTTCTACGGCGTCGGCCTGCGGCTCTACGACCTTCTGGCCGGGAGGCACGGTTTCGGGCGGTCGCGAATCCTGTCGAAACAGGAGACGCTGGAACGGCTGCCGACGATCCGGACCGAGGGGCTGCGCGGAGGCGTCCTCTACTACGACGGCCAGTTCGACGACGCGCGGCTGCTCATCAACCTGATGACCACGGCGCACGAGCAGGGCGCGGCGGTGTTGAACTACGTCCAGGTGACGGACCTCGTCAAGGACGAGGGTGGTTTCGTCAACGGCGTGGTGGCGCGCGATCTCGAAACCGGCGAGGAGTTCGGCGCACGGGGCGGCGCGGTGGTGAACGCAGGCGGGCCATTCGCCGATGCGCTGCGCCTGAAGGCCGACCCGTCGGTGAACCGGATGATCGCCCCCAGCCAGGGCATACACCTGGTCTTCGACGGGTCGTTTCTCCCCGGCGAGAGCGCGATCATGGTTCCGCACACCCCCGACGGGCGTGTGATGTTCGCCATTCCCTGGCACGGCCACACGGTTGTGGGGACCACGGACACACCGGTGGCCGAAGCGTCGCTGGAGCCCGTGGCGACCGATCAGGAGATCGAGTTCATCCTGCAAACGGCGGCGTCGTATCTGGCGAAGAAGCCGGAGCGCGGCGACATCCTGAGCGTGTTCGCCGGCATCCGGCCGCTGGTGCGCGCGGCGGATTCCACCAACACGGCGGCGCTGTCGCGCGACCACACGATTCAGATCGACCGCTCCGGTCTGTTGACCATCTGCGGCGGGAAGTGGACCACCTACCGGCGCATGGCGGAGGATTGCGTGGACCACGCGGCCACCCTCGCCCGGCTGCCCGAAAGGCCCTGCGTGACCGCGCGCCTGCGGATTCATGGATGGAGCGAGGCGGGCGGCGCGGACGCCCTGTCGGTCTATGGAGCGGACGCGGCCCAGATCCGCGCGTCGATGGAGCGGGAACCGCTCCTGGCCGAGCGGCTGCATCCGGCGCTGCCCTATGTGGCGGCGGAAGTCGTCTGGGCGGTACGGGAGGAGATGGCGCGAACGGTCGAAGACGTGCTCGCGCGGCGCACTCGCGCGCTGCCCTTGAACGCCGCCGCAGCTTTGGAGGCGGCGCCACGGGTGGCGGCGCTGATGGCCGCCGCCATGGACCGTGACGCACGATGGATCGACGCGCAACTGGGAGCGTTCCGCGCCGTGGCGCGAAACTACCTCGTGCCGGGAGGGCGCGGCGAACCGTCCGGGCCCGCCGCCGGAGCGTGAACCCCCGGGCCGCTCGAATTCGGAGAGAATGGAACACAATGCCCACCTATATCGCAGCGATCGACCAGGGGACCACCAGCACGCGCTTCATGGTGTTCGACCGCAGCGGGCGCACCGTGGCCTGCGCCCAGCGCGAGCACGAACAGATCTACCGCAAGCCCGGCTGGGTTGAGCACGACGCCGAGGAGATCTGGCGGCGTACCGGGCAGGTGATCGAAGAGGCGATGGAACAGCGAGGGCTGCGCGCCTCAGACCTGGCCGGAGTGGGGATCACCAACCAGCGCGAGACCACGGTGGTATGGGACCGGCGCACCGGGAGGAGCGTCGCGCCGGCGGTTGTCTGGCAGGACACCCGCGTGCAGGCCGATGTCGCGGAGTTTCTCAAGCGGCGCGGCCAGGAGTTCTTCCGCGAGAAGACCGGCCTCCCGCTGGCGACGTATTTCAGCGCGCTGAAGGCGCGGTGGATTCTGGAAAACGTGAGCGGGGCGCGCGCGGCGGCCGAGGCGGGCGATCTTCTGTTCGGCAACATCGACACATTTCTGGCGTGGAACCTGACCGGGGGCGTTCAGGGAGGCCTTCACGTCACCGACGTCACCAACGCCAGCCGCACGCAATTGATGAACGTACGCACGCTCGGGTGGGACGAGGAGCTGCTGGAGCTTTTCGGAATTCCAGCGGCGATGCTGCCGCGCATCGCCTCCAGCAGCGAGGTGTACGGCGCGATCCGGATGCCGGCGCTCGGCGGCGTGCCGCTGGCGGGCATCCTCGGAGACCAGCAGGCGGCGCTGGTGGGACAAACCTGCTTCGAGCCGGGCCAGGCGAAAAACACTTACGGGACCGGTTGCTTCCTGCTTCTCAACACGGGGACCGGGGCCGTGGCATCGCGCCACGGGCTGCTGACGACGCTGGCCTACAAGTTCGGCGGCGCGCCGGCGCACTACGCGCTGGAAGGGAGCATCGCCATCACGGGCGCCCTGGTGCAGTGGCTGCGCGACAACCTCGGGATCATTCAGACGAGCGCGGAGGTCGAGGCGCTGGCGCGGACCGTGGACGACAACGGCGGCGTTTACTTTGTGCCGGCCTTCTCCGGGCTGTTCGCGCCCTACTGGAAGGACAGCGCGCGCGGCGTCATCGCGGGACTGACGCGCTTCGCCAACAAGGGCCACCTGGCGCGCGCGGCGCTGGAGGCGGCGGCCTACCAGACGCGCGACGTCGTCGAAGCGATGGAGAAAGACAGCGGCGTGGCGCTGGATGTGCTACGCGTAGACGGCGGCATGGTGGCCAACAGCACTCTCATGCAGTTCCAGGCCGATGTGCTCGGCCGGCCCGTGGTGGCGCCCGCGACCAAGGAGACCACCGCCCTGGGCGCGGCTTACGCGGCGGGCCTGGCTACGGGCTTCTACCGCGACCTGGACGACCTGCGGTCGCAGTGGGCCGTCGAGCGGACCTGGCAGCCGTCGATGGACGCGGCGCAGCGCGAGTCGCTCTATGGGACCTGGAAAAAAGCGGTGACGCGCTCGTTCGATTGGACCGACTGAGAGACTCTTCTTCCATGACCAACACCGTACTGGTGGGCGAATTTCTGGGCACGATGGTGCTCATTCTTTTGGGGAACGGCGTGGTGGCCAACGCGTGCCTGAAGCGCACCAAGGCGGAAGGCGCCGGCTGGATGGCGATCACCGCCGGGTGGGCCTTCGGCGTGATGGCCGGCGTGTTCACGGCGCTGGCCTGCGGCGCTCCGGGCCACTTGAATCCGGCGGTGACGCTTGGCGCGGCCGTGCAATCGGGCGACTATTCGCAGGTGCTCCCGTTCTGGGCGGCGCAACTGGCCGGGGCCGCCGGCGGCGCGGTACTGGTGTGGCTGAGTTTCCTCCCGCACTGGAGTGTGACGCCGGACGTGGCCACCAAGCAAGCCTGCTTCTGCACGGCGCCCGCCATCCGGCGGATTCCGGCGAACCTGCTGGCCGAGATGATCGCTACCGTTGTTCTGGTGCTGGTGGCGACGGCCATCGGCTCAGCCGCGGTCACCGGCGGAAATCCGACGCCGGGCCTTGGGCCCTATCTGGTGGCCAGCCTGGTGTGGGGAATCGGGCTGTCGCTCGGCGGGACCACCGGGTACGCCATCAACCCGGCGCGCGACCTGGGGCCGCGCCTCATGCACGCCGTACTTCCGATCGCGGGGAAAGGCCCCTCGGGTTGGAGCTACGCCTTCGTCCCCATCGTGGGGCCCCTGGCCGGAGGGGCGCTCGCCGGGCTGGCGGCGCGCATTCTGCACTTCTGAACGAGAAAGGCGCAGGCCAGGGCTTGCGGGAGGGGCGTTGACTTGTTTTAACGTGGCGTGGTAACGTTTGCAGGAAACGGGCGTCTTTGCTAGGTTGGACGCGTGACCGGCCGCCGGCCTCGATGTGCAGCCGCCGCGATTCCCGCAGACCTAATAGGGAGGTGTTAAAGATGGACCAGAGTGGAGTTTCCAGGCGTCATTTCTTCTATGGCACGCTGCTGGCCGGCGCGGTTCCGGCGGCCGGTTTCGGCAGCCAGCCCTCGCTGAAAGCACTCGGCTACAAGCCGGTCAATGAGAAGCTGAACATCGCGCAGATCGGGGCGGGGGGCCGTGGCGCGGAAATCGTCCGGGGCGTCCAGGCGACCGAGAACATCGTGGCGCTGTGCGACGTGAACGATACCAGCGCCGCGCGGGCCTACCAGGCGTTCCCGAAGGCGAAGACCTATCGCGATTTCCGCAAGATGATGGACGCGGAGAAGTCCAACATCGACGCGGTGATGATCGCCACCCCGGACCACACGCACACTCCCGCCGCCCTGCTGTGCATGCAGATGGGCAAGCACGTTTATTGCGAGAAACCGCTCACGCGCACCCCCTGGGAGGCGCGCCTGTTGCGGGACGCGGCGGCGAAATACCGTGTCGCCACCCAGATGGGGAACCAGGGCTACTCGCACGAAGCCACGCGCGTCTGCGCGGAGATCCTCTGGTCGGGCGAGATCGGCAACGTCCGTGAGGTGCATTCCTTCACCGGACGGATCTACGGCGGGGGCGTCAGCTATCAGGACGCGCCGCCGGCGCAGCCGGTGCCGGACACCCTCGATTGGGATCTTTGGCTTTCCACGGCGGCCGACCGGCCCTACAACGGCGACATGGTGTCGCAGTGGCGTTCTTTCATCGATTTCAGCAGCGGCGGTTCGCTCGGCGACTGGATCGTGCATTGCCTGGGGCCCGCCCACCTGGCGCTGCAACTGCACCTGGCGCATCCCACCAGCGTAGAGCGCGTTGCCGTGGATCAGCCGTTCGCCCACACCTGGCCCATCGGCGACCATCTCCGGTTCGAGTTCCCGGCGCGCGGCAACATGCCTCCGGTCACCATCAACGTTTGGCAGAACATGAAGGGCAACTGGCCGACGCCTCCGGGCATGGCCGAAGACGAGAGACTGTTGCCGCCCATGAACAACCTGGCCGAGCGCGGCCGGCCGGCGCCGCCGGAGGAGTTCCTGCGGCGCGGCATGCCACAGCGCGCGCCCATCGCAGGAGCGCAGCGCGGCGGAGCGCCCGGTGGGGCGGCCGCTCGCGGCGGTATGCCCGGCGGGATGCCTGCTGGAATGCCTCCCGGAGCGCCGGGCGCCGGTCAGGCACGCGGGCCGATGGCCGGCGGCCCTCCCCGTGGATTCGCCGCACCCGTGGTGCCCGGAAACGGCACGCTGTTCGTCGGCGACAAGGGCTTCATGGCCACCACGTCGCGCGGCGAAGGCGTCTGGCTGCTGCCGGCGTCGCGGTGGAAGGAATACGAGTTGCCGCCGCAGTTGCTGCCGCGCTCGGTGAATCACCAGATGGATTGGGTCCGCGCCTGCAAGGGCGGCGTCCCGGCTTGCTCCGAGTTCAGCGTGGCGGTGCCCTACATCGAATGGCTGGCCCTGGGCGCCATCGCGTTGCGCGTGCCGGGCAAGCTGCTGTGGGACGGCCAGAAGATGCGCTTCACCAACAACGAAGAGGCCAACAAGCTCCTGCGCCCGAACATCCGCAAGGGCTGGGAGCTGAAGCTGTAGCCGGGAGGACGAACCATGCGAAGGTTGCTTCTCGCTATTCTGCTGCCGGTGTTGTGCCTGCCGGCGGCCGAGCTCATTCCGGTCATGCTGCTGGATGGGCAGCAATCCCGCTCCCATCCCTGGGAGCCCACCTCTCCAGTCATCAAACAGATGCTGGAGGAGACCGGGCTGTTCCGGGTGGATCAGGTGACCTCGCCCGCCCCCGGGCAGGACATGAGCGGCTTCCGGCCGGAGTTCGGCCGGTACCGGGTGGTGTTCATGAACTACGACACTACCGACGATCAGTGGTCCGCTGAATTGAAGAAGTCGTTCGAGGACTACGTCAGCGGCGGCGGCGGCGTGGTGATCTACCACGGGGCGGACAACTCGTTCCCGCAGTGGCGCGCATTCAACCTGATGGCCGGCATCGGCGGCTGGAGGGGACGCAACGAGAACGCGGGCCCGCACTGGTATTACAACGACAAGGGCGAGAAGATCGCGGACAAGTCCCCGGGGAACGCCGGAAGCCACGGCGCGCGCCTGCCCTTCGCCGTCCAGGTTCGCGACCCTGAGCATCCCATCACCAAGGGGCTGCCGAAGGTCTGGATGCACGCGGCCGACGAACTCTACGACCGGATGCGCGGCCCCGGCGAGAACATGAATATCATCGCCACGGCGTATTCCGACCCGGAGAACCGAGGCACGGGGTTCCATGAGCCCGTGCTGATGGCCATCACTTACGGGAAGGGCCGAATCTTCCATACCACTCTCGGGCACGACCTGGCCGCGATGGCCAGCGTGGTCTTCATCGTCACGCTGCAACGGGGAACCGAGTGGGCCGCCACCGGGAAGGTCACGCAAAAGGTGCCCGCCGGATTCCCGACCGCAGACACGGTGTCTCTGAAAGCCAAGTACATTCCGAAACCCGCGCCGCAGACGTTTCCAGGGCGGGCTCCCGGGGCTCCCGGCGCGCGTGGAGGCCCCGGGCAAGCGCCGGCGGGTCCGGCGCCCGGCCGCCAACAACCGTAATCTCCCCCACGTGGGGCGGGCACGCACTTTCGCCGGTTCGCGGCGCCCGCCCCGCCTCCCTTGCCGTTCGCGCACCGATTTCGGATTTTCGGCTCCTGTGACTTTGGTCCTAGTGGCCGCCTGCGCCCGCTGCTAATCTGGGCTCATCCGCACCGAAGGAGGATGCACATGAGCGAACTTCTGGACAACAAGGCAAACCGTATCCGGACGCTGAAAGCGATCATCAAGCATCTGCACGCCGGGAAGTCCCCCGACGAGGTCAAAGCCCAATTGAAGGCCATGGTGAGCGAAACCGACTACGCGGAGATCGTCGCCATGGAGCAGGAACTGATGGCCGAAGGCATGCCGGTCCAAGAGGTCCAGAGCATGTGCGACCTGCACTCGCAGGTGACTCGTGAGGTGCTGGTGCCGCTGGTTTCCACGCCGGTCCTCCCCGGACACCCCGCCGACACCTTCCGCCGCGAAAACCAGGCGCTGCGCGAGGCCGTCGAGCGCGCGCGCAAGGCGATGGCGGAAATCTCGGCGCTGGACGACGCGGCCGACGCCTCCGAGCCGCTGTTCGCCTGGCGGCAGGCGTACAACGACCTGATGGACATCGAGAAGCACTACCAGCGTAAGGAGAACGCTTTCTTCCCGAAACTGGAGCTGCACGGGATTACCGGTCCCTCGAAAGTGATGTGGGCCAAGGACGACGAGGTGCGCGGACTGCTGAAGCTGCTCGGTTCCGCTCTGCACGCGACGGGGACGGCGGCGGGCCCCTGGAAGCCCGTGGCGGCGCGGCTGGGCGCGGCGGCGCTCGGTGCGGTCGAGGAGATGATGTACAAGGAGGACAACATCCTCCTGCGAATGTGCCAGGACACCTTCACCGAAGACGACTGGGCCGAGATTTGGCTGGCCAGCCCGCGCTACGGCTGGTGCCTGGTGGAGCCGCGCCAGGGCTACCGCCCGGCCGAGTCCGTCGTGAAGGCCGGAATGAAGCTCGCCGGGACCGAGGGGATTCAGTTTCCAACCGGCAACCTGGCGCTCAACCAGTTGATCGGGCTTTTCAACTCGCTGCCTGTGGACATCACCTTCGTGGACGCCGACGACCGCGTGGCGTTCTTCAGCGAGGGCCCGGACCGCGTGTTCGCCCGCAGCGTTGCCATCATCGGACGCAAAGTGCAGAACTGCCATCCGCCGAAGAGCGTCGATGTGGTCGAACGCATCCTTTCGGATTTCCGCGAGGGCCGGCAGAACGTGGCTGAGTTCTGGATCACGTTGCACGGGCGCTTCGTGCACATACGCTACTTCGCCGTGCGCGACGAAAACAAACAGTACCTCGGCACACTGGAAGTCACACAGGACGCCACCGCGCTCCGCGCCCTTCAGGGCGAGCGGCGGCTACTCGAGTACGACACACCGGCGTAGCGCCAGGCGCGTTCTCACGAACGCCCCCAGAGGGGTGTGGCGCCGCCATGCCCAACCCGGAAACACCGCGCCTGTCCCCGTCTTGGGCTTGCCAACGGCAAGCCCCTACCGTTTCACCAACTCGACGCGGCGGTTCTTGGCGCGGCCCTCTTCGGTAGCGTTATCGGCCACGGGCCGGGACGGGCCGAAGCCCGCCGCCGTCATGCGCCCCGCGGCGATGCCGCGCTTCACCAGTTCGGCCACCACCGCGTTGGCGCGCGATTCCGAAAGCGCTTGATTCGCGGCCGCCGCACCCACGCTGTCGGTATGGCCCTCGACCGCGACGTTCAGCGACGGGTTGCCGGAAAGCAGCGCGGCCATCTGTTCGACGATGGGCAGCGACTCGGGCTTGATCGTCGCCTTGCCGAAATCGAACTGGATGTTGAGCGCGATGCGGCCGTCCTGGTTCAGCGCGGCAAGCATGGCGGCGGCGGTGACTTCCTGCGCCATCGCCTCCTTTTCAACGAAGACGAGCGTGTAGGATTCGCCCTGGTCGTAGGCGCGTACCGACAGCCAGGTTTCCCGTCCCCCGGCGCTGAACCGCGCGGTGCCGCGGCCGGCGCGTTCGTTGGTCCACAGCACCGCGCCACCCGCCTGTTTGACGGCGTTGAGGGTGTTGCGGAGAAGTTGCAGTTCGCTGGTCTTTCGCGCGCCCTCTTTGGCGACGTACTTGATCTCGGTCTTCTTGCCTTCGACCGTGGTGCGGCTCTCGTCGCCGGAAATGAAATCCTCGGTGTCGAACTCCTGTGTGTCGCAGGAATCGATGTAGAAACCGGGCATGCGCGTGAGCAGGGAATGGTCTTTGCACCCGGCGTCGTCCTCTTGCGCGGCCAGCGGCAGGACCAGGAACGCGAGCGGGAAAAGCAGGGCGGAACGGAACCGGATCATGGCTCTCTCCTCCGGCCAGAGTATACAACGGCGGGCGGTGGCCGCGTTGCCGAAGGTCCGCCGCGCCTGCTAACTTGAAAGCAGGTACTTGATGACTGTCCGCTAGCGCCATTATCGGCGACCCTTCCAGCCCTCGGGGAGAAGTGTTGTCCTCCCTGGCCCGTTTCCCTTAACTTTTCGGAGCCGACCGTCATGTTTCTGGAATCTCTGGGTGCGGACGAGACCGTCCGCCGTTTAATGGAACCCTGCTCCGCGCGCGGCCTGCAGTTGGCGCGCGTCGCGGCCGCGCAGCGGGAGCGTTACCGGTTACTTACGGAAGCCGGCGAGTGCGAAGCGGAGCCCTCCGGCGCGTTGCGGTTCGACGCGCGGGACGCCGCGGATTTGCCTGTCACCGGCGATTGGGTGGCCGCGCGCCTCGTGGAACCCGAATTCGCCATCGTCGAAGCGGTGTTGCCGCGCCGGAGCGTCTTTGCGCGCCGGGCGGCGGGGCGGCGTGAGCACGTGCAGCCGCTGGCTGCCAACATCGACCTGGTCTTCGTGGTCTGCGGACTGGACGCCGATTTCAACCTGCGCCGCCTGGAGCGCTATCTGACGCTCGCCGCCGAGGCGCGCGTTCCAGCGGTCGTGGTCCTCAACAAGTCGGACTTGTGCGGCGATGTGGCCGCGCGCCTATCGGAGACGGCGGCCGTGGCGCGCCATGCCGCCGTGATCGCGACGAACACGCTGGCGGCCGGCGGCCTCGATCCACTGCGCGCGTTTCTGGCTTGGGGCCGGACGGTGGCGCTGCTCGGCTCCTCGGGCGTGGGCAAGTCGGCCATCGTCAACGGCCTCATCGGCGACGAGCGCCAGGCGACCGGAGTCGTGCGCGCTTCCGACAGCCGCGGCCGTCACACCACGACGCGACGTGAACTGGTCCCGTTGCCCGGCGGTGGCGCGCTCATCGACACGCCCGGCATGCGCGAACTACAGCTTTGGGCCGGACAGGAGAGCGTGGAGGAGACCTTCGACGAGATCGCGGCTATCGCCCGCGGATGCCGGTTCCGCAACTGCGCGCACGCGGGAGAAGACGGTTGCGCCGTGGCGCAAGCGGTGGCCGGGGGCTCATTGCCGCCGGATCGCCTGGAGAGCTATCGGAAACTCTCGGCCGAGGTGCAGCGCCATGAAGCGATGGCCGACCCGCTCACCGCGCTCGATCGAAAACGGCGCGACAAGGTCCTGCACCGCCGCATCCGGGAGTACCACCGGATCACGGGACGGTGAGGGGAGGCTTCGGTCACTCGAGCGGGTTCATCCACTTAAGCCGGCGGAATCTGCCGAAGTCGCGGTCGCAGGAGCACAGCGACGCGCCGTGCTCGATGGCCAGTGCAGCCAGGGCCGCGTCCGTCGTGAGATTACCGCCGGTACCGCCCTCCAGCAGAAGTTCCCGCAGCAGCGCCAGGTGACGAGGACCGGGATGCACAACCACCACGGAGGGTTGCCGCAGCCAGGCTTCCACGATCTCCAGGGCTGCCGCCACCTTTAGCGGACGCTGGAACAGCCCCGGACGCGTCGTCAGCCGCAGGAAGGCCAGGATGACGATCCAGCAGAGCGCCACGCTTTCGCTCCCGGAGATGGCCTTCTCCAGCCAGCGTTTGGCCTGGCGGTGAAGCGGCGCATCGCGGTTGACGGCGTGCAGCAGGATGTTGGCGTCGAGGAGGATCATTTGCGGAGCGCGAGTTTGCGGCCGATCTCCTCGTCCTCGATCGCTCCGGCGGCGGCAAGCGCCTTCTCCCAGCGAAACAACTGGTCGCCGCCGAGACGGTACGTTTTCTGGACGAAGCGCGACCCGGCGGGCGGACGCCGGGGAGCGAGGCCCGTCCGGATCGCATGATTCAAGACCTGCTTGAACGGCAAGCCACGCTCGCGCATGGCGGCGCGCAGCATCCGCTCGGTGTCCGGGTCGAGAGTCACCGTCGTCCGCATGCAGTCATCATAGCATCAACGGCGATGCTGTCATGATGCCTGCCGCGGCGCTACTTCACCGGATTCCCGTCGGCGTCCACCACGCGGACCTCGCCGAGGCCCAGCTTGCGCAACGGCTCCTCCACCTTGGTGCGGTCCCCCGCCACCACCCAGACCACGCTGTCCGGGCGGATCAGCCGTTCGGCCGCCGTGGCGAAGTCCTTGCCGGTGAGCGCGCGCATCTTGCCCGCGTAAGTCTGGAAGTAATCGTCCGGCAAACCGTACTGGACGATCTGGGTGATCCCGTCGGCCACCGCCGGGGTGGCTTCAAACTGCCCGGCCAGGCTGAGCGTCAGGCTGTCGCGCGCCATCACGGCCTCCTCTTCGGTGACCGGCCTCGCCTTGAGCACCTCGCGCAGTTCCTTGTTGATCTCGGCCACCGCCTCGGCCGTCTTGTCGGCCTGCACCGGCGACATCGCCACGTACATCCGCGGCCCGCGCGCCGCCGCCAGCGCCGTTCCCGCGCCGTAGGTCCAATGCTTGTCCTCGCGCAGGTTCATGTTGATGCGGCTGGTGAACGCGCCTCCCAGAATCTGGTCCAGTGCCTCGATGGCGATCTCGTTGGGATTGGCCTTCTCCGGCGCCAGCATGCCCGCCGCCACCATGGATTGAATCGAGCCCGGCCGGTCCACCAGGTAGATGACCGGCTTTGATGCCGGCGCCGCCGCCGCGATGTTCTTCTTCGGGGCTTCGCCCGCCTTCCAACCCTGGAACAGCTTCTCGAGCCTCGGCGTGATTTCGGCGAGCGTCGTGTCGCCGGCAACGACCAGCGTCGCGTTGCCCGGCCGGAACCACTGCTGGTGGAACTTCACCAGGTCCTCGCGCCGGATGGCCGAAACCGACGCCTCGGTTCCCGTGCCGCTGGTGGGAGTCGCATAGGGATGCGCGCCGCCGAACAGGGCCGCCGGCAGCACGCGGCGCACGATCGCGTTCGGCGTCACCTTCTCTCGTTGGATGGCCGCCAGTTGCAGCTTCTGCTCGCGCTCGAAATCGGCCTGCGGGAAAGACGGGTTCAGAATCACGTCGGCGTAGACCGCCAGCGCCGCGTCCAGGTTCGACTTCATCGCGTTCAGGCGGATCGCGCACAGATCCAGGTTTGCAGCCGTGGTGAGTTGCGCGCCCAGCCGTTCCATCTCATCGCTGATCTGGGTGGATGTACGGCTGGCGGTGCCTTCGTCGATCATCGACATCGCCAGGCGCGCCGTGCCCGGACGGGCCGAGACGTCGGCGGCGTAACCCGCGTCCACCAGCAGCCCAAAATTCACGAGCGGCACCTCGTGCCGTTCGGCCAGTACAACCTTCAGCCCGTTGGACAGCGTCGCGCGTTGGAACTTCGGCAGCCGCGCCTCGGGCGCCGCGCCCGCGCCGGGAACCTTCGAGCGGTCCACATCCGCCGCCGCCACCGGCTTCAACTCGGGGAAGGGAACCACCTGGAGCGCGTACACGCCGTCGGAAAGCCAGCGAACGGCTGCGCCCTTCAAGTCCGCCGCCGTAGCCGCCTGCACCTTCTCCAGTTCCTTCTTGTAGGCGTTCGGATCGCCGGCGTAAACCTGCCCGCGCGCCAGCACGTCGGACTTTCCACCGAACCCGCCGATGCGCTCCACCCCGCGCAGGAAGCCCGCCAGGTACCGCGTCTTTTCGCGCTCCAATTCCTGGGCCGTCGGCCCGCCGTCGAGGAACTTATGCAACTCCTCGTCCACGATGGCCTCGATCTTGGCCAGGTCCACTCCCGGCCGCGCCGTCGCCTCCACCACGAACTGCCCGGCGATCTCCCGAAGATCGACGTAGGCGTTGGCCGCCGAGCAGAGCTGCTCGTCATAGACCAGCCGCCGGTAGAGCCGCGAACTCTTGCCTTCGCCGAGGACGCTGGAGACCAGGTCCAGGTAGGTGGCGTCGCGGTCGTAGATCTGCGGGATGTTCCAAACCTTGTAGAGCCTCGCCTGCGGCACGCGATCCTGCAACACCTGCCGCTGCGCGCCGGTGCGCTTGGCGATCCACGCCTGCTGCCGCGCGATGGGCGGTCCCGGCGGGAAGGAGCCGAAGTACTTCTCCACCTTTGCCAGCGCCGTCTTCGCGTCGATATCGCCCGCGATCGACAGCACCGCGTTGGAGGGGCCGTAGTAGGTCTTAAACCACTCGCGCACGTCGTCGAGCGACGCCCCGTTCAGGTCCTCCATGGACCCGATCACCGTCCACGAATAAGGATGCCCCGCCGGGTAGGTGCTGGCCGTGATCAGGTCGTCCACCAATCCGTAGGGTTCGTTTTCGTATTGCCGCTTCTCGTTCTGCACCACGCCGCGCTGTTCGTCGAGCTTCGCCTGGTCGATGGCCGCCAGCAGGTGTCCCATGCGATCGGATTCCATCCACAGCACCGTGTCCAGCGCCGTGGTGGGCACGTTCTGGAAGTAGTTGGTGCGGTCGTTGTTGGTGGTGCCGTTCAGGTCCGTGGCGCCGATCTTCTCCAGGACTTTGAAATAGTCCGAGTTGAAGTTCTCGCTGCCGTTGAACATCAGGTGCTCAAACAGGTGGGCGAAACCGGTCTTTCCGGCTTTCTCGTTCTTGGAGCCCACGTGGTACCAGATATTGACGGCCACGATGGGCGCCTTGCGGTCCTCGTGGACCAGCAGGGTCAACCCGTTGGAAAGCGTGAACTTCTGGTAGGGAATGTCGACCCCGGCCTGCTGGGCGAAGGCCGGCGCCAGCAGGAACAGAGCGCAGATCAGAGCAGTCAGTTGTCGCAAGGTTCTCCTCCAACGAATACCTTTTCAATACGGATGCGGTTGGATGCGGGTTCGAATCGGAATTGCACAAGGTCGGCGCGTTCACCGGGCGCGAGGCCCCGGCGCCGCCCGGCCATCCGCGCCACGCGTGCCGGATTCGCGGTGGCCATCGCCACGGCGTCACGTAAAGGCAATCCCATCAACGTCATCAGGTTGCTGAGCGCCCGGTCCATGCTCAGGGCGCTGGCGGCCAGACGGCTGCCATCCGCGAGCACAATCCGGCCATCCTTTGTAAGTAATACGTTCAAACCACCCAAAAGGTGCGGTCCAGGTTTGCATCCCGTGGGCGCGGCCGCGTCGGTCACCAGAATCGCGCGCTCCCGCCCTTTGGCGCGCAGCGCCACCTTCAGGAACGCCGGGTTCAGGTGCACCCCGTCCACGATGAAGGACGCCGCCAGCCGGTCTTCCGCCAACTGGTCCCATAAGTAGTTGGAACGGCGGGGGATCGTCGAGTCGGCCGCGTTACCCAGGTGCGTGCACATGGTGGCCCCGGCCTCCACCGCTGCCAGAATCTGCTCGCTGGCGGCTCGCGTGTGCCCGATGCTCACGACCACGCCTCGTCCGGTCAGCGTCCGTATGAACCCGGGGGCCTCCAGCCATTCCGGCGAAAGCGTCACGATGCGAATCAGGCCCCCCGCCGCCGTTTGCAATCGTTCGAACTCGGCCAGGTCCGGCGGGCGTACGTGTTCGAGCGGGTGCACGCCCCTAGGCCCGTCGTGCGGAGAGATGTAAGGCCCTTCCAGGTGAATCGCCTCGATGGACGGCCCTTCGGGCAACGATTCCTTCGCCGCCGCCAGGTTCCGCAGCGCCCCGGCCATCTGTTCGTACGAACCCGTGACCACCGTGGGGAAGAACCGCGTCACGCCGCAGGCCCGCAGCGCGCGGATCGCGCGTCCGATCCCGGCCGCCGGCGCGGCCGGATCGTTGAAGTCCACGCCCGCGAAGCCATTGACCTGCAAGTCGATCCACCCCGGGGCGAGGAAGGGAAGACCGGCCTCCACTTGTGCGGCCGGTTGCACGCCGACGATGGTTTCCACGAAGCTGACTTCGACGGCTTCACCGGTGGCCGCGTTCAGGCCGGAACATTTCATAGGAGCGCTGCTTTATTCACAGTTTTACCACACCGCCTTCGGCCGAAACCGAAGAAAAGAGTGGAAATCAAATCTGTTGAAATGGCGCGGAAACCCTCGCTCCGCCATGGCGTTTCCGCCCGAAGACTGCTAAAAACGACATAGATTGCGAGCGCGCCCCGGGCGGATAATCTCGGGGGAGGTGGCCGTCCGGGGCCGCGCTCCAATGCAGACTCCCCGCCGCAGTTCTTCGCACAGAACCCGCATGAAAGGCATTTTGGGGCGTTGACGCCCGTCCGTTCCGGCGTCGGTCGCCAGACCTGCTTGGTGGGGCAGTCCTTCCGGGCTGCGGTGCAGGCCATCGCCGTTCGCTGCCTGCGAAATCGGCGGACGACACGAACTGATCGTCTGCCCCACCGGCCCGCCGGTTGTGGGGCAGCCCTTCCGGGCTGCGGCAGGGCTTTCAAGCCCTGCCGCACCTAGCTACCTCACCGCCGCTGGCTGCGCTACCGGAACCGGCGTCAGCCAGCCGTAGCGGTCCGGCTTGGTGCCGTCCACGATGCCGAAACACTCCTTTTGCAGCGCTTCGGCGATGGGTCCGCGCCGCCCCTTGCCCACGACGATGCGGTCGATGGAGCGCACCGGCGTGATCTCGGCCGCGGTGCCCGAGAAGAACACCTCGTCGGCGATGTAGAGCATCTCGCGCGGCACCAACGCCTCGATGACCGGAATCCCCAGGTCTCCCGCCAGCCGCAGGACGGAATCCCGCGTGATCCCCGGCAGCACGGACGAACCGATCGGCGGGGTGTGGATCTTGCCGTCTCGCACGACGTAGATGTTCTCGCCCGAACCTTCGCTGACGTAGCCCGACGCGTCCAGCGCCACCGCCTCGGAGTACCCGTTGGTGAGCGCCTCCATCTTCATGAGCTGCGAGTTCATGTAATTCGCGCCCGCTTTGGACATTGTGGGCAGCGTGTTCGGCGCGAGGCGCGTCCAGCTTGAGATGCACACGTCCACGCCGTTGGCCAGGGCTTCTTCGCCGAGGTACTTGCCCCATTCCCAGCAGGCCACGAAGACCTCCACCGGGTTGCGCATCGGGTTGACGCCCATCTCGCCGTAGCCGCGCAGCGCGATGGGGCGGACGTAGCAGGAGCGCAGCTTGTTGACGCCGACCAACTCCACCATGGCCGAGGCCAGCTCGCCCTCGGAGAACGGAATCTCCATGCGGTAGATCTTGGCCGAGTCGATCATGCGGCGTACGTGTTCGCGAAGGCGGAACAGGGCCGGTCCGTTGGCCGTGTCGTAGCAGCGAATCCCTTCGAACACCGACGTGCCGTAGCTTACGACGTGGGACAGGATGTGAATCTTCGCGTCATTCCAGTCGATGAAGCGGCCGTTGTGCCAGATCTTCTCGGTAGGCGTTAACATGCATCGATTATATCGTAGGCGCGCGCCAGATCAGCCGCTTGCATGCGCCGTGTTCACGCCGATTGTGCGGCGGCATTGCCTCGGCGGGGCGGGCTTTCCCGCGCGGCGGCAGGAACTTCCAGCCCTCCCGCCGAGCGTCCGCTGCATCCCCCGCGCCTTCGCCCGAATCCTAGAATGTGTATATGCGCCGAACACAAGCAGCCTGTGTACCTGTCTTGCTGGTCACTCTGGGGTTTAACCTCTGGGCTCAGCCCCGGCAGCTCAAGCCCGGCTTCAATCTGTTCACCAAGGACCAGGACGTGCAGCTTGGCAAGGAAGCCGCCGGCGAGATCGAAAAGCAGGTCGAGGTCATCAACCACCGCGAGCTGACCGATTACGTCGTCCGCATCGGGCAGAAGCTGGCCTCGCAGCCGGAAGCCGACAAGTACCCTTACACCTTCCGGGTCGTGAACGACAAGAGCATCAATGCCTTCGCGCTGCCCGGCGGTCCCGCGTTCGTGAACACCGGCTTGATTGCCGCCGCCGACAACGAAGCGCAACTGGCCGGCGTGCTGGCGCACGAGATCGCCCACGTCGCCTTGCGTCACGGTACGTCGCAGGCGACCAAGGCGAACTTCCTCCAGTTGGCGGCCGGGCTCGGCTCCAGTGTGCTCGGAAGCGGCTCGTTGCTGGCGCAACTTGGGCAGTTGGGAATCGGCTTCGGCGTCAATT
>CAZVIK010000064.1:6671-18687 GCA_964627045.1 uncultured Solibacteraceae bacterium | reverse complement strand
GAACCCGCGACGTCCAGCTTGGGAAGCTGGCATTCTACCACTGAATTACTCCCGCTCGAGGGAGCCGCTGCGCCGACAACTCGAATCGAAGCCGCCTGCAACCAAATTCTAGCAAATCCCGAGGAATCCGCCTAGTGCCCTGAGTCAGAAAAACGTTTGCAAAAAACGTTGGACCTTGCCAAGGATCAGATCTGCATCAGCGGTCCACACGAAGGGTTTCGGGTCGCGATTTCGGTGGTCCAGGTATTCCAGCATGGCTCTTTCCAGTGCCCGAACCGTGGTATGGCTTCCGCGACGTACGCACCGTTCGGTTACCTCCGCGAACAATCGCTCGACCAGGTTCAGCCAGCTTCCGCTAGTCGGCGTGAAGTGCACGTGGTATCGAGGGTGGCGTGCCAACCAGGCTTGGACCCTGCTCACCTTGTGCGTGCCGTAATTGTCCATGACCAGATGGACTTCGAAACCGGCCGGGAGATTGGCGTCGATGGCGTTGAGAAACCTCAGGAACTCCTGATGGCGGTGCCGCTGGTAGCAGGTACCGATGGTGACACCGCTGGCCACATCCATCGCCGCAAACAACGAGGTCACGCCATGCCGTTCGTAATCATGCGATTGCCGGGCCGGTACGCCGGGAGCCAACGGGAGGATCGGCTGCGTCCGGTTCAGCGCCTGCACTTGACTTTTCTCGTCCACGCACAGAACGATCGCATGATCCGGCGGGTTGATATACAAGCCCACGATGTCCCGCACCTTTTCCACAAACTGCGGGTCCTTGGAGAACTTGAAATTCTCCACCCGATGCGGCTGCAACCCGAAAGCCCGCCAGATGCGCACGATGGCCGTCTGCGACATCCCCGTCTTGCGGGCCATCAGCCGACTGCTCCAGTGCGTGCTGTTATCCGGCATCGACTCCAAGGTCCGGGTGATGACCTCTTCGACTTGAGCGTCCGTAATGGACCGCGGAGCGCCCGGCCGCGGTTCGTCCAGCAGTCCTTCCAACCGATTCCGTCGAAAGCGTCCCCGCCATTTACAGACCGTGGCTCCGGTGATGTGCAACTTCCTGGCCACAGCGTGGTTGCTCAATCCGTCGTCGCAGCCGAGCACGATCCGGGCGCGCATCGCCATGGCTTGGGAGGACTTGGGGCGGCGTGCCAGCATCGCGAGCTTCTGTCGTTCCTCGGGTGTCACCTGCAGCGGTTTGGCGGGGCGTCCGATGGCCATACCCGAGTATGCGCCCAACCGCTATCTTATACAACGTATTTCTGACTCAGGACACTAGGAGCTTGTTGAAATAGCGGTTCTCACGGCTGCGGAATCGAATCGGTGTTCGGTTTCCGGCGCGCTGAACCGGACTTCGC
The DNA here is from genome assembly GCA_964627045.1 of uncultured Solibacteraceae bacterium. Lineage (GTDB taxonomy): Bacteria > Acidobacteriota > Terriglobia > Bryobacterales > Bryobacteraceae > CAZVIK01. Next base: position 17,329 of record CAZVIK010000064.1, on the reverse strand, counting down.
GGGGTATCTTAACGCCGGGCGGACTCGCTCAGGCTCGCGCCGCCTCCTCCGGCTACACCGTTTGGCCTTGCAGCTTCGGGATACGCCACAGGTTGTAGGCCGCCGCCGCGTATTGCATCAGCCAGCCGACTTTCTCCAACCCCCGCAGCTTCACCTTGCGCAATCCTCCGATCGACTTCAACCATCCGAAGACCTTCTCCACCAGTGGCCTTCGCCGCTGGCTCACCGCGTAGTTCGCCTGGCGCGTGGTGCGACGGTCCACCGCGCTGCGCCGGCGATTCCGGTTCTGCGCCACGTGCATCGTCACGCCCAGCTCCCGCAGAGTCCGAACCAGTTCGCGTTGATCGTAGGCCTTGTCGGCGCCCAGCGTGATGCACCGCCGCCGCTGCTTGCGGGGCAGTCTGGCGGCCATCAGCACAGCGGCATCCGCCTCACCGCGGCCATCGGCCGTGGTGGCCATCGCTTCGACGATCAGCCCGTTGCGGTTTTCGATCAGCACGTGACCCAGATAGCTCAGCTTGGCTTCCTTGCTGTTGCCCCTGCGATACAGCCGGGCGTCGGGGTCGGTCTTGGGTTTGTGCGTGTCGTTGCGGCGCTGTTGACCGTGGAAGTCCGCTCCGTCGCCATCCCCGCCGTTCTTGGGTTGAAAGCTCTTCTGGCTGGCCCAGGCCTCGATCAGAGTGTCAAGGGCGGAGTTCATCTACCTGGCCGTAGTGCTGGATGCGTTTTCGCGGAGGGTGATTGGCTGGGCCTTGGGCCGCACGCTGGAAGCCGCCTTGGCGTTGTCCGCCTTGAGTATGGCGCTGCGGCAGAGGCAACCGGCGCCGGGCCTGGTGCATCATTCCGACCGCGGCGTCCAGTACGCCTCGGGAGATTACACCGATCTGCTGAAGCAGCACAAGATCCAGATCAGCATGAGCCGCAAGGGCAACCCTTACGACAATGCGGCTTGCGAGTCGTTCATGAAGACGCTGAAGTACGAGGAGGTGTACCGGACCGAATACCGTGACCTGGCCGACGCCTACGCGCAGATCGGCGAGTTTCTCGAGCGCGTCTACAACCAACAACGGCTTCACTCGGCTCTGGGCTATGTGCCCCCGGCCGAGTTCGAGCAGAACGGCGGGAGGATTCAATGAGGATGCTCCGCGGTTGTTCTACATGGGGGCCCTGCCCCCAAACCCCCGGGAGTTATCGCATTGTGGCCAGAATGACCAACAGAGGCGGCTGGTGCCGCCCCCGGCCATTCCGGCTGCTGAGTCGGCGCTCGGGTTGCGTCCCCGCAGTGCCCTGTCCTCCGCTCAGGTATTTCCAGAGTGGACTTCATCAACCCCGCCGTGCAATGATTCTTCAGCGAACGGCGACAACCCCCTTAACTTGCTGTCTCACTCCAGGGGTTCAGTTCAGTTTCCGAACGAGTCCGTAAGGGAGGCGTGGAGATGGAGCCAACACGCACCCACGCGATCCGGAGATTTCGCGAGTCCCGCACAATCAGGCTGGCTGTCGTGTCTCCTGCGTCGTTGGGATGCTACTTTCTCATAGAGCGCCGTACGATTGCATTGGAAGGACTGAGCCCGGAGATCCTGGCCGGCGTAGGCCTCAACATCCTTGGTTCAGTTGTGTTCGTTCTGTTTTGGGACTTGGTCATTGAGGCGGCGCTACGGCGCCAGCGCGGCCGAGACTGATCGCGGCGACCTGCCCCCCAAAGACGCAGAACGACGGGCGAATTACCCAGATGACGGACGCCATTTCGGGCGAGACCGTGCAATACCGATGCGATTCGCTGAAACGGTTGATCTCGGCCGAGACCACCGGCACCCAGTGGGGGCAGAGCTTCACCTACGACGGCTTCGGGAACCTGCTGGCGCAGAAGGTAACGAAGGCGTGAGTGGGATGATGCGGACCGGCGGTCAGGAGGGTGAAGGAAACGCCATTTCGGCGATGTAGGCCCGCTGGAAGTCCGGGTCGGCGGCCAGGGCCACATGTGTGACCCGGCGGCGGACCGTTGCGCCGTCGTAGGCTCCGGCCAGCAGCGTCATCCGCGCGCCGTGCATCGCGGTGTTCCCGGCGGGTTCGACTCGATCCAGCGGGAAGGCGAACAGACCAATTCTGCGGGCGCTCTCGCGGTTCACGTAGTTGCCGAAGGCCCCCGCCAGATAAACCCTTGAGACATCCGAAGCGGATAGCGCCATCCGGCCGAGCAGGATACGCAGGCCCGCCGCGATGGCGGCCTTCGCCAATTGAAGCTGCCGGATGTCGGCTTGCGAAAGCACAACCGTCCCCGCCAACGGCCAGGACCCGCCGGCGAGCCGCCCGTTGGCGGCGATGACGCCACAATCCAGGCCAGCGGCGGCGGCGTCCACCAATCCGCTGCCGCAGATGCCGCGCGGCGCAACATCGCCGATCACGTGGCACCGCGGCGCGCCGCGTTCCAGCCAAACCCGCGAAATCGCGCCCGTAGCGGCGCGCATTCCCATCGAGAGAAGACCGCCCTCGAAGGCCGGTCCGGCGGCGGTGGAGGCGCAGAGCATTCCGTCACGGCAGCCCACGACGATCTCACCATTGGTCCCGAGGTCGATCAGGCAGGCGGGTTCCGGGGATTCGTGCATGCCCGTGGCCAGGACGCCCGCGAGCACGTCGCTGCCGACGAAGCCGCCCAAGCAGGGGAGAAAATGGACCGGCGGGTCGCCGGCGAGCCGCCAACCCAGCACAGACGCCGGGCAGGTGGCGAGCCCTCCCTCTTCGGTCTCGAAGGGAAACCGTGCCAGCGGCGCGACGCTACGTCCGGTGAACAGGTGATGCATGACGGTGTTGCCGGCGATCACGATTTCGGCGATCGGCTCCGGCCCCGCGGGAAGGACCGCGATCATCTCGCCGATCTTCCGGCGAACCGCACCAGCCAGCGCCGAGGCCACGCCCCGCGTGACAGCGGCCTCCACGCGGCTCATGATGTCCGCGCCGAAGACCGCCTGCGGATTCAGGGCGGTTTGAACGCCCAGCACCTGGCCGGTGGCGAGGTCCACAAGTTGGGCCACCATGGTGGTAGTGCCAAGATCCACGGCAACCCCGCGGCCCACGCGGCCCGCGGCGCGCGCCGGCGTGCGGTCGTCAAGGACCACGGCTTCCCACTGGGCGACTTCCAGCGTGAGGTCCGCTTCGGCCCGGATCTGGCAGCCCAGACGCCAGCCCTCGCCGAGTTCATCGGCCGGCAAGGCGGCGGCATCGGCCGGGGTCACCGGCGCGGCGCCCCGGAGGAAGCGGACGCGGCACCCTTGGCAGGCACCACGGCCGCCGCAGGGGAACTCGACGCCATGGTCGAAGAGGAGATCCTGTAGCGGCGCGCCGCGACGCACTTCCAGGGTTCTGCCCAGAGGCTCCAGCCGGATGCGGACGTGATCAGGAGCGCCGGGCATAGGGGTTTAGCGGGAGACAGCCTCGACGATACGGCTGTCGTGAGATGCGCGAATTCGTGCGCCGGGTGGAACCACCAGAAACTCGTCATCGTTCCAGGAGCCATCCAACAGGCGTTGGAACAGGCCGAGATCGCCGGGGATCTTTTCGAAGGCCCAACCGCGTCCGGCGGCCAGACCGCGGGCCTGCCGTTCGAGGCTTTCGTTCGGCTCGACACCCATTTCGATGAAGGTGACTTGGCGGTAGCGGCGGGTGAGTTCCCCAAACAGGTAGCGCGCGTTCTCTTCGCCGTGGCGCGCGCGGAGGGTTTCGTACTCGAGGTTCAACTGCGATTCCCGGGGCTCGCCCTGTTCGATCCAGCCGGAGGTCTGAAAGTACACGCCGGGGTGGGCGCCGAAATAGTCCAGGTAGCGATTCCTCGATCCGAAAAAGAGCGTGATGCAATCGTGGGCGCGGGCGACGACGACGGGAAGATCGCGCGCCGAGATCCCATCGATCCCGTTGCCGCACAGGGCATAGCCGAGCAGGACGGCGTCGAAACTGGGGCCCGAGGCACGGTCGATGCGCTCTTGCAGGCGCGCGGACATGGAGGCGCTTCCGCGGTCGTGCAGTCCCTTGGGCAAGAACTCGACGTCAATCCGGTTCACCGAACGGGCGGCGGCGTCGAGGAACTCGCGACGGAAGACCTCGCAGGCGATCAGTTTCAGGCGCATAGGGACCTGTACGTGCCGGCGCCGGCGGACGGGCCGTCGGGGCTTCTCCAATCAAGGGTCAAGATTGCGATCAGTCTAGCAAAACCCGGCAACCCCGACCGCGACCGCGAGTTGGCGCGGCAACAACCCGCCCGCCATCGACCTCACAAACCCCAGAGCGCGGCAGCCAGGCGATCCACCGTGGCTTCCAGGCCGTCGTCCTGACGCCGGTGGAGTTGCGCGGAAGCGAGCGCGAGCGAGCGGTGCGCGGCGCTGGCAGGGTCGAACTGGGGGATGCCGACCTGCGCGATGGCGGAGGGAGTGCCGAACCCGCGGCCCGCGGCCGAAAAGGACTTGACGAAGTCACCCACCACCGGCGAGTTCAGCACGCCGCAGAGGTAGTGCGCCTCCTCTTCGGATTCGACGCCGACAAACGCGGTTGTCTCCAGCGGTAACAGGGCTTTCCGGCCGAGCGGTCCGTCCCAAACCGAGACGACCGCTGCGGCCAGATCTGTGGCCATCCGCCGCCATACGACTTTGAATGGCGATAGGAGTTCCGGGCCGACGTTGAATTGGCTGTAGAAGGGCCGCGCTGCTTCCTGGTGATACTTGCGATAGAGGGCGCGCGCCAGCAGTTCGCCGCGAAAGCGTTCGAGGTAATCAAGCGTCAGCGGCAACTTCTCTCTCAGGAGGGATTCCGGCAATCCGGCGCGCGTCGACGGGTCCTGTACCAGCAGGACGTGCACTTGGGAGCGCGCGCCCCAGCGGTGGATGTCGGCGCCGCGCAGTGCGGGCCAGACCCGCTCAGCCTCGATGACGGCCTTGGCCGGGGCTATCGGCTTCTTGCCGAGATCGGGCCGGTTGCGGATTTCGACCCGTGCGCCATCGAGCGCCCGCAGCACTTCGACCCAGAAGACGCCGTATGGGTTGGCGTTCGCGCCGAGGACGGGTTTGTAGGCGTTAACGCCGGCCAGTCGCGAAAGGCACCGCCGGGCAACAGGCAGAGTCTGCCACGGACCCAGCGGCGTCCCCAACGGGCGGGCCTCCAGCCGCGTACGCGCCAGGCGGCCATCGGAATCCCGGCTCCAGACGAAGTAGGGAACCGGGTAGGCGGTCTCGCCGCCCTTGGTGAGGACGACGGCAGCGGTCTTGTTGGAGGCGCCGGGAAACGGGCGCAGGGCGACAAAGTCATGGACGGCACGCACCCGGAGCGGCTCGCCGCCATCCGGGAGCCGGAAGCGGCGGAACCCCTCCCCGGCCCCTTTCGACTTGAAAACCTCCTGCGTGATGACGAAAGCGAGCGTCCCACCCGGCTTCAGGTAACGGTCCGCCGCCACACAGGTGAACAGCATCGAAAGGTCCTTCTTGCCCGCACCGGAGCGGGCCGCGAAGCCCTTCAGGGAGAACAGTCCGTAGTGCTTCCAAAGGGGCAGTGTAGCCGTGCGGTAGGCCGCCGGCAGGTAGTCCCAGCGGACCCACGGGGGGTTGCCGACGACGAAGTCAAACGGAGCGGGAGCGGCAGCGTCGAGCAAAGCGTCGCGGCAGAAGACGGGAACGTCATCGTCGAGCAGGCCCGCGCCGAGATCGCCCAAGGCGGCAAGGTAGGCATCGCGCGCGGCGCGCGCGGTGTCCGGGTTCAGTTCATAGCCGTGGATCGACGCGAGGATGTCCGCCGCCGACGCGCCGCGAAGGCGGGCGCGCTCGATGGCGAGCGTCAGAAAGACCCCGGGACCGCAGGAGGGGTCCAATACGCGAACGCCTGGAGTCCCGTGATAGCCCGATTCGTCCAGGATGATCTCGGCCAGCCAGCGCGGCGTGTAGAATTCGCCGTAAGACCGCAGTGAAGGAAGTAGGTGCGGTAGAGCGTATCCCGCTGCTTGGGAATGAAGCCCGCTTCGCGGATGATGCGGCGCAGTTCCTCTTCGCTTGACTTGTGGTGAGCGCCGGCGGCCGAGACGACGTTTTCCTCGATCATGATGCTGCCAACGTCGTTGGCGCCGAAACGCAGGGCCACCTGGCAGAGCTTCAATCCCTGCGTCACCCAGGAGGCCTGCACGTTCAAGATCTCCTCCAGGTAGAGGCGGCTGACGGCGAGTGTCTTCAGATACTCGACAGCCGTGGCTTCCTCGCGGACCGAATGGCCCAGCGCGGTGTTCTCCTTCTGAAAGGTCCAGGGGATGAAGGCCGTGAACCCGCCGGTTTCCCGTTGCAGCCGCCGGACCACCTCCAGGTGATGAACGCGCTCTTCCAGGGTCTCTCCGCAGCCGAACATCATGGTGGCGGTGGTTCGCATGCCGAGTGAATGGGCCACGCGGTGGACTTCCAGCCACTCTTCTGTGGAGCACTTCAGACGGCTGACGCGGGCCCGGGTACGGTCGTCCAGGATTTCGGCGCCGCCGCCGGGGATCGAGTCCAGTCCGGCATCCCGCAGCCGGGCTATGGTTTCGCGCAGGGTTCGCCCGCTGACCTCGGCGATGTTCAGGATCTCGGGGGAACTGAAGCAGTGCAGGTGAATCCGGAATCGCGCCTTGATCGAGCGCAGCAGGTCTTCATACCACTCGATCTTCAGGTCCGGGTGAAGACCGCCCTGCATGAGGATGCCGGTGCCTCCCAGGTCGAGCGTCTCCTGAATCTTCTGGAACAGGACGTCGCGGGACAGGATGTAGCTCTCGGCGTGCCCGAGGGGCCGGTAGAAGGCGCAGAAGGTGCAGTATTCGGTGCAGACGTTGGTGTAGTTGATATTGCGGTCGATGATGTAGCTGGCGACGTTGCCCGGGTGGAGTTTGCGGCGCAACGCGTGCGCGGCCATACCGAGACCGACCAGGTCGTTGCCCTTGAGCAGATCGATGGCTTCCGCTTGGTCCAGCATTCCCGTCAGGCCCCGAATGGCTTCAAGATAGCAGACCCGCCGAGGAGTTTCAGAAAGAGGTCTAGACCCTGGTATTCCGGTTCGCCGAACTCCAGGGTGACGTTGCGTTCGAAGTAGGTGCGAACCATTTCGCGGGTGAGGCCGCGCGCGGCGGACTCGCGTTCGACGATCTCGTCCAGGTGCGCCAGGCCGAAGCGGCAGGAGTCCAGGAAAGGCTCCTCAAGGCCTGGCGTAATGCACTCCGAATGCCCGGCCCAGACCGCGAAAACCATGGGAAGGCCGGTAGTGGCGGTCCATTCCTCGCCGAGGTCGAATACCTGGCAGCCGGGTTGATCCAGGCCAATCCGCAGGGCGGGGTCGCCGATGATCAATGCCGCGTCGGCGGCTTCGAGCATCGCCTGGAGGTCCGGCGGGAATGGCACCAAACGGGGGCGGGCGCCGTGGTTCCGTTCCAACAGGATGCGGGCCAGTTGCACGGAGGTGCGGGAACTGGTGTCGGCGGCCAGAACACGAATCCGGGTCCGCGGGACCTTGCTGACAAGCAGGATGCTGCGCACGGCGCCCCGGCAGGCGATCCCGGCGCCGCGTAGGACGGAAAGACCCAACCGGGGCAACTCGGCCACCGGAACAATGCCGATGTCGGCCGCTCCGGATTCCAGCCGGCCGGCGCATTCCGAGGGTAGGGAGAAGTCAAGATTGAACAGGTCGCGCTGGCGCCCGTGGAGCATCCCCCAAACCAGCGGAACCGTGTTGAGGTAGCTGACGGCGCTGATTCTCAGTTTGCGTCCGGAGGGGTGCAGGTAGCTCAAAACTCATGGTCGCACGCACGGGCGAAGCGGTCCAGTACCAGGACGGTTGATTCATGCACGTGGCCATGCTAAGTATGAGGGGGGGCGAGTCCCGCGTCCGCTCCTGTTTAAGGAAACCCATGAGCCAATCAAGCCGGTTGTCTTTCCTGGCCCTTGCCGCCATTCTGGTCCCGACGCTTACGGGGCAGGTCTTGTTGAGCCCCAATCCGTCGCGCGTGCTCGGCCACCCCCAGGCGACGCTGGTAACGTCGAACCCTAACTACGTGGAAGGGCGCGAGTTGTACGGCCCCATGGCCATTGCCGTGGACGCCTCCGGGGCCAACCCGATCGTCTACGTGGCTGATTCTGCCAACAACCGCGTTTTGGGCTGGAGGAACGCGTCCTCGTTCCAGAACGGCGCGGCCGCCGATATCGTCATCGGGCAACAGGACTTCTACTCGACGGCTCCACAGGGGCCGGGCGGGACGTTTTCGAGCGGGCTGAATGGGCCGACCGGACTGGCGGTGAACGCAAACGGCGATCTGTACGTGGCCGACACGGTGAACAACCGGGTCTTGCGCTATCCGAAGCCGTTCGAGAACGACCTCCCGGCGATTCCCGATCTGGTGATCGGTCAACTTACGCCAAGCGCGAGCACCGTGAATCTCGATCCGGATACGCGCACCATCTCGGACCGGACGCTGCGGCTGAATACGGGGCTCTACACGACGGGACTCTTCATCGATCCTGCCGGGAACCTGTTCGTGGCCGATGCGGGCAACCAGCGGGTGTTGCGGTTTCCGGCGAATCGGATCGGGCCGGGCGCGGCCAACATGCCTAGGGCGGACCTGGTGCTTGGCCAGGCCGGTTTCACCGAGTTGAACCCCACCAACCCCTCCAACCTGGCCGACAGGTCCAGGCTGGCTTATCCCTTCGGCATGGCCATGGACTCCGCCGGCCGGCTTTATGTGTGCGACAGCTACAACCGCGTTCTGGTGTTCGACGCGCCGCTGTCCAACGGTCCGGCGGCAAAGAAGATCGGCGGCGTGACTAACGGGATCGGCACGTTTCAACCGCCGACCACACAGACGCTCTATCAAGCGAGGGACGTCTTCCTGGTGGGCGACCGGCCGTACGTGGTGGACACGTCGAATCATCGCATCGTGCGTTACAGGCCGTACGAGGAGTGGCCGACCGACGGCACCCCACCTTACGCCGACGATTTGATCGGGCAGGCCAGCCTCACCGATTACCGGCCGAACCGCGACGCGCTGTGGCCGGTGACGGCCATCGGAACCGAGCCCGCCGTCTCCTTCAACTTCCCGGTGGCCGCCGCCGTCGTCGGCCAGGAGCTTTTCGTGGTGGACAACTCCAACAACCGCGTCGTCGTACTGCCGGACCCGGCCGCCAATGTGGGAGCCGCCATGTTCGGGAAGCGCGTGCTGGGCCAATTGTATCTGGACGACGACGGGCCGAACCGCGTCGAGGGCCGGGGCTTCCGCTTCGGCACCAGCGTGTCGCTGGACGGCTCCACCTATCCGATGACCGCAGGGATGGCCGTCGACGCCTCCTCGAACCCGCCGCACCTGTACGTGGCTGACACCGGCAACAACCGGATTCTCGGCTTCCGCGACGTGAGGACCGCCAAATTGGGCGGCGAAGCCGACATCATCATCGGTCAGGAAAGCAATCACCGCGGGGCGGGCAACTGGGGGCCCACCAACCCCGGCGACCCGAGCGAATATGGACTTAGCCTGCCGCAGGGACTCGCCGTCGATGCGCAGGGCAATCTCTGGGTGGCGGATTCCGTCAACGGGCGCGTCCTTCGGTTTCCCGCACCATTCGCGGCGGCCAACACCCCCGCGGCGGGCGAGTACCGCAAGGCCGACCTGGTAATCGGCAAGCCCAACTTCACGGCAACACGCTCCTCCCGGCCCGATCCGAGCGACGCCAACTTCTCCTATCCGGTGGGTGTCGCGTTCACCACCGGCGGGCACCTGCTGGTTTCCGACGGCGTCTTCCATCGCGTGCTGCTGTTCCTCAAACCCGAGGGCGGCTTCACCAGCGGGATGAAAGCCAGCCGGGTTTTTGGGCAGGCCACGTTCACGACAAGGACCGCCGCGTCCTCGGCAAGCGACCGGCAGCGGTTCAACCAGCCGTTGCAGGTCGCCGTGGACCAGGGCGACCGGCTGTTCATCTGCGACTACGGTCTGGACCGCGTCTTGATTCTCGACAGCGTCACCGAACGCGCCAACGGGACGGCGGCGGATACGGCGATCACTTCGATTCCGGGACTGGGTACGCTGTTCGATCCTCGCGGCGTCTACTCGTCGGCCGCCACCGGCGAGACCTGGGTGGCTTCAAACTCTTCCAATGGGTACGGAGTGCTGCGGATACGCGGGGTACTCAACGAGCCGGACTTCTTCGTGGGCGGAGGCGCCAACGTCGCGCTCGGAGTTACTGTGACCGGGACGGGCACGCCGTTGGTGGCCCAGAGCACGCACCGCGTGGTGTTTTATTCCCCGGCCACCGCGGCGACCAACGCCGCCAACTATGAGACCGAGTTGGCTCCGGGCATGTACGCCACGCTGTGGCCGTTCGCCGACTTCAGCTTCCCGGTAGCTACCGAACTGGCGCCGGCCATCCCGCTGCCGAAGACGCTGTCCGGCGTTCAGTTGCTGATCAACGACAATCCGGCGCCCCTGCACTACGTCTCTCCCGGGCAGATCAACTTCCTCATGCCCCAGGCCTCGCCGACCTCGGGCGATCTGGACATCAAGCTGGTGCAACAATCGACCGGGGAGATCCTCGCCGTCGGTTGTTCCAAGAACAGCGCCGGCACGGCCTGCCAGAGTCCGTATCTCGCGCCGCAGGCCAGCGAGTACTCGGTGGGCATCTTCA
>CAZVIK010000064.1:0-6661 GCA_964627045.1 uncultured Solibacteraceae bacterium | reverse complement strand
TTAAATGCGGGTGTTTTTTCCAATTAATGGGGGGGCCCGGCCGGCCGTTTACGGTTTTTGGGGCGGATGGCATGGTTTTCTGGGTGGGGATATTCACGGCCGACAGTTCGGGGCGCAACCAGGTTCGCGCGCTCAACGTGAAGGCCGACGGGACTTACTACGGCGGCTGCACCGGGGACAACATCGCTCCGTGTTTGAACTCCTCCGCTAACCCGGTGAAGGGCGGCGACTACATCGAACTCTACCTCACCGGGCAGGGGCTCGACTTCGTGGGCAGTTATGAAGACGGCGCCGCGCCCGGACCGGGCCACACCACCCGGCGGCTGCCGCAGGTATACATCGGACCGCAGCGCACGCAGCTTCCGGACTCTTCGATCACCTTTTCGGGCTTAAGCGCCTACTACCCGGGCTTGTGGCAGGTCAATATCAAGATCCCATCCGGGCAAGGCGCGCCTTACGGCAACGCGGTGGCCTTGCAGGTAGTCTACCGTTCTTCGGATTCCTGGCGCGGGATCAAGTTTCTTCAGACGATCGCCGTTACGCAGTAGGGGAAGAGAATGCCCCGGAGCCGTCCGAACGGCGGCCCCGGGAGCTCGCGGGAAGGGCCTGCTAGAGTTGGGTATCCGACCCCACGAAGCGTGCGGGCGTGCGCGGGGCGCGTTCGCTGCGGTTTGCCTCGACGGTGACCGAAACCGTCATTTCCTTGTGATTGCGTGACACGGTCACCGGGAAGGTCTGCTTGTCCTTCAAGTCGCGAATGGCGCTGGTGATCTCGCGCGGCGTAGTCACCTTCTTCGCGTCGATTCTGAGAATGACGTCGCCGGCCTTCAGCCCGGCCTTTTCCGCGGGCGAGTTCTTGTTGACGCTCCGGACCAACACGCCTTCCTTCACGCCGAAGTACTCGGCAAGTTGGTCGTCGAGCGATTCGGCCAGAATCCCCAGCGACCCGCTGCGCCAGGACATGTTGGGCTGGGGGACGTCCGGGATGGAGCGAAGTTGGCGCTGGAACTCATTAGACTGCAACTGCTTCTGGAGCTTCTCCATCTGCTCTTTGAGTTTCTCGTTCTGGACCTTGAAACGCTCCGAGTCGAAAGGTTCGCCGAAGAAAAATGCGCCGCCCTTGCGCTCGGCGATGGTGGCGGCGACGGTTTGGGTCGAGCCGTCGCGGCTGATCAACAGCTTTACCTGCCGACCTTCCGGCGTCTCGCGCACCATTCGTACGAACTGCTCGGTGCCCTCGATGCGCTGGCCGTTGAATTCCAGGACCACGTCGCCGGTCTTGAGGCCCGCCTTGGCGGCGGGGCTGTCGTCTTCGACGCGCGTGATTTCCACGCCGCGCTCTTCTTTGAGTTTCAGCGCCTTGACTCGCTCGGCGTTGATGTCGGCGACGCCGACGCCCAAAAAGCTGCGGCTGCCCGGAATGGCCACGTTCACTTGCGGCGCCACGTTGACCCAATCCTGCGCCGACGCGCTCCCGGCCAAAAACATCCCCGTTACAAGCGCGCTGATGATTACCCTGCTCATGTTTTGCCTCCAGAATCTGCTCTGACTGCCACTGTCAGATTAGACGGGCGTAACACGATAGTGTCACCCTCAGAATGCGCCGAGCGAAGCGTTCATCACGCGCAAGGCCCTGGTGACGCGCTCGCGCATGTAGGCGTCGCGCTCCCGCTCCACCATCTGTTGGAGCAGACCCACAGTGGATGCGCCTCTCTGCTGGATCAGAAGGTCGATGGCTTCGGTGCGAACGCCGATGTTGTCGTCGTTCAGCAGTACTCCCGCCAGTACGGCGCGGACCTCGGGATCGGCGCCATAGGGCTTGAGCCCTTCGATCGCCTTCAGCCGGACGCCGGCGTTGGTGTCCTTCTGCAACGCGTGCAGAAAGGCCTTCCGGACCTCCGGAGAATCGCCGTGAGGACGGAGCATGTCGAGGGATTCCAGGCGGAGGCCGGGGTCGTCCGCGGCCTGGGCGGCTTCCAGCACCAGGCGCTGAATCGGGGCCTCGCCGAGGCTTCCCGAAAGCACCCGCTCATGGGTTTCGTCGAGGAAGATGCGGACGCCGCCGGAAGGATCCGGTTGGAGGTAGCGCACCTGGGAGGCCACCGGGACCGCTGCGGGCAGCGCTTGCGCGGGAGCCGGAGAAGCGCCGGGCTGCATAAGGCGAGCCCCGAAAAAGCCCACGGCAACCAGCGCCAGCGCTCCGGCTGGCTTCCAAAGAGCGGGGGGCACGGGTTGCCCGGTCCAGGCCCATAGGCGCGAGAGGAGCCCGCGTCTCGCGTGACTCTTCGGCAAAGCATCATGAAGCCGGGCGCGGCAGGCAACCAGCAGTTCGGGCGCGGGCTCAAGTTCGGCGAGGTCCAGAGCGGCGTGCAAGGCGCGTTCGCGCTCCAAGCCCGCGCGGCAATCGGCGCAGGTCTCCAGGTGGCGGTGTACCGCTTCCTCTTCCTCAAAGCCGAGTTCCCCGTAGAGAAACAGGGAGAACGAGTTCCGAACCGTGTCGCAAGTCATACAAATGCTCCCAACGCTACGCGCATCTTCTGCGTGACGCGAAACAGACAATTCTTGGCAGCCTCTTCGCTGGTACCGAGGATGTCGCCGATTTCCTTGAGGCGCATCCCCTGGAAGTGGCGTAATTCGAACACCATCCGCTCCCGGGGCGTCAGGCCGGCAAGCGCCTCCCGAATGTGCGCCCCGATTTCCCGGCTCAAAAGGTTGCGCTGCGGGTCCACGTCGGGCCTCTCCTCGGGCAGGTTCTGGATGGGATCGGCCTGCCCTTCCTGACCTTCTGCGACCGCGGCGTCTTCGCGGCGCACCTTGCGCCGCCGTAAGTGGTCCAGGCAAAGGTTCGTGACGATCCTGTAAAGCCAAGTCTGGAAGCTGGCGTCCAGGCGAAACGAACCCAGGCTCCGGTAAACCCTAAGAAACGCTTCCTGATACACGTCCTGCGCGTCTTCCGGGCTGCGCAAGAGGTTCAAGGCGAGCCTGAGGACAGCACGCTCGTAAGAGCGCACGAGTTGCTCGAAGGCGTCCTGGTCGCCCTGCTGCGCAGCCCGAATGAGAGCCGTTTCGTCTCTTGCCGGCCCGGGGGTGATCTGGCCCTCCAGTGCGGCTTCCGTTGGTACCGTCAACGTATAGTTTGACGGATGAAACCGGAAAAGGATAGAGGGCTACGCCCGGGAGACCGCGGACGCGGGATCGGGGCGCGGAGCCCGCCCGGGGGTCTCCCGTCCGGGAGACTGCGGCCAGGGATGTCCGCGCGGCCGCTAGTCGGCCAGTTCCACGTCGATCGACTTGGAGGAGGCGTCCAGTTTCGCAATACGGAAGGAACGGATCTGGCCGGAGCGGAGGGCCTCGTCTTTACCCGCCGCGCCACCGCCGCCCTTCCAACGATTGGAGAGCATCTCGGTCAGGCTGGCCAGATCGGCCTTGGCTGCCGGCGCGGTCTCGGAGGATTCGGCGGGGTCGGCCAGGCGGCAGACCGCAGTGACGCCCTCGCCCAACTCCACGCGGGCGCGGGACTTGCTTACATCGATCACCCGGCCGCTGACCTTGTCTCCGACCTGGTGCTCGGCGATGTACTCGTCCGCCGAGGTTGGCTCTAACTGCTTCATCCCCAATCGGATGCGACGCTTGGACCGGTCCATCTCCAGCACCACGGCCCGAACCCGCTGGCCGACGGTGAGGGCTTCCTTGGGGTGATTGAGACGCTTCTCGCGACTGATGTCGCCGATGTGGATCATGCCCTCAATGCCCTCGGCCAGTTCGACAAACGCGCCGAAGTCCGCCAGGCTGACGACGGGGCCTTCGACGGTTGAGCCGACGGGCGTCCGGGCGGCCACATCCTCCCAGGGGTCTCCCAAGGCCTGCTTCAGGCTCAGCCCGATACGCTTTTGCACGGCGCTGACATTGGTGACGGCGACTTCGACCATTTCACCGGCCTTGAGGACGTCGCTGGCCTTGCGAACCTTGCGCGACCAGGAAAGGTCCATGATGCGGATAAGACCTTCGATTCCCGGTTCCAGCTCGACAAAAGCGCCAAACTCGACCAGGCGGGTGACCTTGCCCCTGACGCGATCACCGGTCTTGTATTTCTCCTCGACCAGCGACCAGGGGTCAGGCTGCAACTGCTTCAACCCAAGGCTGATGCGGCGTGACGCAGGGTCCACCTTGAGGATCTTCACTTCGAGGGCGTCGCCGACCTTGAGCAGATCAGAGGGCTTGGCGATCCGCCCCCAGCTCATGTCGGCGACGTGCAGCAGGCCGTCGGCGCCGCCAATGTCGACGAACGCGCCGAAATCGGTCAACGTGCGTACGGTGCCGCTCACGACGGCGCCTTCTTTGAGCTGCTCGAAGGCTTTCTGGCGGGCGAGCCTTTCCTCTTCCTCCAGCACGGCGCGCCGGTCGACGACCACATCCTCATCGGCCACGTCCAGCTTGATGATCCGGCACTGAATCTCCTGACCCACAAGCTTCTCGAGATCCGCCATCTCCTTGACGCCGCTGCGGCTGGCCGGCATGAAGGCGCGCACGCCCACATCGACGCTGAGGCCCCCCTTGACGACGCCGCTGACCACACCGCCGATCGCCCGCTTTTCGGCGAAGGCCGATTCCAGTCCGGACCAGTCCTTCGGCTTCTCAACCTTCAACTTCGAAAGCGTGTAGTATCCCTCGGCGTTACGTCCCGTGATGGTGACCACCACGATGTCGCCGCGCTGCACGGTCGGGTTTTTCGCCTCGTCCAAGAAATCGGCGGCCGGGAGGACGCCTTCGGTCTTCAGGCCGATGTCGACGAATACAAATTCGTCGGACACGGCGACCACGGCGCCTCTCTTGGTGCCACTCTCTTGTTTGTGCGATTCCTCGAACTGGGAGAGGATCTCGGCGAAGCTGGAAGCCTCTTGGGACACGGTTCTTTCCTCAGTGCTGGACATTCCGGGTTGCGAAACCACGCGGGACCGGGGTAGTTCACTATTGTGCCACATTTGCCGCTAAGATGGTCGCGTGGCCCACCGGCGTTGGCTCCAATTTGTGCGCCCGGAGGACGCCGTTTGGCTGCTGTTGTTCTCGGCGCTCGGCGTCGCCAGCCCCAGCCGCCTCCCCGAGGAACTGGTACTGTTGTTGGCGCTGGCGCTGCTGCAGGTTCTGGAGCCGAAAATCCCGGCTCTAGCGACGCCGGCCGGAACCGTGGCGGGCGTGGCGCTCAAACAGTCGCTGGCCTACCTCTTGATCTACGTCACCGGCCAGTTGAACAGCAGCTACTACCCGATCCTGCTGCTGCCGGTAGTGAGCGCGGCCACGACGCTGGGGACAATGTGGACCGTCTTGTTCACGGCGGTGGCGTGCGGGTCCTACGCATCGTTCCTGCTCTACGTGGACTGGACCCGCTACACAATTCCGCCCGAGGAGATGCGCGAACTGAGCCTCCGGCTACTGTTCCTCGTGGTGGTCGGATACCTGACCCACCGGCTCGCGATTGCGGGCCAGCACGAGCGGCGAAGGTCGCAGACCGCCACACGGCAACTGGAGGCGGCCAACCAGAGCCTGCGCGTGGCGGAGGCCGCCGTGCGCCGCAGCGAACGGCTGGCGGCGTTGGGACAGCTTTCGGCAGGCCTCGCGCACGAACTGCGCAACCCGCTGGGGACGATTCGGGCCTCGGCCGAGATGCTGAGGAAGAACGTCACAGAGGAAAACGCCGTCGCCCAGGAGATGGCAGGGTTCATCGCGTCCGAGGTGGATCGCACCAATTCCCTGGTCACGCGTTTCCTCGAGTTCGCACGTCCGCTGGAACTGCGGCTCGAGCCGGCCGACCTGAACGGGCTCCTGGACAAAGCCGCCGCGCGCCTGGAGCGCGACGGGGTCGCCGCGCACGTCGCCATCTACCGGAACTACTCGCCGGATCTCGGCCCGTTCGCCCTGGACGCGGAACTGATGGAGCGCGTCTTCTACAATCTGTTGCTGAACGCCGCGCAGGCCTCGCCGGCCGGCGGAGCGGTCACGATCAAGACGCGGCAGGTGGACGGAAACGCCGAGGTCAGCGTCATCGACCGGGGCTCGGGCATCGATCCCAAACACCGCGAGAGCATCTTCAACCCGTTCTTTACCACGAAGGCCGACGGCGTGGGGCTGGGGCTGGCGATCGTTTCGAAGATCGTCGACCAGCACGGCGGTAGAATTGCGGTGGAGAGCGAGTTGGGCCGCGGCAGCGTCTTCCGGCTGCTGCTGCCGATGCACCCCCGAAAAAGAACGCCGGAAAGCTGAGAATGAAGGACAGAATCCTGGTTGTCGAAGACGAAGAGAAGCTGCGCCGCGTGATCCAGTTGCAGCTTGTTTCGGCCGGTTATGACGTGGACCAGGCCGGTTCGGCTGAAGAGGCGCTACGCTACACCGATCGCGCCGGCCTCATCCTGACCGATTTGCGCCTCCCGGGCATGGACGGCATGGAACTGCTTGCCATGCTGCGGCGGCAGGACTCGCGAGTCCCGGTGGTGGTGATGACGGCCTACGGCTCGGTGGAAAAGGCCGTGGAGGCGATGAAGGCGGGAGCGGCGGATTTTCTGATGAAGCCGTTTTCCCTCGACCACCTGGCGGCGGTTAACCCCAAGGCGTTGTTTTCCCCCCCCCTCCCCAACAAAACCCCCAAAAGCCCCAATTTTGGGGGCCC
>CAZVIK010000063.1:0-18715 GCA_964627045.1 uncultured Solibacteraceae bacterium | reverse complement strand
ACTACACTCTTTCCCTACACGACGCTCTTCCGATCTCTCGCCGACCTGTGAAATCTCGAGCGGCAGGTCTACCAGGAAGGTGGTCCCCTTCCCGGGTTCGCTGGCGACCCGTACGCCGCCGCCCATCAGGGCGGCCAGCCCTTTGACGAGCGACAAGCCCAGTCCCAACCCTTCGTAACGCCGCGCCAGACCCGCATCAAGTTGGTGGAAACTCTCGAAGACCCGGGAGAGCTTGTCGGCGGGGATTCCCGCTCCGGTGTCGTGGACGCGAAGTTGGAGGACGGGCTTGCCGCCGGATGGCTCGGCGGAAGCGCAAACCTCGACCCGCCCGGTGTTGGTGAACTTGACCGCGTTCTCGACCAAATGCGCGACCAGGCGTTGTAGACTCCCGGCATCGCCCACGGCCACCGGCGGGAGGGAAGGGGCCAAGCGGCATACCAGCCGCAGACCCTTGGCCCTGGCAGCGGCGGTGAAGGGCGAGACGGCCCCGCGGATGGTCTCCGGGAGGTGGAAATCGCGCCGCGCCGGCGTGATCCTCCCGGAGGTCAGTTCAGAAAAGTCCAGGATCTTATTGAAAAGCCCGAGGAGTTCTTCGGCGCACGTCTTGGCCGTGGCCACGTATTCCTTCTGCTCGGCGTCCAACGGCGTCTCCAGCAGCAGGTCGGTCATCCCGAGGATTCCGGTCAACGGCGTGCGGATCTCGTGGTTGAGGCTGGCAAGGAACTGAGTCTGAAGGTCCGCGTTGCCGGCGGGGGGACTCGGCTCGCCCGGAGTCTCAAAGCTCATTTGCGGTGTTCTCAGCCTTTGTATCGGCCGGAACGCGCGGGCGGTTTAGCAGCCGGCGCGGGTCATGCCCGCCGGGTACCGTCCCGGACAAGCTCCGCCGGAGCGCCACCGGGCCCGGGAGTCAGGAGCTTGTTGAAAAAGCCCAAAGGAAGCCGTGAAGACCACACAGGCGGAGGCCTACGCCACACGGGAGCATGGGCTTACGGCTCCGAGTGGCGCTGACTTCAGGCTGCGATGGGCCTTTTTCAACCAGCTCTTAGCGATCTTCGCTGCCAAAGATGTTGGAAATAGCGCCGAGCGGGCCGCGTTCGTCGCCGCCGGTGCGGGTGGGCGTTAGTTCGCGCCGCAGTTTTTCGAGCGTCAGGCTCTGCACGATGACGCGGCCAGGACCGGTCAGCGTGGCCAGGAAGAAGCCCTCGCCACCGAAGATCATGGTCTTGATGCCGCCCGCCAACTCGACATCGTAGGTGACCGAGGCGTCGAAGCCGACCACGCAGCCGGTGTCGACCTGAAGGACCTCGCCAGGCTTGAGGTTGAATTCCACGAAGTCGCCGCCCCCGTGAATGAGCGCGGTGCCGGGACCGGTAAGTCTTTCGAGGATGAAGCCCTCACCCCCGAAGAAGCCGGCGCCGATGCGCTTGACGAATTCGATGTCGACCCGGACCGTGTTCTGCGCGCACAGGAAACTGTCGCGCTGGACGATGACGCTCTGGCCCACGGCGAGCTCGAAGGGCTGGATACGGCCGGGGTAGCTGCCGGCGAAGCCGACTTCGCCCGGACCGCTGGAACGGAAATAGGTCCAGAACAGGCTCTCTCCCATCAACTTGCGCTTCAAGGCCCCGATGATCTTGCTACCGAGATCGGCGCCCGTCATGCGGCTTTCCCAGGTGACGTTGGAGGTCTTGTAGAGCATCTTCCCGGCTTCGGAGAAGATCTCCTGGCCGGGCTTCAGCTTCACCCGCGCGACCTGAAGGTTGTCTCCCTGAACGGTGTACTCCAGGGGTTCGATGGCCGTCAGGGGCGCCGCCGCGCCGGCGGCAGTCCCCACGGGCTGGCCGCAGCCGAAACAAAACCGTGCGTCGTCGTTGATGCGGGAACCGCAGTTGGTGCAGAAAGCCATAGTATCGGTGTCCTCGACTCCGTATCTTACAATGAGACTACGAGGGGCATGCGAAGAAGTTCCATTTCTCTATTCCTGATTGCGCTCTTGGCGGCCGTACCGCTGTGGCCGCGCGAGGATGACGCCGCCTGCGGGACGCACGCGGCCAAAGCGCCGGAGATGGCGGCGGTGCATCGCCGGGCCGACGCCGTGCGGGGCGCGCGAGCGCCGCTGTTACAAGCCGGCTCGCCCCGCACCGTGGCCCGGGACATCGGCGAGATCGCCGTGTTGGGGGATTCCGGCGACATTATCGCCCCGCCCCATCCATTTAACTTGGGCTACGCGACGGTTACGTTTACGCCAGCCGGGGCCGGCGCTTCCAACTACCGCTACCAGAGCGGCGAGGCGTCCTACGACTCGCAGTCCTCCGCGGCGGGCGCCAAGCTGGGCGGACTGGGCGACGACGACGGCCTGGCGCTGGCGCTGCCGTTCGCCTTCCCGTTTTTCGGCCGCGAGCACGAAAACGTTTTCGTGAATTCGGACGGTAACCTGACGTTCGGCGCGGCGGACGCCTCCTCCAGCGCCCGCTCGCTCGGACGGTTAACGGCGGGACCGCCCAGGATCGCGGCATTGTTTCGCGACCTGGACCCTTCGCGTCCGCAGGCGGAGGTCAGGACGTTCGTTTCGGCCGAACGGGTGGTGGTGAGTTGGATAGCAGTGCCGGAATTCGCCTCGGCTGGAACCGGCCCTCGATCCACGTTCCAGGTCCGCCTGTTCCCATCCGGGAGGATCGAATTCGCCTATGCGAGCGTCGCGTCGGGAGCGGCGGTGGTGGGGATCTCACCCGGCCGGTCCGCCGGACCGGTATCGCTGGTCTCGTTTCGGACCGGAAGCGGCGAGGAGCAATCGGGCACCGTCGCGGAGCGATTCACCGACGCCCGCGAGATCGATATCTACGCCGCCGCGGCGCGGTTCTACCAATCGCATGAAGACGCCTACGACTACCTGGCGATCTTCAACGACATGGGTGTAGCCGCCGCACCGGGCGCGCTAGCCTATGAGGCTACGGTCCGCACGCTGAACCGCACCGGATACGGCGAGACGGGTCACGACACGGGGGTGGAGATGGGCTCGCCGCGGAGGTTGCAGTCGGTGTTGAACATGGGGCCTCTCGGCCAGTACCCGGCGAGTCCCGATTCGCGCATACGCAATCGCGGCGAGACCACCGGCGATACCGGGCTGACGATCCTGGGCCACGAGGCGGGCCACCTATTCCTGGCATTCGCCAGCGTACGCGATCCGCTCGACCACACCGAACGCGTCATGCTGAAGCCGGACGGCGCGCACTGGAGCTTCAACTTCAACTCGGAGGCGTCGCTGTTGGAAGGCAACCGCATCCGCGACAACGGCGACGGCACATTCACGACGAGTGGAACCGTGGAGGGCTACTCGGCGCTGGACCGGTACCTGATGGGGTTGATTCCCGCGAGCGAGGTACCGCCCATGTTCGTGGTGCGCAACTCGTCGATGGCATCGAGCGAGCCGCCATCGGCGCGGCCTGTCACGTTTCTGGGAACGCGACGCGACATCACGATCGAAGAGTTGGTGCGGACGGAGGGATTGCGCAAGCCGGGTCCGGCGGTGAGCCAGCGGCGTTTCCGCTGCGCTTTCATTCTGGTTGTGGCCGAGGGATCGCATCCCGACGATGCCGACCTGGAGAAGCTGGAAAACTACCGTCTGAGGTTCGAAGACGATTTCGCCGTATGGACCGGCGGCGAGGCGTCGATGGAGACGGCGCTGCGCCGGGCGGTGAATTGGTCCGTGGCCCCGTCGTCGGGAGTGTTGGTGGGCCGTACGGTAACGGCGGCGATCGCGATCGAGAAGCCGGCCGTGGCGGAGCTGACGTTTGCTTTGTCACGCCAGGGTTCCACGGCGTTTACTTCGGCGCCGGCGTCGGTCACCATCCCGGCGGGCGCGGCGAGAGCGACCTTCGAGATCGCGGGCCTGGCCCCGGGGGTTGACGATCTTGTGGCGCAGCCATCCGACGCGGCCTATGAGACGACGGTCGCGCGCCTTCGGGTGACCGCCTCTCCGGCGAGCCTGCGGCTCGGGTTGGAAGAGGCGGGCGATCCGGTGCGGATGCAGGTTGCCGACCTCGACAACGTTCCCCACGGGGCCGTGCGCGTCTTCAGCGCGGTAACGCCGGCCGGCGTATGGAGCGACACCAACGGCTTGGTGGAAATGGCGAGAGATGGAGCGGGCGGCGTCATCGCGCAAGTGGAGGCCGGCGGACACGCCACGGTGGACGGTATCGTAAACGCGGCGTCCTATGTTCCCGGGCTCGCGCCGGGTAGTTTCGCAGCGGTGTTCGGCTCCGGATTCGGCGCCGACGCCGGTGCCGGGTTGCCGCCGTATCCGGTGGACCTGGGCAACGTTCGCGTGTGGGTGGACGGCAAGCCCGCAGGACTGCACTACGCGGCGCAGGGCCAGGTGAACTTTGTCGTGCCGGGGCGCGCGGGCGAAGGACTGAGGGACGTCTTCATCTCATCGGCGGGCGGCACCGCCGAACTCCGTCGCCTGGAGGTGAGCGCCACCGCACCCGGGATCTTCGCTGCCGTCCGCAGCAGCAACTACTTCGAGGTTTATTGTACCGGGCTCGGCGCTGACCTTCCGGTGGCCGTCATTCTTGGCGGGCGGCGGCTTGCCCCAACCTGGAGCGGGCCGCACCCATCGTATCCGGGCTTGTACCAGGTGAACGTGGAGATACCGGCCGGGCTGGCAGGGGAGCAGATGCTGTCGATCGAGGCCGCTTCGCGCGCGAGCAACGAGGTGCGGGTCAGCCTGTAGGACGCGGGGTCTGGGCGGCGCCGCGATGCTAAGATGAACTGAAAGCCGCCACCGGACGCGGATGTGGCGAAATTGGCAGACGCGCTGGATTTAGGTTCCAGTGCCCGCGAGGGCGTGGAGGTTCAAGTCCTCTCATCCGCACCAACACCAGGTTCGTTTCTGTGAACCGAGGTCTCGCCCTGGCCGCGGGCGCGTTCCGACGACCGCCGAGGCCGGGTCACCAGATGCCTGGAAAGAGGCGGAAACGGACCTTCTGCCGGTAGTCCTCGTAACCGGGCAACTCCCGCACCAGCACCGATTCCTCGTTTTTGATCCGCAATACCAAGGTCGGCAGGATGATCGCGGCGGGAAGAAAGGCCCACCAGGACCCGAGCGCGAGCGGAGTCGCCAGGTAAAGCGCGAGGGTCCCTGTGTACATGGGATGCCGCACCAGAGCATACGGCCCGCTGGAAATGACCACCTGGCCCGGCGAGGTTTCGACGGTCCTGCCGGCCCACCGGTTCTGAAGCAGAGACCGGAGGATGGTGAGGTAGCCGCAGGCGACAAACACTTCCGCAGCAATCACAACGGCAATCGGGACGTGGGACCAACCGAAGCGGTGGTCCAATCCCGGAAGGACGAACGACACCACGAGAAACGGCGCGGACACGCCGATGAGCCGGCGCTGGGTCTTCTCCTTCTCCTTCATCTTGAAGCGGCGGGCGAAGAGGTCGGGAGCGCGCCGCGCCATCCAGGGGACGAATACCGTCATAGGTACCAGCACAAGGACGGAGTAGACCCAAGCCTGCCACCAAGCGAAGGAACCGCCGGTAAGCAGGAAGAAAGACGGCAGGACGATCCACGCCACCGCCAGCCGCGCGTAGACGCGCGCAAGCTCGGGAGAAGATGGGGTTCCTTGACCGCGATTTTGCGCCATACCGTTCCGCCCGCCGCTGCGAGCGGCGGAAAGAGGCAGTATCTCACGACTTGCGGGACCACCGGCCGGGCCGCGGGCGGCCGATCGTGCCGCGCGGCGCGGAGGGCCGGAACGGGCGTTCGTCGTCCACCGCGGGGTGGACAGCGCGGCCACGCCGTTGGTCCGGTTGCGGTCCTGCCGGCGCTTTTTGCACCGCCCCAGAACAGACCCAATGCAACGCCTGCACCCGCACGCACTCCGCGTGCAAGGCCTGCACTTGTTGAATTTCGTTGGGGGGGAGATCGGCAGGAATTCCGCTAGCGCCCGCGTCCGCCGCCGCGGCCCCGGCCGAAACGTCCACCCTGCCAGAGAGGACGGCCGTCGTCGTCGCGGAGCCTCAGCGTCCTGGCATCGCCGGTGAGAGTCACCGTGATGGCGTACACGCCGGCGTCAACCTTGTAACCTACCACGGCCACCTCGGCGCCGGCCTTCGGGTTGAAGTTCTGCTCCATCAGGTACCGTACGGAACCGAGCATGACCCGCGTGGTGGTAGAGCCGGCGCGCACCTCCAGGTACGGTGTCCCCTGGCCCTGGCTAAGCTGCACGCTCTGAACGCGACCCTTGATCTCGACCTTGGGGTTGCCAGCCAGCGCGTTCGGCGCACCGGGGCCTTGCGGCTGCGCGACTCCCGCCGCCGCCATCAGCCCGATGATGGTCAGGAAACTCGCCCTCTTCATCGCGCGCCTCTGCACGTCACCATAGCACGCCAGGGGCCACACTGTCCGCGAGCGCTGATCGTAGCGGCACTGGCGCCCGCTTCCGTGTCACAATGGCGGCTCGGGTGCATCTATGGGTAGAATGGGCGCGTCGAAGAGGCTGTTATGGCGGTTGTCGCTGCCCGTGTCCATCGCGGTTCTGCCCGTCGTGTTGTTGCTCAGTTCCTTCCGCACCTTCGGCGAATTGGGCAGCCAGAGATCCGTCTACTTGCGCAACCGCGCGGCGGCCGTGGCCGGCCGGCTGGAGTCGTTGGCGCCGACCACGCCGGACTCCGAGCTTTTCGACCTGTTGAGCCGGGATGAACCCGCCCTCGCCGACCTGGAACTGTTGGACCGGCGCGCGGACGTCACCGAAGGCGCTTCACTGGAGTCGCTGTGGGAAGGACGGGAGTTGTACCGGACCGAAGAGGCACGGTCGAGTGGTCTGGCGGTGTTCCGGGCCTATGTTCCGGTCCATACGGAATCCGGGTTGCGGATCGCGCGCATCGATCTGGACGCCGGTTCCGCGGATTTCCTGGTGCAGCACGCGCGGCACAACGTGATCGTGTCGCTGGTGAGCGGCCTGGCGCTGGTGCTGCTATCGCTCTACGCGGTCTGGGCGAGCCGGCGGGCCGCGCGACTGGAACTGCGGCAGTTGGAGCTCGAACACCTGGCGCAACTCGGCGAGATGTCGGCGGTCCTGGCCCACGAAATCCGCAACCCGCTCGGGACAATCAAGGGCTTTGCACAACTGCTCGGCGAGAGGAACGCCGAACAGACGGCCGAGTACGTCGGACCGATTCTGAGCGAAACGCAGCGCCTGGAAAGCCTGGTGCGCGACCTGCTGCTGTACGGGCGTCCTCCGGCACCGGCGCTCCGTTGGGCGGGCTGGAGCGAAACACAGGCTGCGCTGGAGGGCCACCTTAGCCAGCTTACGAACGGCACCGGCGTGCGCTACACGGTAGATGCGGCGCACATATCCTGGGAGACGGACCCTCAGCTGTTACAACAAGCGTTGCTGAACCTCCTGCGGAACGCGGTGGAGGCCACCGTCGGGCGGGTGGGCGCGGAGGTCCGCGTGGAAGTGAACCATCCGAAGGCGGGGGGGGTCGCCGTGTCGGTCATCGACAACGGCCCCGGCGTTCCGGCCGGCGTGAAGGAGAAGCTCTTCAAGCCGTTCTTCACGACCAAGGCGTTCGGAACAGGGCTCGGGCTGTCCATCACGCGGTCGCTGGCGCGCGCGCTGGGCGGGGAGTTGCATCTGGAAGACGCATCGCCCTCTGGAACAGCGGCGCGGCTTTCCTTCGCCAAAGCCTCCCCGCGAAAGGAATCCAACTAGAGAGACGGACAAATGGACAGCATCCTGGTCATCGACGACGATCCGGGCTTCCGGAAACTGCTGGAGACCATCCTTTTCAAAGAGGGCTACCAGGTGCAAAGCGGAGGCACCGTGGCGGAGGCGCTCCGTGCAGGCGCGGCTCGCGAGTTCGACCTGGTGATCTCGGACTTGAAGCTGCCCGACGGAGATGGGCTGGAGATTCTGCGCTGGTGGAAAGAAAGCTCGCCGGCGACACCCGTCCTGATGGTCACGGCATTCGGGACGGTCCAGTCCGCCGTGGAAGCGATGAAACTGGGGGCGGTCGATTACATCGGCAAACCGTTGGAGAGCCCCGAGGAACTGCGCCTGCTGGTGCGGCGGGCGCTGAAGGAAAAGCGCCTTTCGGGACAAAACGAGCTACTGCGTGAGGAGAGCCGCGCGCGCTTTTCGTGCGGGAGCATCATCGCCGGCGATCCAAGGATGGTGCGCGTGCTGGAAATGGTCCGCAAGGTCGCGCCCACCCACGCCACGGTCCTGCTGACGGGAGAAAGTGGCACGGGCAAAGAGGTGATCGCCCGCTGCATCCATGAGAACAGCCCGCGCGCGGCGCAGGCGTTTGCGCCGGTGAATTGCGCGGCGCTGTCGCCAACGCTGATCGAAAGTGAACTGTTCGGGCACGAGAAGGGAGCGTTCACCGGAGCCACCGGCCAGCACCTCGGCCGGTTCGAGCGCGCGCACGGAGGAACGCTTTTTCTCGACGAGATTGGCGAACTGGACGCGGGCCTTCAGGCCAAGCTGCTGCGCGTCCTCCAGGAGCGCACCTTCGAACGGGTGGGCGGAACCCGGCAGATTACAGTGGACGTCCGGGTGATCGCCGCCACGAATCGAAACCTGAAGCAGGCGGCCGCCGAAGGCAAGTTCCGCGAGGATCTATTCTACCGCCTGAGCGCCTTTCCGGTGGACCTTCCGCCGCTGCGCGAGCGCACGAGCGACATCGTGGAGCTGGCGCGGTTTTTTTTGGCCAAGGCGGCTCGAAACATCGGGAAAGCGCCGCTGGCGCTGACGCCGGAGGCCGAGCAGGTCCTGCTCGCCTACGCGTGGCCCGGCAACGTGCGGGAGTTGGAGAACACAATGGAGCGGGTGGCCATCCTCTGCGACGATACAGTCGAGCCCGACGATCTTCCGGTCACGCCCACCGGGCCGGCACGTCCCGTTCTGTTCAAAGACATCGAGCGCCGGGCCATCGAAGACGCGCTTCGCGCCAACCAGGGAAACCGCGCCAAAACGGCCAAACAACTCGGCATCAGCCTGCGCACCCTTCAATACCGCCTGAAAGACTACGGCCTCACGCAACGCGCCGAGTGAATGCAAGGGCTGCACCGCCCGGCGCGGGCGCACTGCGGCTCCTGCACGCGTCCAGCCAAGGCCTCACTGAAAACAAAGGCATATCGCATTGGACTGGTGCGTGCGTTGGGAATTGGCGAGGTCGGAAAGGAGACCAAGGAAATGAAAACGAGAGCTTTGGCGGTAACGGCACTGGCTTTGGCCATAACAGGAACGACGCTGGCGTTCGATCCCCCGCGCAACGGCGGGCAGGGGCAGAACAAACAGGGGCAGACCAACGGCAAGCGCACCGGTCCGCAGGACGGCACCGGTCCCATTCACACTCCCGGCACGGGCGGCGGAAACGGGCAGGGCAACGGAAAGATGACGGGACCGCGCGACGGGTCCGGCCCGATCCATTCGCCGGGCACGGGTGGCGGAAACGGCGGCGGCATGCGCCGCGGCGGCCGATAACGCAAACCCGGGACTCGCGGATTGGGAGTCACCACACCGCCGGAGGCCGCCTGCGGGCGGCTTCCGGCGCCGTCGTCGGCAGCTACGCCGGACCCGTGAGCTTCACGGCCATCTCCAGCGCCTTCACGAGGCTCCTGGTGGACGCTTCGCCCTTCCAGGCGATGTCAAAGGCGGTGCCGTGATCGACGGAGGTGCGCACGATGGGCAGGCCCAGGGTCACGTTCACGCCACCTTCGAAATCCAGGAGCTTTAGTGGAATGTGTCCCTGGTCGTGGTACATGCAGACGACGGAATTGAAGCGGCCACGCTCGACGGCCTGGAAGAACACGGTGTCCGGCGGGATCGGCCCTTCCACGGGCAATGCCTCGACGCGCGCCTGGGCGATGGCGGGCTCAATTTCCTCGATTTCCTCACGCCCAAACAGGCCGTGTTCCCCCGCATGAGGATTCAGCCCGGCGACGGCGACGCGCACGTGGTCCCGCAGCCTCGCCGTGGCCTGGCAGGCGAGCCGGATCACCTGAAGCACGCGCTCACGCTTGGTCCGCTCTATGGCCTGACGCAGGGAACAGTGCGTGCTGACGTGGGCCACGATCAGGCGGTCCGAGGCCAGCATCAGCACCGCGCCTGTTACCCCGCACTCCGAGGCGATGAGCTCGGTGTGGCCCGTAAATGTGGGATCGCCGAGTTGGGTCGCCTCCTTGTTCATGGGCAGGGTCACCACAGCGGAAATCTCGCCGCGCAGGGCGGCACGCGTGGCCTCGACCACGTAGGCTCGCGCCGCCGCGCCGCTCCTGGCGCTGACCCGGCCGATTGCCAGCTCGCCAGCTCCGAGCAGGCCAGCGTCGCGCACGTTCACGTAACCCTCACGGACGTCCCGAGGATTGTCCACGGCGCGAAGGGAGACGCCGAAGCCCAGTTGCCGGTTGCATTGATCGAGTACGGCGAGGTCGCCGTAGACCACCGCACGGTGGGTGACTTGGCCGTTTCGAAAGGCCTTCAGGAGAATCTCCGGCCCGACGCCGCTGGAATCCCCCATGGTGATGCCGAAGATCATGACGAAGCCCCCAGGCGCTCCAGGATAGACACCAAAGTCCCGGGGCCGCCGAAGCCGCCGGCCTTGGTCACGAGCAGCAGCTCGCGGCTCCCGATGTGGATTACGGACATGGGAACTCCCGGAAGCAGTTCCCCCAGGCTCCAGATGTCTTTGACGCCGAGCGCCGCCAGGATCGCCAGCGTGGTGCTTCCCCCGAAGACGACCGTGGCGTCGGCCGGGTGGGCGCGCAACGTCTCGCCGACGATCCGCCCGATCCGGGACGACACGCCCGACAGGGAATCGCCCGGGGTGGCGACCGCCACCCGGCTACCCGCCGCCAAAGCCCTGGCAATCGCCGCGTCCGATTGCGCGTCCAGATAGCGGACGTCCAAACCGGCCGCCGCCGCCGATCGTACCTGCTCTTTCGAGGCGGCGTGCATACTGCCGCTGGCCACCAGACAACGCGCGACGTGCCGGGCCGCGGGCGGCACAAAGTCCCGGCGGACCGGAAGCCGCCGCACCCAATCGCCGACGAAGCCGCCGGTGCCAGCCACCAGGTAGGCTCGCCGGGTCCGGGCGAGCACACCGGCGGCGCCCGCGAGGTCCGCATCCGAGCGGCCGTCACAGACGACGACGGAACCGGCAGGGGCACTGGCGAGCCGTGACGCCAACTCCTCCGCCCCGGCCACCAACAGGACTTCAGCACGGCAGCGGCTACGCATCAGATCCGGGATGCTCCCGGACTTGGCGGGCTTCGTCGGGTCCGCTACGGCGGAGGCCTCGGTCAGGGGCCGCCCGTCGACAAAGACCTCACCACCGCAAACCACCCGGTTCATTTTGGGATAGGCGGGGACATAGACAAGAACCCGCTCGGGGAACACGTCGAGAAGGGCCTCAAGTTCGGCGGCGATGTTGCCGCGCAACGTCGAGTCGGTCTTCTTGAAGATGTGCTCGACACCGGCGGCGCGCGCCGCAGCGGCGAGGCTGGCGACCGCCAGCGCCGCCTGCTCGGGCTCCATGTGCCGGCTTTCCGTGTCCACCACAAGCGCGCCGGAGGAGGCGCTCAACTCGCTCCGCAGCGTCATCAGCGCGCGCACGCCTTCGGCGGCAAACTGCCCCCCGACTTCGAGCGCGCCAGTAGCGTCATCGGCGATCGCCAGGACTTCGGGGAACCCAGAGGCGCTCATGTTCTCATCTATTGTAAGCGGGGCTTCCTGCCCCGGCGCGCCGTGCGCCGCCGCATCAGGCCTGGGAAGAGACGCGCCGGAGCCGATCGATCGCGCCCAGGACCGTGGCGACGGAGTATTCGATCGCACCCGTGCCATCCAACTCCAGATCGGCGAACCGCCGCGTGGGCAGCACGTACTTCTCTGCCATGGGGCGGACGGTCGCTTCGAACTGGCGGAGCACGGAGCCGTGCGTGCGGCCGCGCTCGCGCACGTCGCGATCGATACGCCGGGCGAGGCAGATGTCCAGATCCGCCGTCACGTACACCCTAATGTCGAACAACTCGCGGAGCGGCGCCCAATGCAGGGTGAACAGTCCCTCGACGATCACGAACTCCGCCGGCTCGACGCGCCGTATAGCGGCCGACCGGACGTGCTGCGTGAAGTCGTACACGGGGATTTCAGCGGCGAGCCCGCGCGCCAACCGGTGGATGTGCTCCGTTAGCAGTCCGTCATCCAGGGAGTCCGGTGTGTCGAAGTTCGAGAGCGCCCGTTGTTCCAGCGGCAGATGGGCCAGGTCGCGATAGTAAGCGTCCAATCCTATCACGGGAGCGCCGATCGCGTTCGCTACGCCACGGGCGACTTCCGTCTTCCCGGCGCACGAAGGTCCGGCGATTCCGATCAAGATCGGCTGCTGCGTCAGGTCGTGGGGCAAAAGACAAGTATAGCTTCCACTCGCGGCAGCGAGACCCCGGCGACGCCGGGCGCAAGAGAGAACAAGCCCCGGCCCAGGGTCATCAGACGACGCCGGGCACGGGGCGCCTGGTGTCGCGAGCACTATGCCAGAATGGCCTGGCGCAGTTCGCGTTCGGGGTCGTTCTTCACTTCGCAAGTATTGTCGAAGATCATGGTCGGCCCCTGCTGGGCGTTGTAGACCGGCCAGGTGGGAAGACCGAGGTGGTTCGGGTCGCCTTTGCGGGCGAAGTTGATCCAGGCGTCGCTGACCTTTTCGGCCAGTTTGCGCGGGCCCTCTCCGCCGCCGGTGGCGAATGCCGACACGTCCGTGTTGTAAAAGACGAACGGGATCTCGGCGCAATGGAAGGCGCGCGGACGGCCGTCGAACAGAGGCGTCTTCCAGGAAAACAGGTACATGTAAGCGGGCGCGGCGCCCTGGGCCGCCTTGCTCTCCGCCTGGGCGACCGCGCCATTGCGGAACATGGATGCGCCGATGATGGAGGCCAGTTCGACCGGCTTGGCCGAAGGATAAGTCTTCTTGGCAGCGTCCAGGATCTTGCCTCCACTTTCGCCGTAGTTGGCCGCGAGTTGCTTCTTCAACTCGTCTTCGGTCATCCCCTCGCGGGAGGCGTCGGTGGCCGCCGGGTTGAACTCGTTCAACGTCGTGCCAATGAGCATGGGTACGTTGGCGGAGACGGCGGGCGCCTTCGGGCTGAAGGGGGCCTCGGGCAGATGCTTTCCGTCGACGGTGGGACCGAGCAGGAGCTTCAACGGCCCGCGCCCGCTCAGGTTGATGGGCCCGAGTTTGGCGACGGCGGCGTTGGTCGCTTCGATCAGCTTCGCCACGGGAACCTCGTGCAGCTTGGCGATGGTCGCCTTGCCGAGCCCGAGCGAGGCCACCACGGCCGCCGCCAGCTTCTGGGTGTCCTCCTGCACGTTGGCGTTGGTGAGCGATCCGCTTTGGACCACAGCTTTGTGGAACAGCCCCTTGGCAGAGGGCATGCCGAGTAGCATCGTGACTTTGCCGCCGCCGCCCGACTGGCCGAAGATCAGTACGTTGGCGGGGTCGCCGCCGAAGTTCGAGATGTTGTCGCGCACCCATTCCAGCGCCGCGATCAGGTCAAGCTGGCCAACGTTGGCGCTGGCTTCATATTGCGGGCCGTAGGCCGAGAGGTTCAGGTAGCCGAGCGGCCCGAGGCGGTGGTTCAACGTGACTACGACGACATCTCCGCGACGGGCGAGGTTTTCTCCATCGTAGGCCGGTTGCTCCTGACCCGAGCCGGCCTGGTAGCCGCCGCCGTGCATCCAGACCATCACGGGGCGCTTCTTGCCGTCGTTCGTCCCGGGCGTCCAGAGGTTGACGCGCAGGCAGTCCTCGCCGGGGATGCCGTCGTTCCACTGGAACTGGAAGGCGTTCTCGTCATTGGCCCATCCGGTGCGAGGGCCCTGAGGACAGGTGGGCCCAAAGAACATGCTGTTGCGGACCCCGGTCCAGGGCTTGGGCTTGGAGGGCGGCATGAAACGAGCCGCGCCCTCGGGCGAGGCGGCATAGGGAATTCCTTTGAAGGTGTGGATTCCGTTGCGCGTGAAGCCGCGGACCTTCCCCGCAGCGGTATCGACGACCGCGTTGTGCTCTCCGGCGACGATGCTCACCGCGCAGCCGGCGGCGCCCGAAGACGGTGCGGTGGAGCAGCCCGTCCCCACGAAATAGGCCGCCGAACCGCCGGCCGTCAATGCCGCGCCCTTCATCCACGCGCGGCGTCCCATTCCAACGTGTCTCTCGTCAGGTTTCGGCATACTCGCTCGAATGTCTCCTTTAACCAAACCCGCGGGGGGCTTACGCCCGTACCGGGTCTCCCTCACACGCCGGCGAGCAACCCCGCCGGATCAGTAGACGCCGGGTTCTCCCGGCGGACGTGTTTTCCACCTTCGGTGAATCCACAGCCATTGGTCTGGGTATTCCCGAATCACGCGCTCCAACTCCCGCTGCAGGCGCGCCGTGTCGGCACGGACGTCTCCGCTCATCTCAACCGAGGGATAAAAGCGCAGCACGAAGCGGCGTTCTCTTTCCGACCATAAGGCGAAGCCGGGAACGACAGCCGCGCCACTGCGGGCCGCCAGCCGGGCAAACCCGGCATTCGCACACGCCTGCATGCAAAAGAAGTCAACGAATACACCATACTCCGGGCTTGAGTTCTGGTCAATCAGGATGCCGACGGCTTCGTTGCGGCCAAGGGCGGAGAGGATTCCGCGAACGAAGTCCTTTTTGTGGATGATGCGATTGCCCGAAAGCGTGCGGCGGGTCTCCACGAGCCGGTCCAGGAGAGGGTTGTCGAGGGGGCGCACCACCACGTGCATCGGCTCGGCCATGAGGGCGTGGGCGAAGGCGCTGAGTTCCCAATTGCCGAGGTGGGCGGTAGCGACCAGGACGCCGCGGCCGCGCGCCTTGGCCTGCTCGAAGTGTTCGAAGCCTTCGTAACGAATCCAGTCGTGGACGTTGGATCGGCCGATGCGGGGGAACTTCGCGAACGCCACCAGGACGCGGGCGATGGAGCGGAAGACGCCGTCGGTGACGCCGGCGCGTTCCGAGGCGCTGAGGTCCGGCAGCGCCATCTCGAGGTTCCGCGCGGCGGTGCGGCGAAGACGCGGGATGGCCAGGTCCATGAGGCGCGCATAGCCGCGCGCCAGGCGTTCGGCGAGCGGCCGGGGGCTGAGTTCGAGCGGCTTCAACAGGGCGGCAGCCACGGCGTATTCGAGGGCGTTGCGGAGGCTGGATCGCTGGCGCAAGCGACTATTCTATCCAGCCGCCGCCCAGCACGAGATCCCCTTGATAAAAAACAGCCGCCTGGCCGGGAGTGACGGCGCGCTGCGGGTGGTCGAAGGCGATGGAAACGCGGTCCTGCCCGAGCGGTTCGATCTGCGCCGGCGCCGCCTCGTGCTTATTGCGGATCTTGACGGCGGCGGCCACGGGCCGGTCGAGCGTTTCCCAGGGGAACCAGTTGACCTGGCGCACCGAGAAACGGGTGCGCAGGAGCTCCTCGTCGCGGCCCACGGTGACCTGGCGCGTCGCAGGGTCGGTGGCAATCACATAGAGAGGTTCGCCCACGGCGACGCCGAGGCCCTTGCGCTGACCCACAGTGAAACGGTGTACACCCTCGTGCTCGCCGAGCAGGCGGCCGGTAGTGGAACGGATTTCGCCGGCGAGGGGTGGGAAAGGGAGAGCCTGCTCGCGGTAGTAAGCTTCGATAAACGCACCGTAATCGTTGCCCGGGACGAAGCAGATCTCCTGGCTTTCCGGCTTCTGCGCGATGGGGAGGTCCAATTCGGCCGCCAGGAGGCGGACCTCGGCCTTGGAGCGTTCCCCCAACGGGAAGAGCGCCCGCGAGAGCTGTTCTTGAGAAAGGCCGAAGAGGAAGTAGCTCTGGTCCTTGGATGCATCGACGCCACGGCGCAGGAGCCAGCGGCCGGTTTGCTCGTCGCGGGCGATGCGGGCATAGTGTCCGGTGGCGATGCGGCCGGCGCCGTGCGCCGCGGCCAGTTCGAGCAGTTGATCGAACTTGAGGTGACTGTTGCACAGCGCACAGGGAATCGGCGTACGGCCGGCAAGGTACTCCTCCACAAACGGGCGCACCACGCGGTCCTCAAAATGCCGTTGCAGGTTCACCACGTGGTGGGGGATGCCGAGGCGCTGGGCGATGTAGTGCGCGTCGTAGGTGTCGTCGAGCATACAGCAGCGGCGGCCGCCGGAATCGGCCGCGGCCAGCTCGGGAAGACGGCGCTGATTCCAAAGCTGCATGGTCAGACCGATCACGGCGTGCCCCTGGCGGCGGAGGAGCGCCGCCACGGTGGAACTGTCCACACCGCCGCTCATCGCCACCGCGATTGTGTTGTCAGGCATGGGAAAGAAGGCTGGAAGCGCCGCCCTGGATTGTTGTATTCATTGTAGCAACGCATGCCCCAAACGATCCTCACGTTGACCACGGACTTCGGCCTGGAGGATCACTTTGTCGCGGCGATGAAGGGAGTGATCCTGTCGATCGCGCCGCAGGCACGGCTGGTGGACGTGACGCACCAGATCCGGCCGCACGCGATCGCAGAGGCCGCGTTCACCGTGGCCGAGGCGGCGCGGTGTTTCCCCAAAGGAACGGTCCATTTGGTGGTGGTCGATCCGGGCGTGGGGACGGCGAGACGGGCGATATTGGCAGAGGCTGGCGGGCAGCGGTTTGTGGCACCGGATAACGGGGTGCTGTCGCTGGCCTTGGCGCGCGGCCGGTGCCACGTGCGGGAGATCACGGCGGCGCGTTACTTCCGGCGGCCGGTGAGCAAGACGTTTCATGGGCGCGACATCTTCGCGCCGGTGGCGGCTCACCTGGCGCGGGGGGTCGCGCCAGCGGCATTCGGGAGGCTTGTCCGCGACTTTGTGCGAAGCGACTTCGCTGAGCCGGAGGATTTGGGCGGCGGGCGCTGGCATGGATGCGTGCTCAAGGCGGATCGCTTCGGGAACCTCGTGACGAACTTCGATACGGAACGATTCGGCGGGCTCCGCAGCGGGCAGTTTGTGCTGAAAGTGGGGCGGCGGCGGGTGACGGCGCGCGTGGAAACGTTCGCCAAAGCAAGTGCGGGGCAACTGGTGTTGCTGGCGGGAAGCGCCGGCTATCTAGAGATCGCGGTGAATCAGGGATCGGCGGAGAAGCTCACCGGCTGTGCGGCGGGAGACGTGGTCGAATGGAGCAATGTTTCCGCACGAAAGCCGGGGTTGACCGGAAGCGGCCTCGCGGTGTGAGGCGGCACCGGCATCATTGCACGCACGTGCCGCGCCGCCCAAACACCGCCAACCGCCCGCCGGAATAGCAGAGGTCCATTTCCCGGGCCAATACCTCCCTCTGTCGGTGTAGCCCGAACAACACAACATAATCGGTCAGCTCGGACGCTCCCGCCAAGTCCGGGATAAGCCGCGCATCGTACTTATACTCGGCCTTGGGTTGCACTTGCCGGAAGTTGAGGAGGTGGGCGCCGGTCTTGAGGTGGGGAGCCGCGAATACCAGCGGGTTGCTGCCACCCCGCGCGAGGCTGTACGTGTCTTCAATTCCATAGTGGGGACCAATCACGGGATTCCCCCACCCCGCGTCCCAATGTTCGATGACAGGCAGAACCCGGCTTCCGAAAGCGACCGAAGGAATCCCGGCCATGAACTCGCGGTAGGTGGCTTGCTCGGCCAGCACAGCCCTTGTGTTGATGACGCTGAGCGGCAAAACCACCACGGCCGCCGCGGCGGCGGCGACGCGCCAGCCTCCCGGCGCAAGCCGCAAGCCACCCATGAAGGCGATCAACGCCATAGGCAGGACCCGGGGCGCTACAGGGCTCCAAGCGCGGTACTCCCAGGGCAGCAGGACTCCCGCAAGAAGCAGAATCCCCCCCGTGAGGAGAAACCGCAGGTCCACTCTACCGCGCCAAACGCAGTATGACACCGCTGCCAACAACGCCAGAATTCCCGCCATCAAAGGGATGGCGGACGCCCTGGTGGTCGCAAAAACCGTATAACCGAACAGGGCCTTCACCTGCCCCAACGGACCGTACCAGAATGCAGGAGACGATTGGGAACCAGAGGCCGTGAAGAAGAGAAACAACGGCAGGGTGGCCGCCGGAGCCGCAAGGTCCAGCCAGTGAATCCGTGAGCGGCGGGGCGTCCCGGGTTCGATGCCGGCGAAAGGCGCACACGCGAAGACCGCGACCGTGAGGCAACCAACCGCATATCCTACGACATGAAACCCGTATAGGACGACCAAGACCGCAGCGATGGCAAAGAACCGAAGAGTCCCACGCCGCCGGCCCGCCAAGACACACAGCAGAGCCGGGTAAACCGCTACCGACGCAATGTAGCCCAACAGCCCCGAGAACACAAACCCGCTATTGGCAAGAGGCAACACCAGCAAGGCCGCCGTACCCGGCGCGCCGACGGCGCGAAACAGGCCACGCGCGGAACACCACAACCCCATAGCGGCGGACACCAGAAAAAACTGCGCTGCGGCAAACGGTGCGGCCGCTTTCATCACCGCGGCGAGCAGAAGCGTTACGAGGAACGTCGGTACCGGGCGCGGGGTCAGATCGAAGTATTCGTAGAACCGGAAAGACGGGTCGTGGAAGGCCGAGTAAACGCGGGCGACGAAAAGGTGCTTCGGCAGGTCGGCGCCGATGGGAATCTCGGGGAGGACAAACGGCGCCAGCGCAGCGGCCAAGCACAGCAACACGCTCGCGCGCTCCAACAAACGGCGCCTGGCCGCGAT
>CAZVIK010000062.1:0-18735 GCA_964627045.1 uncultured Solibacteraceae bacterium | reverse complement strand
TTTACGGCGCGAAATCCTGGCGACAGCAAGTCACCCAGTTTCCACATCTTGGCTCGGGGTTCCTCTTAATGGAGCCAAAATGGAGCCACCTTCGGGCGAACTGGACTCTGCGCTCATCGAAGTTCAAGGATTTCGTCCTGCGATTTACTGGGCGTGGCGTACTCGAGAATGTCGCGGGCCCCCCGGGCATCGTCGCGGCCGCTTCGCATGCCGCCTCGCGGACTCGGCGGTCCATCGCGGAAGAGCAAAGGCGCATGGCCAAACGTTTCACTTCCGACGTAACCGGCTTGATACTGCCAGTTGTTGGGTCCAGCCAGTCGTTGGTGCGAAGCCTGTCGATCGTGTTGGTCTGCCTTGCTTCGCATCGTGCCAGCGCCCCGACTCTTGCGGAGACCGCCTCATGCGCAAGACGGTACGCCTCGCAGTGACGAGGAAACGTAGTCGCCGTCGCCAAACAGGGGGCAAAGCGACCGAACGGGTTTTTGAAATGACGGCAGGATGAGTCCAGGCTGCTGGCGACGAAGAACGGACTGGCCACACCCACCAAAGGACAAGAAACAAGGCCGGCCCCTTGCCCCGCTCGGGCCGTGCCTTCGGATGATAACGTTCATTCCAGATGATCGGTCGAGGCTGCGGCGTCATCGCCGCGTTGTCTAGGATCGACCTGACTCGATGGTCGCGTCTGTTTGCGGCTTGTCGTCTTCAGAAGGCGCGAGGAGGCCGGACTCGGCCAGTCGGTCGCTGCACCAACGGAGGAGGTGCGGATTGTTTTCGAGGATGGCCAACTCCGCGCGAAGCTCGGCCGCGCTCGCGTAGTCGGTTGCGACTTCCGTGACCAGTGGAACCGCGGGCCGTCCCTGCTGTCGCCCGACCTTCGCGTCGAAGTAGGTGGCCAGCACTATGGTCCAAAGCGCCGACAGTTTCCCCTTGCCCGCGGCAATCGCTCTCACGTGACGTGTGCCGCGCAGCCGGGACCAGGGGATCACGACAGCCCTCTGATTCAGTTCCTCGACGATCTTCGCCACGCGGCCAAAGCCAGCCGTCAACCGTTCCAGCCCAGGATCATCGGATTCCGATCTCTCCTTCAAGTCGCTTGCCACCGGGAGGCAGGCGAAAAGCCGGTTCCCGACGTCGCCCGGCATCGGACTGCCCAGCTCCTGGCACAGACGCTTGATCTCCACCAACTGCTCACCGGCTACGCTGAGAAATGACTTGAGCGCGGCCTTGTCCCCCGCCTCGTACTTCCTGAGGAACAGCGCCAACCGGTGGCTGCCGCTGTCCATCGAACCGACTCCAAGATACGCCCGATCGCCGGGCGGCAATCCCCAGTTCCACTTTCCGACCCCGATGGCGCAGTGGTTTCTCAGGATGTCTTCCGCCTCCTTCGAGTCTCTGCAGTACAGCGGCTGGTTGATCTGGCTGAATCTGCCGCCCGGTTGATCCTCAAACGCTTCCGCGAACATGTGGGCGGCGTCATCGGCATCCAGGGGCCGCTCCATGATGTCGGCGTCTCCTGTCCGGAAATCCTCGACCCACAGGCGCCCTCCGAGGGGTGTGAAGATCAGGTCACGCTTCGGAACCGGGCGGCGGCGGACGCCACGGGCCAGCCAGCAGATTGTCCTGCCGCCGGCGCACAGGACGTGCTCCCCCGAACCGAGGGACTTCCGGAGCTCATCGGTCTCGACATTGATCAGGCCGAGGGTCAGCCGATCCTCCTCCGCCTGCAACTGGGCCGGAGTGGGGTCCGCGGGGCAATCCGACCCTGTGACCTTGACGACGCAGCATTCCTGCAGGCCGAAGGTGTCACGCAGGGCAAGTGACGCCTTGTCGTCTCTGCTGGCCTCAACGCCGAACGAAGCGTCCACGGTGACCGACACGACACCCGTCTCCCCAGCCCGAGCAAGCAATCGGTTGACGGTGGCAGGGCTCAGGGTCGCTTCGCCGTCGGCCGTCTTCCCTCGGGTCTGAAAGTAGAGTTGGCGCACATCCTGGTCGTTCGCGATCTCCTTTTGTGGTTTGCCGTCAATATGATGCAGCCGTCCAACCAGCGACAGCAGGCGTTCTGCCGGGCCGAGGGAATCTTCGGGGAGTACTGGCACGAGGACATTATGCGAAAATTAATTCTTCAAATCAACAGAAATTTTTATCACGTTTTGTTTCATTGATATGCGCTAACTATGTATTCGCAACATCTTGACACATTTATGAAGTGATTGTAAAGTTAACAACCGATGATCATGTCGATGAAATTATTGCAGATGTTTATGCGGCAATCTTCCTCAGGAGGTTGACGATGTCGGCTCGCCGATCCAGCCACGAACCCTATCCGCCTCAGGGCGGGGTCCCCCAGCTGCTGGGGGGCGCCCTGCTCCTGATCCTCTTCTATATCTTTCTTTCCTATCCGCGCTGGACCCAGGAGAGGCAACTCCTGGTTCGATTCTTCATGGCGCTCGGGGCCGGCCTGCTGGCCAGGCACCTGGGTCCGGCTCGCGCCCGCGGCCGGATCGCCGGCCTGACAATCGCGCTGGCCGGCGGTGCCGCGGTGTTCCTGCTGACGGCGCTGCTGTTCCCAGGGGGCGCGACCGGGCCCGAGACGGCAGGAACGGCGAGT
The DNA here is from genome assembly GCA_964627045.1 of uncultured Solibacteraceae bacterium. GTDB lineage: Bacteria > Acidobacteriota > Terriglobia > Bryobacterales > Bryobacteraceae > CAZVIK01. The sequence continues at coordinate 16,124 of CAZVIK010000062.1, read as the reverse complement.
CTGGCCCTGGTGAACGGCCGGGTGTGGTCGGATAGCGTGGAAGCGACGCCGACACTAACGATCGAAGGGAGCTACGACGGCGAACTCCCATCCCTCCGGGCGCGCAAGCTGGGAAGCCAGGAGTGGCTGGCACTGGCGCCGGCGCGGCAGACGGGACCGGGCCGGTGGATGTTGGCGTTCACGCTAGACGCCGAAGCGGGACAGTTGTGCGCGTACGAGATTGCACTGGACCGGGGAATGGAGCGGAAAGTCGTCACCATCCGCTCGCCCTTGTTGCAGGTGGAGTTGGCGTCGCGCGACGGGCCGAAGGCGGCAATTTCCGGCAAGGTACACAACGCGCCGCCCGACTCCTTCGTTCAGGTTTGGCGAGCTGCACCGGAGATGCAGGATCTGGGCCGAATCCCCGTTCACGCCGGCGCCTGGGGCAGCGTTTTCGAAACGCGCGGGCGCAACCAGACGCCTTCCACGGCGCAGTTCCATCTGGCGATTGTGCAGGGCGACCATTCGTTTCCGTTTGTGGAACTGCCGCCGCCCGGTGCGATTTCGGTGCTGGTCCCGGTCCCGGCGCCTGCGGTAACGATCAGCCGGATTGACGGCCATCCGGCGGCTTCGGGCTGCGCTGTCCCGGGGTTCTCTACCTTCCGTGTGAGTGGCGGCTCGACCAATGCGCTCGAGGACGATCTCGTACGCGTAATGGCGATCGGGTATGACAAGGCCTGGAACGAGACCGGCCGCTGGCATTCCGCCGAGGCGCGGATCCGCAATTCAAGGTGGGACGCAGACGTCGGCGTCGGCGCCGGCGCACGATTTCGGATCGTCGCTGTCTTCGGCGGCGCCGATCCAGGTCCGGAGGTTGGCAGCAGCAACAAGGGGACGCTCTGCACGACTGATCCTCTGCGGGGGAACTCATGAGAAAGCCGGTTGTAGTTCTGACGCTTGTTTCAGCGCAACTGCTCGTCGCAGCAGGCGCGCCTCGTATTGTCGTTACCAAGGTCAACGGCGGGGCCCCGGTGGCCCTCAATACGTCCGAGAAGGTTTCCAAGTTCACACTCGAGGGTTTTGTGGAGGGCCCCGCCGGAGACAAGGAGGTTCTGTGTATCCGGGCCGCGGTTCAAGAACCCGAACAAGACGGTTGGACGATCCTGGCGGAGCCGGTCCAGACTGTCGTCGGAGTGCAGGCGTGGAAGCTCTCAGGCCTGGAGTTCGAGGGGACCTGGCCTCGCGCCCTTCGAGTCGTACTGCTGGGTGCCCAGCGCAGTCTACCGCCCGGTCCGTTCGATGAGCAGATGCTGCGCCGCATTTCGCTGGCGATCTCAGAACCGTTGGCGGTCCTGGCACCGCGGCGCGCTGCGGCCGCCCGGGACGGCGCGCCCAGAGTGCAGTTCGACAAGCTCGGACAGTTCACTCTCACGCCGGGCCTGGTCCACAAAGTCGGCTTGCAGGAGACGGCCCAATGCCGTTACCGGAAGCCAGCATCGGCGGAGGTGCAGGTGGTGGTGGTGCCGCTCGAGGGCGACTCCTTTTGGGTGATGCATGGCGGAAGCGGAGTGCGCGGCACCTTCACGGGCAACGCAGTCTTTGGACGAGACGGTTTGGATGCGTACAAAGAGTTTCTCGTCTTCTGCGTGCTGGCAGACCCGGCTCTGCCGCGGGAGGAGATCACGCGTAGCGCGTGGGAAGTGTTTGAGAAGCGACGAATCCTGGCGAAGTCGAACGATACCCGGGTGATTCGGATAGACCGCCCCGTTAATCCGGCGACGGAGGTGAAGCTGGAGCTGACGAATGTTCATCTCCGCCGCGTGGATCCAAACCAGGAGTGGCGCGTTCCCGAGCGGAGCGCGGTCGCAGGCACGGCCACCGGGCGCGGGATCGCGGCGGGCGAGAAGGTCTGGCTCTTTCGTGCGCCGCAGGGCCAGAATGACGCCTGGACCATGATCGGGCCGGGCAGCGTCAAGAATGACCGCTCGTGGGAGTTCACTCCCCTGTACCTCGGGAAACCAGGACAGCGCTGGACACTGGTCGCCGTCCTCTCACGGACGAAGCCCGAAGGCATACGGGATCCGAGGATCATCACGAGTTCGGACCCAGTGAAAGTGGTTGTGTTCCCCGAAGTCACGGCGCAGATCGATCGGGTGGGCCAGATGGCCGCAAGCGAGGGTCAGGAACTTCACGCACCACGGGTCGCTTCGGTCGAGGTGGACATGAAGTCCACTTCACCGACCGGCGCCGAGCGTGTCTGGGTTTATAGACACACGGAACGCGACGCCATGTGGACCTTGCTGCGCCGCGCCCTGCCCGTGGCCGGGGAGAAGTACGAGACGTTCCCGTCGGAGCTGGGGCGAAGTGGCGAACGGGTGACGCTCATCGCAGTCGTATCGGAAGAACGCATCAACTCCCTGGACGACGCCGAGCTCGCGAGAGTTCTGGCGTTTTCCAAACCCGTAACGGTCCGCATCGAGTAGGAGGACACTATGCCACGCTATGCCTGGCGATGCTGCAGTATTCTCACGCTCGCTTGTCTGGCTCTGGCCGCCGCACAGCCGGAGGTGACGTTGCTCGAGGTAGGCGGAGAGAACCTGAAGGACGTCGACAAGGTTGCCCTGCGGCGCCTGGACGAGGCTGCAGGGGAGAGCATCCGGTTTGAAGGCTGGGCGATCTTGCCCGAGTCCAAGGTCTGCGCCATCGTGAACCTGCGGGACTCGGCCACCGCCAGGGCCTACTGCGCGGTGGAGGACCTTGGCGAGGGGGTGTACCGCATCCCCAACGTGCGTTTCGGCGAGGAAGATCGCCGCGCCCGGGCCTACACCATCCGGGTGGCGGTCTTCTCCGAGAGCCCGCCGGGCGGCGACTTCCCGTTGGATCAGTGGCTTTCCAAGGCGCTGGTGCGATCCGAATCCCGTGTCGTCGAGATTGCGGCACGGCCCGAGATTCCAGCCTGCATCCTGCTGTCGACGATCGGTGGCCGGGCGGTAGATTCAGGGGAATCCATGCTTGTCGACGACGTGGCCGATGTCGCCGGCGGCCTGAGTTGCCCCAGAGCCGACGAAAACGCGGCCGTGTATGTACTGTCGTGCCCTCATGGCGCAGGGCGTTGCCGCGTGCTCGGCCCTGCGGAACGGAGTGGGCAGAGTTGGATCGTGCGCGGCGCCGAACTCAACGAGCCCGGTGAGCCGTATCAGACACATCATCGCGTACTCGCCATTTGGACGCCGCGTCCGATAGACGCGAAGTACATCGCTTCAGACCGGGTCGAAACCTATGCCGGCCGTGCCTCGGCTTCGGTGGGCGTCAAGATGCGTCCGCGGCCGATCGCGGAAGTGGACGATGCGCCTGTAGTGCGGATCGAGCGTTTCGTGGCGGAGGGCAGGGCGGTTTCCCCGGGCAGCGCACCTCAAGTTCAGACCGCCCTCGAGACGCTGCGCGAAATCAGCGGTTCGGTCGAGCGCATGCCCGTGAGCGGCGGAATCTGGTTGGGGTTCATGGACGCTGACAACCGGATCATGATCGTGGGGCCGGCGCTGATAGAGCGGAACCGATGGGTAACGCCCATAGCACGAAACACCGCGGCCAGACTGCCGTCCGCCGCGCGCCTGTTCGCGTTCGTGAGCACGCGCAAGGCGTTGCCGACGCAGTTGCCGTATACGGAGGTCCACGATCTCCTGCTGGGTCACTCCCCATGGATCACATTCGCCGCCAACGGCCCGGAGAAGGCCTCGGCCCAGGCAGGGGCGCTCACCCTGGAAAGCGCTAAGGTGTTCGCCGCGGGCAACGCTCTCCACCTGCAGGCTTGGGGGACCCAATCCGGCCTGAGCGAAGAAGGGTTTCTCTGTTTGGGCGTCGGGGACGCCTCGCGCGGACTCCGCGTGCACTGTTCGACCACCTGCTCGGAGGGCAGATGGGAGTCGCCGACACTCGATGTGTCCGACGAGCGAGGAAGATCCGTGCGCTCCGCCCGAACCCTCGAAGCCATCGCTCTTTGGAGCGAGACGCGACCGCCGGAGTGGCTGCCGCTGGAGGAGATTCGGAACTACGGTTCCGTGCATTCACAGCTTGCCACGCTCCGCTGGAACGGAACAGGGCAAGCGAGTTGGAGTCGATCGTCTGGATTGGGAGGCGTGGCTATGTACTCGCTGATCGTATTGGCGTCCGTGCTGATTCTGGTGCTCGGCTGGCTGGCGTTCCGGCCGCGGCGTCTTTTGTCACCTGCCGACCCGGTGGGCGGCCGCTCAAGGCTCTCCGAGCATTTCTCAGGAGTAGCCGACGCGAAATTCGATTCTGCATCGGTGCTCGGCGTTATGCTGGGCCTCGTCGGAATTACGGCGATGTTCCTGTACTTCCCCCTGTACTGTGTGGTTCTACAGACGGTGTTTGGCATGCCGCTAGCTGCCGCCAGCGCCCTCACCTGCACCCTGATGATCTTCACGGGACTTGCGGGCGTGTTGTTCCACCTGGTGGTCGAATACACGCGCTCTGCGGCGCGCGTGTTTCTGGGCACATTGGTTCTGCTCGTGACGGCGTCTCTCTGGGCTCTACAGGGCACCGTTTATTTTCGTTACTACATAACCAAGAACCCGGATGTCGCCGTGGCTGGCGCACTGGGCGTCGCGGGATTCTTCGTGAGCGCGATTGAGACGTTGCTGTTCTATTTTGCGCTCCGCCTTGGGCTGAAGCTGGGCGCATTCCTGCTTTGTCTTCCGGTTGTCGCCCGCATGCCGCATGGTTCCGGCACGCCCGCGGCAAAGGATTGGGAGTGGGAGCCGAAAACCGAACGAAAGACGGATGTAGTGGGGAAAGAGAGGAGAATTCCGTATGATGCGACCCCGAAGAACGGACGATGAATCAGTGCTGCTATCGCGCCGCCAATGGATACCCGTCGCGGGTGCGGCGACGTTGTTCGGCGGTGTAGTGTATGGGCTCACAAAGGGCATCCGCCGGATCACTCCGACCCCGCCGCCTCGGCGGCCTCCCGGCGAGCCTGGATACCTCCGCCAAGTGGTCATACTGGCAGACCAGACCGCCTCGATGAATCCTGCACAGTGCGCCGCGATCCGCAAGACGGCCCAGACCCGCATCCTCGACCGGCTGGGTCCAGGCGACTTCGCCGCTTGCTACCAGATCGGCGATTCGCCCGACGGCTATGACGAGGTGCGGAACTGGATCTTCGGAGACTGGGAGGAGGCGCTGCCCAAGGTCCGACCCGAGTATGCGGATCGAGGCCGCTTCGAAGTGCATGAAGCGCAGGAGTTGCTCGACTGCTGGCGGAAATGCGACCAACTGATGCAGACATGGCGCGGCCGGGTCGCGGCGCTGGCTGCGCCCGGGGACCACAGTTGTTATCTCTCGGCGCTCGACTTCCTGGAAACGCACTTCGCGGCACCGGAGGCAAACGAACGATGGCTCTTCATCTTGGGCGACTTAGTTGAGGATCCGGAGCCCTCTCCCTTTGAGCCCCCCGCCGTGAGCGAAGGGCGCGGGATCGCATACGAGTCCGTGAAGGTCGTTCTGGTGCGGCCGTTCCAGATTAGGGGCCGGCACCCGGAGGCTACCGTCTCGGCATTCTGGACTAAGTACTTCTCTGACCGCGGCGCGGTTACGCTCGACTCGTACGGTCTGACCGGCTTTCCAGGGCTCGTACCGAGTGCTATCAGCCGACCGCAGTTGTGATGAGGATTCTCAATCCCCGGAACGCACGGGATGGCACCGTGGCTCGCCGGAGCACAGTTGTCTGCGACGGTGAGTCCCAATGCAGTGGCCGGTCGAAGGGTGGACGGTCGGACTTGGTACCTGCAGGTGAGTGTTGGACTCGGACCTGCCCCAAAACCCTGGCGTTGAACAGAGTTCGCCAAGACTGCCCAGGTGGTTCCCGACAACCGGTTTCTTTGAGTGGACCGATTGCCAAAGCACCAAGCTGGCAGTCAAGTCACGAGAAGTCCTTCAGATCAAGTGGGATGGCAGGCAGTGGCTCCAATTGGCTCCAATAGCAGAGAGATCAACAAGGCGAGACTCGACGGAAGCTATTGAAAATATGGAGCGGGAGACGGGACTCGAACCCGCGACGTCCAGCTTGGGAAAACGCTAGAACATCGTGCATTGAACATCACCGCGTTTCCAGAACACCACCAAACACCACGCCGTTTCCACAATTCCCCGCCAAAAGCCCGCGAACGGAGTCACAACGGAGTCACCCCTGAGGCAAAACTCTCTGGGCTTCAAGGTTGTTTCAGGATTCGCGTCTCGACCTCTTTGACGCCCTTTGGCGACAGAATCACCTGGTCGTTGTCGCGGTCGTACTCGACCAGTCGGGCAGCATGGAGCGCTCCGAGGACACTGGACCGAAACTTCGTAGAGTGCGAGTGCTCCACCCATGAGAGGAGGTCCTCCGCGAACACAGCGTTCTCTCGCTCCACGTAGCAGAGCAAAAGGACCTGGTCCTTGAAACAAAGACCGTCACGGAGGACGCGCTTCTTACCGGCCACGTTCCAAACATCTGGTAAGTTCCTCTGGGCAAGATTGTCGACGATGTCCTGGGCCTCTTCGAGCGACAGGTTGTGGAACGTCCGTATCAACTCGCAAACGATCCAGTCGCACGACCGAGCGATGGTCATCGCGTCGATGTGATTCGCGTCCACGTCACCGCCCACGTGACCAATACCCCGCTTGTTCCGCAACGTATACACGAACACGAGCGCCCTCGGCACGACCACCCGCAGGGATTCCGGGCCAGCCGTCTTCGGGCTCTCGACGAGCTTCCGACACTCGACCGAGAAATCAGGAATCTTCTGGCCAAACGGCGTGGACGACTTCAGAATCTCATGCTGCAGAAGACGAAGAACCGACTCACAGAACTTGCCAGCCGCCAACCCAAGCGACTCATCGTTCTCCTCAGCCAACCGCTTCTTGACGTCCAGAAACGTTTTGACAATCCTCGTGCGGAACTGCGCCGGGACGTTCGCAAGCGCGAGTTCCAGCGGCGCCTTACTTCTTGATGTACTCGAACTGGCCTTCGTCATTTTTCGACCGGGAGAGCTGCTCATCACGAACCAAGCGACCGAGCGGTCCCGAGAGTTCATTCGCCTTGTAGTTCCGCGCCTTCACCTTGCAGTGCTCAACGACGTCCCCGATGGTCCGCTTCTGGTTGAAGAACCCCGCACCGATGAATTCCTCAAGCGCACCCTTCGGCCCCTTCCCAGGAGCCCGCGTTTTCTTGCCCTCTGCCTTGGCGGGAGTCGCGGCGGTAACGGCCTTCCGCTTCTTGCAGTCCAGCTTCCGGGCCGGGTGGCTGTTTTCCTCTTCAAGGGCTTCCTCGACGGGTGCGCTTCGTCCCGCAAAGACAAGCTCAACAATCTTGAGTTGCACGGCCTCGGACTTGAACTTGTTCACGACGTCCGAGAGCTCACCAAGTTGCTTCTTCACTTCCTCAAAATTCTTGATCATCGTGACACCTGCTGTGATAAACACACCTCATTGTCCTTGATGCTATAACACTCCCCAACCCTGCACCAGCACGCAATCCAAACCAGGGAGACACGAACGACTATAAAAGCGTGCCGCGTGCACGTGACCAGTGGTGCCGGCTGACGTCCTCATCGGAGTCCACTCGCTCGCACATCAACCACTGGGGCACCATAGATTGGTGATGGGATGGTTGGGTACGCGTAGAACACGTGTCGGAAGACGTCCTCTGATTTCGTCTTGATTTCGTCGTCAGTGTACGAGTCTGGCAGTCCGGTCTTGTCGCTGTACAAGTAGTCGAAAATCGTGCCCCGCACCGCGTCCCTCGTGGCTTCCTTGTCACGCCACTGGTTCACCCGGAGTTGCTCGGCCTTGAGATTGGCGAGGAGCGAGACCGCGACTTCCTTGATACTCGCTATCTCCTTCGGACTCAGGTCAGGCTTTTTGAGGAGGTCAAAGATGACCACACTCTCCACGTCCAGTCCCTCTCGGATGGCACGCTGTTCTTCCTCATCGAGTTCCTCCACAAAACGGAGGAGTTGCTCAAACGTGTGCTCAATCGTGACACGGTCTTTTTCCTGGTTGTACTCGTGCACGATGTCCTCATAGTGTGCCTGGAAGTTCGTCCGCAACGGGTTCTGGGCGACGAGACGCTGGAGTCGCTGCTCGATAACGTGCCGCAAGTTCTGAACCGTCGTCTTCTTGGCAGGCGTCGTCGCAAACTCCTGTCGCAAGCGCTCGAAGTCAATCTTGCTCATGTCATACACGACGCCCTGCTCCCCACTCGGGGTTGTCGTCGTAATTGCTCCCTCGACGACCTTGTGTAGCTCCCGAATAATACCCGAGATATCCGCGAGATCCCGGTCGTCCTGGAGGCTCTTGTAGATGATATTCACCGCGTCACGGTCATCACGGTACTCGCGAACAGCGTCCATCGTGATACAAGCCCGGAACTTCACGAAGACCGCCCGACACATCACCTCAAAACGCTTCCTCGACTCGTCGTTCTCGTTCGCAGCCTCCTTCGCCCGCACAATCGCCGCATTCCTCGCGAAACCAGTGAGCGTCTTGATGTCGTCAAGCGACGCGCCACGCTCGGACAAGAACAACCGGACGAGAGCGATTGCCTCCTTGAGCTCCTCTAAGAGTTCTTCTTCCGGTCTCGTCGGGTCCTGCTCGCCGCCAGCCCCACCGTGCCCCGCGTCGCGCTGGCCGGCAAACGTGGCAAGAGCCCCGCGCAAGTTCTTGAGAATCCCGCAATAATCGACGATGAGGCCGTTGTTCTTCCCCTCAAACACCCGGTTCGCCCGAGCAATCGCCTGCATAAGCGTATGCGCCTTGAGGGGCTTGTCCAGGTAGAGCGTGCCAAGGCTTGGCACGTCGAACCCCGTCAGCCACATCGCGCACACGACCGCGACCCGGAACGGGTGCTCATCGCGCTTGAACGCCGTATCAACATCAATCCGCGACCCGTCCGATAGCTCGAAACCGTCCTTGAGAAGCTTGCGGTGCGGCCTGATATCGAGACCCCAGTCCGCGAACTTCTTGACCTCACCCTGCTCCTCACTCACAACAACCGCCGTGACCGTCGCGCGCATCCACGATAGTTGTCGCTGGGCGAACTGCAACTCCTGCTCATCACTAATCCCCGACAGCCCAGCCTCGAGTTCCCGAATGCGAGCAGCCCAGAGGGGCATGATGAGGTTGTAGAGCCGGACGCACGTGACCTTGTCAATACACACGAGCATCGCCTTCCCGCTCTCCCACGACGTCGAATAGTGCCAGACGAAATCCTTCGCGACCTGCGACAAACGAGTCTCAGATGTATACACGTGGTAGTCACGCTTGAGTTCAGCCTCGAGTCGCTGCTCGACGTTCACGTCATCAATCTCCGCACGCTCAATCGCGTCAGCGATCTTCTCGTTGAGGTCGTTCGTGCTGATACCGAGCTTGTCGCCCCGAGCGTCATAAAAGATGGGGACCGTCGCGCAGTCCTCCACGGCACGCTGGAAGTCATACGTGCTCACGTACTCACCAAAGATGCGCCTCGTAATCTCGTCTTCCTTGAAGAGTGGCGTGCCGGTAAAGCCAATGAACGACGCGTTCGGGAGCGCGTCCCGCATGTTCAAACTCAGCGTCCCGTACTGCGTCCGGTGCGCCTCGTCACTAATCACGATGATGTCGTCGCGCAACGACCAGCCAACACTCCGGTCGACTTTCTGGTTGAACTTCTGGATGAGCGTGAACACGTGGCCCTTGTGCAGGCCGAGGAGCGCACGCAAGTGCTCGCTACTCGACGCGCGGCACGGGTCCCGGTCGTTATCCACGACCCCACAACCAGCAAACGTCTTGTAGATTTGCGTGTCCAGGTCGTCGCGGTCCGTGCACACAACGAACGTGTACTGCCCGCTCACGGCCCGGTGGACTTTTCTCGTCAGGAAGACCATCGAGTAGCTCTTCCCGCTTCCTTGGGTGTGCCAGAACACGCCGAGCTTCCCACCACGCGACTCGCGATCCTTGAGGGACGTGATGGCTTTGTTCACGCCAAGGTACTGGTGGTTCTTCGCAATGATTTTGGCGGTCGTCTCGCCGCTTTCGTCGAACACGATGAAGTGCTCGAACAAATCCAGGAAGGTCGTTTTGTTCAGGACTCCTTTGAGGAGTGTCTCCATGTCCACGACGCCAGGCTCTTCCTCCGAGAGGCGCTTCCACTCGTGGTAGTGCTTGTACTTGGTCGTGATGCTCCCGAGTTTTGCCTTGTCACCATTCCCGAGGATGATGAGCGCGTTGTGGTGGAACACGTGCTGGATGGTGTCCCGGTAGTCGGAGAGGTTGTCGTTGTACGCTCGCTGGAGGTCCTTGTGGATGTTCTTGCACTCCATGAACACCAGGGGCACACCGTTGACGAATCCAACGATGTCGGCCCGCCGACGATAGATATCGCCCCGAATCCATAACTCCCTGACGCACAGGAACCGGTTATTCTCCGGGTGCTCGTAGTCGAACACGCGGAGTCGTTCTCGCACGAGTTCGTTCTTGTCGTTTCGGTACGCGACCAACACGCCATCACGGAGGAGTGCGTACTTTTCTTTGTTCGCGGCAGTGATGCTTTGGCTTGCGATGGTTTCGGTGAGTTGTCGGAGTCCTTCCTCGTATGCCGTGTCTGGCAGGCCAGGGTTGAACTTCGTCAGCGCCGCGAGCAGGTCTCTCTTCAGGACGACCTCGCGGTCACTTTCGCGACCGAGGAGGCTGTTGGGGCCGTAGTCCTCTTGGTTGTACGCGTATACCGAGTCCCACCCGAGCGCGTCGCGCAGGTAGTCTGCGGTCGTTTGCTGCACCAGGGTGTCTTCGGTGAACGTCATGCTTCCAACTCCCCGCTCATCAACCGTGGCAACAACAAATCACGAGCCTGTGCGAGGCACTCTGCTTGTCGGGCCAGAGTCCTTATCTGCCGGTAGAACGGAGCAACCTCTTCTTCGAACGCCGTCAACAGTGGCCTCGGCGGGACCACGAATTCCCGGCTATGTGCGAAATCGCGGTTCAGTCCCGGCACAGCGACGTCGGTGCTCATAAACGTCATCCTAGAGAGTGTGAAGAAAAGGAATCGAGTCGCTCTTTCCTCCTCGATAAAGTAGGTGGTGTCAATGGGCCAGAACGGCTCCTCGCTGTAATGCACCGCTCCGACGTTGCCTTTGCGGCCAACAATGATACCGCGCCCCTCTACAAGTGGAGTACTGTGACTACCGACTCTTCCACTGGACCCGTAGACAGGTACGCGTCCCTCGACACGCTTGTCCTCCCGCAGGGCCTTTCCGTACGCCAGCGGCGCGTACTTACCTAACGATGTTTTTTCCCATCCTTCCGGGACGCCGTTCGCGACTTTTGTGTGTTCGTGTCCTGGGAACCGGAACAAGACAAACCACTCCCGGTACAACAGGCGCGCGGCCTCCTCCAGGTGGGCAATCCGACGACGATTATTCTCAATGAGAGAATCGTACGCGACGAGTATTTCCACGACTCTCTTTTGCCTATCCGTGTCCGGGACCTTCACCCGAATCTCATGTAGGTCGTTTCTGTTCACGCCGGGCACTGCCGCCTTGTCGCTTCCCTTTCGGCGCAAGACTTGTTTGAGAAAGTACGCCACGAAGCGAGGATTGTTCCCGTGAAAATCAATCGCGTACAGTGCGGTGTTCAGCGGCCAGTAGGGTTCTTCGAGATAGAACACTTCGCCCAGCGTGCCGTAACGACCGGTAACGACCCCAGGTGGTTCGGCCTTCGCCACGTTGTGGTAGCCCGTGATTCCTGACGACGACACAACCGGCACCTGGCCCTCCTTCCGCACGGCCTCTGGGAGGTCGTGACCTCTCTGGAGGGTGACCAGGTCTCCGAGCTTCCCGTCGTGCCAAGTCATCCCATCAACTCCTTCAGGTTCTTGCTGATGGTCGCGGCGAGCTCGACCGCTTCCTCGTTGAGTCCTTCGAGTTCTACGTGGATGTCGCGTATTGTTTCTTCGAAGTCGAAGTCCTCGTCGACTTCTTCTGGTGCTATGCCGACGTATCGTCCTGGGGTGAGGCTGTAGTCGTTTTTCTCAATCTCCTTTCTCGTGACGAGTTTGACGAGTCCTGGAACGTCCACGAGGACGGCGTCTGGGAATCGTTCTGTCAGCCATGCCGCGTGGCGGTGGAAGTAGCGTACGAGGCGCAGTTGTTCGACGAGGATGTGTCGTGCTTCGTCGACCGCCTTGCGCGCCTTGGTGATATCCCGTGTTTCCCAGTCGTGGTGTTCTTTCGCGTCGAGTTCTTTCTCGCACACGTCGAGAAGCCGCGTGAGGAGTTTGAAGACGTGATCTGCTTGCTTCGCGAGGTCCTTGCTCTTCTCGGCGAGTGGCGCGGATGCCATTGTCGCCTTCACAAGCGCTTGTACTGCCTGCTTGCCGTCGGCACGCGCCAGTTTCCCGATTGCGGTCTCGAATGCCTTCGCGTCGTCACGGAATACCTTGAGCGCTGCCTCGAACTCTGTCGTTGGCTCGTGGTGTGCGCCGTCCTTCGGGAGCGTGGCGACGAATGCCGTCGTGAGTTTGTGTAGCGCGTTCGTTTTGTCGAGGAACCCCTTGATGACGGCGGGGCAATCGGTTGCTTCATCGAGCGAATTGTTGAGGTGACTCGCGACGAGCGCGCGGAAACGGTCCGGCTCGCCACGGTACAGCCAGACGATGGACAAGAGGTTCTGCAACTGCTCGGGGCTGAAGTCGTATATCTTGCGCGTGACCTTGCGGTACACTCCGCGCGCGTCGAGCATGAGGACCTTGTCCTGGTGCTCTTTTGGCTTTGCTTTGTTGAGGAACCAGAGTTCGCAAGGCACTGTGCGGGTGTAGAAGAAGTTCGGTCGAATCCCGACCATGACTTCGACTGCCCCGGTCTCGATGAGTTTCTGGCGGACCTTCGCCTCGTCACGACCAGCGCTCGATGCTTGCGAGGACATGACGAACCCGGCTCGTCCCTTCTCGTTGAGGTAACTGTAGAAGTATTGAATCCAGAGGTAGTTCCCGTTCTGGACGCGACCCTTGGCTTTCACGTCACCGTTCTTCTTTCCCTTCGCGGTCGTCACGCCCGGCAAGCCAAACGGTAGTCGTGGGTCGTTCTTGACTTTGTCAGCGTCGACTTCGTCAACGTTGAATGGCGGGTTTGCCATGACGTACTCGCACTTCCGGTACAAGTTCAACGGGTCTTCGTAGTACGTGATGGCCTGCTGGATGTTCCCCTCCAGGCCGTGCACGGCGAGGTTCATCTTGGCGAGGTTAATCGTCGTCTTGTTCTTCTCCAAACCCCGAAACGTCAATTGTTGTGATGGGTTCTTGTGGTGGCGCTCAACCACGCGCGCTGACTGCACAAACATGCCACCAGAACCACACGCTGGGTCGAACACCGTGCCGCGTTCCGGCTCCAAGACGTTCGCAATCAACGAGACCAGGCTGATGGGCGTGAAGAATTCTCCGCCGTCGTGCGCTTTCTGGTCGGCGAACTGGGTGAGGAAGTACTCGTAGATACGACCGAACACGTCACCAGAAACCGTCTTGAGCTCGTCAGGGTTGAGCGTACGCACGAGCGTACCGAGCAAGTCCGGCGGGATGCTCTGGTATTCCTGCTTCGGCAGAACACCCTTGAGGTTCTCATAATCAACCTCAATCGACTCCATCGCCTTGATGATGATATGCGGGAGATTCGGGTCGTCCGCCTTCGCGATGAAATACTCGAACTCTGCCTCGGGACGAAGGAAGATAGCGCCCTTCTGACTAAAATCCTCCTTCGTCAACGCTCGCCGCACGCCACCACGAGAAGGCAACGACGACTCAATACCAGGCTTGACGCTGAGGAACCTGCTGTACGCGTGGCGAAGGAAGATGAGCCCCATGACGGGCATGAAGTACTCATTACTCGCCAACTCAGAATTCGCCCGCAACAAGTCGGCAGCACGCCACAAGCGCGCCTCAATCCGCTCGATGTTCTCCAACTGAACCATCACTCCTCCGCGAACCCGACTCCAGCGTCGCCCAGCGCAAACACGGCCACGAATGCCAACTGCAACAAAAGAGGTCTCTTCGGGTTTAAATAGGCAGTATATCCCCCAGCGCACCAGCGCGTTCAAGCCCCGGCACCCCACAGGTCCACCATGAATCGCGTGCGGTCTAGTCCTCCCAGGACTTTCAGGGAACAGCTTGTCGCCGCAAGTGCTATAATCCGAGCCGGAAACCCCATAATCAATGAGTTGCCCATCCCAGCCCTAGGGAGTGAGTGCATGCCTCGCGGACCAGCACAACGGACGCTCACGATATACCTCGTCAAGGAAGGCGTGCGTGACGCTGGCGCGATCATCCGGCCAGGAACAGACCACCACACGGTCCGACTTGGTGGTCGCCGAACGGCTGGCTTGTACGTGAAGCCGGGCCAGCCCCACCAGCCACCGTGGGTCAAGTTCTTTGAGGGAGCCGTGGACGACCTCACGCGGGTCCAGGGGATGACGCCCTCCGCCGTACTCCTCCTCGAAGCAGGTCGGCGCGTGTTCGCGATAGCGTTCGGGTTCGGGCGACTCCTCTTGCAGCCCGGTGTGACGGATGAGCGGTTCGGGCTCAAGGTCACGCTGAACGCGGTCGACCATACCCAGATTCGCAGCGTGGACCGGCTCACGCTTGACAGCCCAGCACCCCACAGCCAAATTCAAGCGAGCAGAGCCGCAAATATCGGCGACTTTGGCCTGAACATCGACCAAGACCTCCTGCGGGCAGTGACGGGCAATCCCAGGGACAAGACCCTCGGGAAGCGCCTCACGGGTAAGGACGCGCTGCGCACGACTGGTCCCTTCACGCTCGACAATCTCCCTGCACTCCTCCGGCGATTCCTGGCGGAGAGCAAGAAGAATGACTACCGCGACCACTTCCCGTGGGTGGACAACATCCAAGAGGTCAAGAACACAGCACTACGGGACGAGCTCGACCAGGCTCTCATCGAACGACTCCGGAACGACGAGCTCGACGGGATGTGGCTGGCAATCCCAGAGCGCGTGGACTGGCAAACCATCGAAGCGTTCACGTACAGTCCAGCCCCGAGCGCCGAACGCCACGCGGACATCCACCTCCGCACGTTCCTCGACGCCGTCCGCAACCCCGCTACGATCACGATCGACACCCTCAAGCACAAGCGCGTGTACGCGATCAGCAGCGACACCGACACCGTCACCGAGGAATGGCCCGTCTACCAGTGCGTGTACGCCGAACTACCACACAACGGCGCACAATACCTCCTCAACAGCGGCACCTGGTACCACGTGGACACACCATTCCGCGACCGGATCGAACGAGCATTCCAGCGAGTACGACGACGAGCAGACGACCTCCCACCAGCACAAGCGGACGAAACAGAAGCCGACTACAACAAGCGCACCGCAAGGAATAACGGTTTCGCGCTGATGGACCAACGACTCATCCGGTACCCCGACCGACGAAGCCCCATCGAGTTCTGCGACCTCTACACAACCGAACAAGAGCTCATCCACGTCAAACACTACGCGGGCAGCAGCACCCTCAGCCACCACTTCGCACAAGGCGTCACCAGCGGCACCCTCTTCGCCCAAGACCCCGGCTTCCGGCGTGCCGTCAACACAAAGCTCCCAGGCACGCACCAGATAGCACGACCAGCAGACCCACTGGAACCACGAGCATACACGGTCACGTACGCAATCATCAGCACCAGCCCAAACCCACTCAACATCCCGTTCTTCAGCAAAGTCACCCTCAGCCACGCCACCAAAGTACTGACCGGCCTCGGCTACAAAACACAACTCGCAAAAATCAGCACCGACAACACATAAGGCCTGGCCGGGGACTCGCCTCCACCCACAAAGCAGTGCACCCCGCAGGCACACCCGACAGGTTTATATATTCGGTAATCAAATCCATGGATCACGGTGCACTGCCTTTCCTGCGGTCACGCTTACAATCACGATGTAGATGTCCGAGGCGAAAACCATGGCTGAGCGAGTGTTTGAGGTCAAGATTGTCGACGTAGCACAGATGCCAGCCCACACGCAGAGCGACGTTGCGCGACAGGTTGCGGCGATGACCCCGGAAAAGAGCGCGAAGTATTGCGGGTTCGTCAAGGTCACGTACGTTACGGCAT
>CAZVIK010000061.1:15804-19422 GCA_964627045.1 uncultured Solibacteraceae bacterium | reverse complement strand
AGTTCACCACGCGCTACCTGATCAGCGTACCGATCATCCTGGTGTTTGGCGGCCTTCTTGGTTGGTACTTGACGCGGCGCGGCCTCCGGCCCCTGCACGATGTGGTGCGCACCGCCGAGTCCATCACCGGCTCCAACCTGAGCCTGCGCATTCCGACGCGGGATGCGGGCGACGAACTCGACAACCTGATTGACACGTTCAACCGGATGGTCGAACGCCTCGAGAACTCCTTCCAGCAGATTCGCCGTTTCAGCGCCGACGTTTCGCACGAATTGCGGACGCCCATCACCGCCGTCCGCGGCCATCTGGAAGTCGCTCTAATGACGGCCGAGTCCGAGGAGCAGTTGCGCGAGGCAATCCAGGTCGCCCTGGAGGCGACCGAGCGGCTTTCCGAATTCGTCAAGGCGATGCTGCAGCTCTCGCAGGCCGAATCCGGACAACTTGTGCTGAAAATCGAAGAGCGGGACTTGGTTCCCATTATCCGCGATGTCGTCGATCAGTACCGTTACGCCGCCGAAGAAGCGGGGCTGAACTGGGTTTCCGACCTTCCGTCCGCCTGCCTGGCGTCCGTCGACCGGATTCAGTTCGAACGCCTGCTCTCCAACCTTCTTGCCAATGCCGTTAAGTACACGCCCGCCGGAGGGCAGATCCGGGTAGGGCTGCGAGCCAATCCGCACCGGATCGAGTTGTCGGTCGAAGACACCGGCCGTGGGATCCCTGAGGAATACCTATCAAGCATATTCGAAAGGTTCTTCCGCGTGCCGAGCACCGACACCCACGAACAGCGTGGCCTCGGGCTGGGGCTGAGTTTTGTAGCATGGATAGTAAAGGCGCATGACGGCCGGATCGATGTGAGCAGTCATCCCGGCGAAGGGACGCGATTCCTGGTGACCCTTCCGGTGCGGCCCGGGGCGGAGGAGGTGCGCGCCCATTCGAGGCGCACGTCAAACGATGACTATCGAGATCAGCACGCGCGAGAAGGAAGGCGTCACAGTTCTTGACCTGAAAGGCCAGTTGACAGCGGGCCCTGATGCGGGCGCGCTGCGCGAGACAGTCCGGGCCCATCTGGCGGCCGGGCGCGTGAACATCATCCTGAACCTGCGCGAAGTCGACTACATCGACAGCACGGGGCTTGGGGCGATGGTGATGTGTTACACGGCCCTGAACAAGGCCGCTGGGCGGCTGGTGTTGCTTAGCCTGAACCGCCGCCAACTCGAACTCCTTGTCGTGACCAAGCTATCGACCGTCTTCGAAATCTTCGACGACGAGCAGCAAGCGGTGAACAGTTTCTTTCCCAACCGTAAGATCGTCCATTTCGACATCCTGAGCTTCATCGAGAAGCAGCGGCAGGAAGACAAAGAGAGCTGAGGCGCCCACGCCGAGCCGGCCCGTGTAGCGCCCTTTCCGTTGCGACCGGGCGGTTTTGCACCGGTTCGCGGTTCGGCTAAGATGGACTGACATGCGGCTGGCGGTAATCGGAGCGATGGGCGCAGGCCTGAGCGCGGCCTTGCGCGCCCGGCGCGTCGACCGGTCGCTCGACATCACGGTTGTCGAGCGGGGCGATGTCATCTCCTACGCCGCCTGTGGCCTTCCGTACTACGTCGAAGGCCGCGTCGGGTCCATCGGCGAGTTGACCGTGCACACGCCCGACACGCTGCTCCGCGAGCGCAATATCAAAATCCGTACGAGCGCCACGGTCTCCGAGATCCGGCATCCGCAAAGGGAACTTCTGCTCGACGGCGGCGAGCGAGTGGCCTACGACCGGCTGATCGTCGCCGCAGGCGCAAGGCCCAACCGCGACGCCCTGGGATCGACGCCGGCCGCCTCGTCTTTCACGCTGCACACGCTCGGCGATGCCGTGGGTTTGCGCACCTTCATCGAGACGCAGCACCCCAAACGCGCGGTGGTGGTCGGCGCCGGCTACATCGGCCTGGAGGCCGCCGACGTGCTGCGCGTGCGCGGTCTGGAGGTGTCCGTCGTGGAATCCTCGGGCGGCGTGCTCGGCCACCAGGACGCCGAACTCACCAATGTCGTTCGTGAGGAACTCAACCGGGCCGGGATCGGCCTGATGCTCGACACGCCGGCGTCCGAAGTGGGTCCAGATCGCGTGAACGGCATCGCGTGCGACCTTGTGGTGGCGGCAGCGGGCATCCGGCCCAACGTCGAACTGGCCGCCGAGGCGGGCGTGCGCCTAGGAGCCACCGGCGCCTTCGCCGTTGACGAGCGCATGGAGACCAGCGTTTCCGGAATCTACGACGCGGGCGACTGCGCCGAGGCGTTGCACCTGCTCACCGGCCGCCCGGCCTATGTTCCCCTGGGCACGACGGCCAACCGGATGGGACGGGTCGCGGGGGCCTGCGCCGCCGGAGGACGCGACCGCTTCCGAGGCATCGTGGGCACCTCGATTCTGCGCGTCTGCAAGCTGGGCGTGGCCGTCACGGGCTTGCTCCCTGCCGAGGCTCGTAAGGAAGGCTTCGATCCGGAGGCGGTGCGGATCGACGCCATGGACCACGTCAAGTACTTCAAGGGCCGCCCCACAACGGTCTACCTTGTTGGCGACCGGCGCACCCATCGCGTGCTCGGCGGATGGGTAACTGGGGAAGCCGGCGTACCGGGCCGTATCAACCTGATCGCCGCCGCGATCACTTCGCGGATGACCCTGGAGGATTTCGAACAGCTCGATCTGGCCTACACGCCGCCCTATTCGCCCGCGCGCGACCCCGTCCAAGTGGCGGCGAACGAGTTGCTCAAGCTGCTAGACTGAAGGCAGCTTCACGAGGGAACTCAGGATGCCGGTCGACGCCAAAGAGATCTGGAGATCCGCAGCGGCTGTTGCCAAGGGGATGTCCACGACGTTCAAGGAATTCCTCTCGCCGACGCTAACCGAAAACTACCCCGACGAGCCTCCCAAACTCCAGGAGCGATACCGCGGCGTCCACGTCCTGCAGCGCGACGAAAACGGCCTGGAGAAGTGCGTGGCGTGCTTCCTGTGTGCCGTGGCCTGCCCCTCGAACTGCATCTACATCGAGGCGGCCGAGAACACCGCCGCCGAACGGATCAGCGGGGGCGAACGATATGCCAAGGTGTACAACATCGACTATAACCGCTGCATCTTTTGCGGCTACTGCGTCGAAGCCTGCCCGACCGATGCCATCACCCACGGCCACAGGTTCGAGGTCGCCAGCTTCAACGCGTCGACCCTGATCTACCGCAAGGAACGACTCCTGACGCCGGCAAAGAACGGGTAGGCCCCAGTCCCGGCGGGCCAGCCTAACGGCGGTTCTCGAGCAGCCGGTACGCCCGGCGGGCCACGATCAACTCCTCGTTGGTGCCAAGGGCCAGAACGGCTACCGGCGTGCCGTCGGGGGATACCAGCCGGTCGCCGGAACCCTTCCCGTTGCGCTCATCGTCGAGGCGGATTCCCAGAAACTCCAACCCCCGGCAGCACACCGTGCGCAGGCGGGCTGAGTTCTCGCCGATTCCGCCGGTGAAGGCTACGGCATCCAACCCGCCCATGGCGGCGGCATACGCCCCGATGGTCTTGCGCACGCCGTAGGCGAACATCTCCAGGGCCAATGCCGCGTCCTCTCCGCCAGCCTCGGCGGCCCGTTCCACATC
>CAZVIK010000061.1:12560-15794 GCA_964627045.1 uncultured Solibacteraceae bacterium | reverse complement strand
GCACATCGCCGCCCGGAACGCCCGAGAGACCCGCCAGACCGCCTCCCTTGGCAAGTTGCTCGCGCACGCCCTGAACGCTCCAGCCGTTCTTCTCCATCATGTAGAGAACCGCGAAGGCGTCCAGGTCCCCGGGCCGCGTGGCGTTTTCCAGTCCCGATTGCGGCGAGAAGCCCATCGTAGTGTCCACCGACCGGCCGCGGTCAATCGCGCACATCGAAGAACTGCCGCCCAGATGGCAACTCACCACTCTCAACGATGCGGCGGGCGTTCCGAGGAACTCCGCCGTCCGCTCGCCGATGTAGCGGTGGGATGCCCCGTGGAACCCGTAGCGGCGGATTCCGTGGGTCTCCCGCCATTCGGCAGGAACGCCGTAGCGGCCCACATGTTCCGGCATGGTGGCGTGAAACTCGGTCTCGAACGCCGCCACCATGGGAACGCCCGGCATTGCTTCGCGGAAGGCGCGGATTCCCGTCAGGTAGATCGCGTTGTGCGCCGGGGCGGCGGGCAGGAACTCCTCCAACGCGCCGATGACGCCGTCGTCGATCAGAAACGTTCCGCGATAACGCGGGCCGCCCAGCACGGCTTTGAAGGCGACGGCGTCGATCTGGGTGTCGCCCGTTTGGATCTGCGCCACGGCCTCGCGGTAGTCCTTGACCCGCTCCATTCGCCCCTTGGCGAGCGGCGTTTCCTCCGGCATGGCGAGAATCTGGTACTTCAACGACGTCGAACCGAGGTTTGGCACAAGGATGTTCATGGAGGCTCCTGGTTTTTGGGAAAGATCCAGGATAACGTACTCGACTCGACCTTGGCGATGCCGCCGGGCGAGTGTGGAGTAGCGGACGGGTGGGCCCGCTCCGTTCCCCAGGGGGCGGATACCGGCACGCGAACGATGGTATGATTTCTGCAATTCTTCCTAATCAAGGAAGAGGGGTTAATCATCCAAATGTCTGATATTGTCCGCCGCTTCATCTGTGTCCCGGCAGCCTCCGCCGTGTTGACTGCCGTCGCTTTGCACGCTCAGGTCGCCGCGCCCGCCGCGTCCAAGTCGCCCTGGACGTTCAACGTCAACTACTCGCTCCGCGAGACCGTTGACGGCAACGTGTTTCTACAGGATGTGGGCAACAACGCCCAGAAGAGCTCCGCCGTCACATCCGCGACGCTCGGACTGGCTGCGGGTTACCAGCGCACACCCGCGTTCAAAGCGGCCTTCAGCTATGCCCCGGAACTGGTCCGCTACCATAGTTTCGATTCGGAGAACTACGTGGCGCACCGGGCCGCGATCAACTTCAGCGGCGTGTCCGGCAAGTCCGCCTGGGAGTTCACCAACTCCCTGCTCCGCATCGACGGGAGCGACCAGGGGCCCATCTTCGACGTTGCCAACGGCGGCGATATCCCCGCCGTCGGCGGAATTCCGCTGCGCGACCGCCGGGAAGCCGTGGTGCTGCGCAACGGGCTCAAGTTGACACAAACCGCGGGCAAGTGGTTCGTACGGCCGGTGTTCACCTCCTACAGCCACGATTTTCGAACCCAACAAAGACCGCGCACCGGTGCCTACGCCGGCTACGAGAACTTCGTGGACCGCTGGGAGATGAACGGCGGTGCGGACGTGGGCTACGATCTCGGCAGAAAGACGTCGTTTGTTGCCGGGTACCGTTACGGTCACCAGGAGCAAGGCAAGCTGATGGGGACGGCGAGCCTCTACTCCAACAGCTACAGCCGGGTGCTGTTCGGGTTGGAGGGGGCCCCCGCGAGCTGGTTGCGGCTGAACCTGCTCGCCGGACCGGATTTCCGCTCCTTCGAAAAGCCGGCGGTTGGGTTCAACCCCGATGAGCAACTTTGGTTCGTCAACAGTTCGCTCAGTTGGCTGCCGGCCAAGACCGACTCGGTGACGCTCACGCTTTCCCGGTACCAACAGCCTGCCTTTTCGAGCCACAGCGTATATGAGGACATCGTTTACGACATCTCCTGGCGAAGGCAGCATACGCCCAAGCTTGTCTCGACCGCCGGTCTTCGCGCCTATGGCGGCGACTGGCAGGCGCCGGTCAATCGCGAAGATTGGATCTACACACCCAGCGCGTCGGTGACCTACGCCTTGCACAAACGCGTCACCGCCGAGGTTTCCTACTCCTACGACTCGGTGGCATCGAAGGTTCCAAACACGCGTGGGCGCGAGTACACCCGGCACCTGTTCGTGGCAGGTATTCGGGGCACGTTCTAGCCGCGGAATCGGTAGATCGAAAACCTGACAGTGGGGAGTTTTTATGGATCTCAACGCCAAAATCGTAAAAGAAAAGGAAGATGCGGCCGTTGTCGCTCACAACACCCGCATCGGCGTCGTTCTCTTCGCGGTTTACACCGCCATCTACGGGGGCTTCATGCTTCTCAGCGCCTTCGCGCTTGAACGGATGCGCTCGCCGTTTCTTGGCGGCGTGAACCTCGCCGTCATCTACGGATTTGGCCTAATTGCCGCGGCGATCACCCTGGCCCTGATCTACGTGAAGCTGTGCTGGAAGTCCAAGTGAGGAAGCTAACACCGTGATCTACCAAACCTCTCTCACCGCCGTCTTCGTATTTCTGTTTTTCGCCGGGGGCGTTCTCGGCATCAGTTTCTATTTGGGCCGCCGCGCCAAGTCGGCCTCGGGCTACTTCGCCGCGGGCGGGGGCATCCACTGGGCTGTCAACGGGGTCGCGTTCGCCGGCGATTACCTGTCGGCCGCCTCCTTCCTCGGCATCTGCGGCATGATCGCGTTTTACGGCTACGACGGCTTCCTCTATTCCATCGGCTACCTGGCCGGCTGGATCGTGGCCCTGTTCATCGTCGCCGAACCGATGAAGCGGCTTGGCCGGTTCACGTTTGCCGACGCGCTGGATAACAAGTTCAACTCTCGCGGAATCAAGCTCGCTGCGGCCGTCAGCACGTTGGTGGTCAGTTGCTTCTATCTGATCCCGCAAATGGTGGGCGCCGGGGCGTTGGTTACTCCTCTGCTGGGCTTTCCGCACTACGTCGGAGTGCTGCTGGTCGGGGCGATTGTCACGTTGGTCGTCACGACCGCCGGAATGGTCTCTACGACGTGGGTCCAATTCATCAAGGGCGGGATCCTGGTGCTGTTGTGCGCGGTCATCACCGTCCTCATTTTGATGCGGGGCGTTACCACGAACCCCACCGGAACGGACGGAAAGCCGGTACAGAAACTGCGCGCAGGCGTTCCCGCCGGTGAGATCACCGGAGCCCCT
>CAZVIK010000061.1:0-12550 GCA_964627045.1 uncultured Solibacteraceae bacterium | reverse complement strand
GTTGGCTGTCAGCAGGTGCTTGCTGACGGCCGGCTGCGGGAGGCTGCGATATGAAAAAAGAATCACAGATTCAGGCGGCGATTTTAGTTTATCTTCGGTCGCTGGGGTGGTGGTGCTGGGCGCCGTAGGGGGCTGGCAGTAACTGCCCTAAGGGCGCGTTAAGTACGCCTCCGGCCTGATCTCGGTGTACCGCAAGGACGGCGACCTGCTCTCCGAAACGCAGACCGACCGCTTGTTCCCCGACGGCCGCCGGTTGATCAACGGACTGCCGCGCGGAAAGGGCGAGGGACAAGGGGACCTCTTGCCGGTGGGATACGCCTCCAAGCTTCCCGGCGGAAAAGAGAGCACCGGCCCGTTAAGCCCCTTCGGCTTCATTCAGACCATGCAGGAAAGCGAAGTCGTCCTTTGGGGCTCGGACACGGTGGCGGAAGCAGGGGGCGGGACCACGAAGGTTTACTACCAGAAGCCAACCACCGGCGCGGATCTGATGACGCCCGGGTCGAGCCCTACTTTTAACAAGGTTCGCAGCGCGCGGCTTTTCGATAAGCTCGACTTCCTGTCCCTGATGCTCGCGCTGTTCTGCGGCACCGCTTCCCTGCCCCACATCCTCATCCGCTACTACACGGTCAAGGACCAGGTGAGCGCCCGCAAGAGCACCGTCGTGGGAATCGCCGCCATCGGTTGCTTCTACGTGCTGACCCTTTTCCTCGGCCTCGGCGCACTGACCAGCGGCGCTCTGGATGTGACCGACTCCAACATGGCCGCGCCGCTGCTGGCGCGCAGCATCAACGAGTTCCTGTTCGCCGTGATCTCGGCGGTCGCTTTCACAACGGTTCTCGGCACGGTCAGTGGCCTGATCATGGCGGCCAGCGGCGCGGTGGCGCATGACCTGATGGGCAACGTGCTGAAGATTCCCATGGACGAGTTCCGCAAGGTGGCGGCCGCCAAGATCGCCGCGATGACCGTGGGAGTAATCGCGATCGCGCTCGGCATCCTGTTCGCCCGGATGAACGTTAACTTCCTGGTTGGATGGGCGTTCAACATCGCCGCCTCGGCGAACCTGCCATCGCTGATCATGTTGCTCTTTTGGAAGCGGACCACCAAGCAGGGGATCACCGCCGCGATCATCGTCGGCATGCTTTCCTCGCTGGCCTGGATCCTGCTGAGCGCCCAAGCGTACAAGGACGTCTACGGCTGGAACCCGGCCGACGCGCTGGTGCCTTTCAGCCAGCCCGCAATTGTGACGATCCCGCTCGGTTTTCTCGTTCTGGTCGCGGTTTCTCTGATGACCAAGAACGGCAGGCCCGCGCCCGCTACCGCCGCCGCGGACTAGGCACCGCCAGACTCGGATTGACGGGACACAGGAGGAGCCTCTTCTCCTCCGTGTCCCACAGGACAAAGGAGCCGTCGGATGGCACGGGTGCGTCTCCGACGCAGATGAAGCGCGTACCCTCGATGGTGGCTTCGTGGACCCGGTGAAAATGCCCGAAGCTCCAGGCGCGCGGACGGTACACGAGGTCGAGCCACAGCCGGCTTAGTTCGACCTCGCCGCAATCGCCGTCCGGCCCGGGGTCGAACCCCTCGGAACGCACGTTCTCGTGCAGAAGGTGTTCGTCGGGACAGGACCCACAGAGTCCAATCCCGATGCGAGCCGGACACGAATGAGTGACGATCAGTTCCGGCCGCTCTTTGTTGAAAAGGGCCGTCGCCTGTTCCCGCTGCCGCCGCAAGATATAGTTCGGCGAACGGCTGAAAAGGTTGTGCCGCTGAGGCCGGTGAACGTGCAGCGCACCGCCGATAAAGCCCACCCGCGTCGCCCCAAGACGCGCCACCGAGGGCCGCGCCTGGTAGATCAGGTTCAGTTCCGCCCGCCAGTCGGCCGCGGCGCCGGAACGTACCGATTGCCGTAACCAGGAATGATCCTCATGATTGCCGTCGATCACATGCAGCGGAACCGGAAACCGAATCCGCCGGTCGCGCAGATCCTCGATGTTCGAACGGCAAAATCCGAAATCGCCGACTTGAATGGCGGCGCCGACGTGGAAATCCGCCTTTGCCTGCCAGAGGGCCTCCGCCAGTTGTGCCAACTTGCCGTGGACATCGCCCACCAGGAGGACCAGCATAGGCGTCAGGCTGTCCTCGCGAAGTCCGTTTCCAGGCGCGCCTGGAAGACGGTGATGCTGGAAAAAGCCTTCTTCAGGATGGATCGCTCCAGGGCCGTCAGCCTCCGCAGGTCGATGAGGTTGTCCGGCTCGACTCCCGCGCTCCACTGGGCGGCCTGATGCGCTAGCCGCATCTGCATGAGCGCCCCAAAAACCTGAACAAGTTCGTCATGGCTCGATGGCAGCAGCCCTCCTTCGTCACGGAGCCTTCGCAGCCTTTCCAACGTGTTCGTCTCGGCGAACCCATCGCGCAGCGCGTACATGCGTGCGAAATTGACCACAGGGACGATCGCGCTCTTGATGTTGAAAACGTGAGCGTGCTTTGCCGACGGCTCCGGCTGAATGTTCCCGAAAAAGCCGATCGGCGGCTTGAACTGGAGCGTGCTCTGGGCCAGATGGAAGAAGAACTCCGGCCGGCCGTCTTTGAGCAATTCGCGCAGGTGCCGCCGCAGTTCCGTCACATGGGCCGCCTCCCCGCGGGCGCAGCGGAAGTCAAACGCGATG
The DNA here is from genome assembly GCA_964627045.1 of uncultured Solibacteraceae bacterium. Lineage (GTDB taxonomy): Bacteria > Acidobacteriota > Terriglobia > Bryobacterales > Bryobacteraceae > CAZVIK01. Next base: position 9,884 of record CAZVIK010000061.1, on the reverse strand, counting down.
TTCACCTCGAGCAAGTCCTGCGGCGTTGACACCGTGACAAAGGACGTGAAATCGTCCCGCCATCGGGACAGCGGCTGACACCAGCGGGGGTTGCTCGCCATGGTCCCCCCCTTGCACTTACGGTAACCCGCCGCATCGAGCCACCCGCAGACCATCTCTCCAAGCTTCAGAAAGTGCGCTTGAACCGCCGTGGTGTTGTCCGGGGCCACATCGTCGAAAATGATTGCGTTGTCTTGATCGGTGGCCAGCGTCTGCTCGCCGCGCGCCGCGCTCCCCATGAGAACGAACGAATAGGCTGCGGGCGCGGGCCCCAGTTCCGCTTCGGCCAGCTCGATCAGCCGCAGGAGAATGGCCTCTGACACCGTGGCCATGATGCGCGTGACGTGTTCGGTGCGGGCGCCGCTTTCAAGCAATGCCTTCACGAAGGCCGGCAGCTTCGCCTGGCTCTCCCGCAGCGCCTCCACCGAAGCCGCCGACCGGATCTCACTCAGCACCAGCGCCAGGGCATGGCGCTGCGCGTGCAGGATCTCCGCGCCTGTGAGTATTCCCTCCGCGGCGCCCCGGTCGTCCACCACCAGCAGATGCTGGACGCCGCGCTCCTGCATCGCCAGGGCGGCCTCAAACAGCAGGGCGCGGCTCGGGATTCGCACCAACGGGGCGCTCATGATCTTCGATACGGGCGTATCCGCGCCGGCGCCGGCGGCAAGGACACGGTTGCGGAGATCCTGATCGGTGACAATCCCGATCGGATCGCCATCCGGCGCCTTAACCAGGATGGCGCTCGACTTCGCGTGCGACATGATTTCCGCCGCCCGGCGCACCGGCGTGTTCCAACCGCATTCGGCCACTCTTAGCTCCGAGGACTTGACCGCCCGTGTGGCCAGCGGCAGCATGCTCTGGAGTTCGGCCAGAAGGCGCGCCAAGGCGTCCTCGGTCTTGCCCCGCGCCACGGCGTCCTTCAGAAAGAGGATCTGGCCGCTCCTTTCGCCGATGGCGATCGGGGCGTCGGCCAGAAGCACGTCCACGGCTTCACCGTCCTTGCGGATCAGCCTGGCGCGGCGTTCCGAAGGCGTCCCGGATGCCGGCACGGACTCGAGAATCCGGTCCAGCGGCAACTCGCCCAGTTCGGCTTCGGTATAGCCGAGCAGGTCAAGTAGAGTCCGGTTGGCGTAGACAGGCCTTCCCTGAATCAGCAACAGAATTCCTTCCGTCGAGCCTTCCACCAACATCCGGTACTTCTCTTCGGATTCGGCCAGTGCCTTCGCCGCGCGCCAACGCTGACGTTCCAGGTCGAGCCCCTGTTTGGTGACAAAGGCAAGAAGCGCTCCGATCACGAGCGAGATGCCCACCGAGATCTGCAACGCCCTCCGGATCACCAGATTCGTCTGCGCCTCCACGTCTTCCAGGTAGACGCCCGTTCCCACGATCCATCCCCACGGCGCGAAACCTTTGACATAGGAGAGCTTCGGCTCGACCCTTCCGGCGTCGTCCTTCCATTGCCACAAGTATTCGATGTAGCCCTCGCCGGAAGTCCGGACCACCTCGGCCGCCTCCGCAAACAGGTTGTTCCCCTCCGGGTCTGAGTAATTGGACAAGTCCTGCCCATTCATTTCCGGCCGGTAGGGGTGCATCACCATGCGCGGCTGAAGGTCGCTGATCCAGAAGTAGTCCTTCCCGTCGTCGCCGTAGCGCAACCGCTGAATCCTGGCGGCGGCAGCCTGTTGGGCGGCGTCGCGGGTGAGCGCGCCCTGCTGCTCCTGGTCGTACAGCGCGGACAACTCGCTCCACGCCACCTGGGCGAGTTCGCGAATCGTCTCTTTCTTGCGTTCGACGATGTTCTGTTTCATGGTCGGGATGATCACGACGAAAATCAGCCCCAGAAACAGCGCGAGCGTCAAGGCCGAGGGAGACACGATGTTGAGCGCGAGATGCCGCCACAGCAATCGCGCCTGCGGCGCATCCGCCGCGCCTAGGCCCGTCGGACGAAACAGAACCCACCTCCCACCGCGGTAGCCCCGGTCCACCCGTCGCGCCGGCGCGCGAGCGGTTCTGCATTCACGGGCATAGTTCTCTGATGGATGCTACCACACCCGCGGAACTTGATCGTCACGCGCGTCATCTGAGAGAGTGCCCACGCTACCACCAACGGCAGTGCCGCGCCGTGCGGCGGGCCGAGGGCCGCAGGGCTGGTATAATCGCCAAAGATAGGGGATCTGGAGCGAATGGCCAAGGGTCGCGTCGCGATAGTTGTCGAACACTGCAAAGGCTGCGGCTTCTGCGTCGAGTTTTGTCCGACGAAAGTGCTCTCTATGTCGTCGGCGTACAACTCCAAGGGGTATCATCCGCCTAACGTGGACCACCCGGAGAAGTGCAGCGGCTGCGACTTGTGCGGCATGTACTGCCCGGACTTCGCCATCCGGGGTTGGAAAGAGAAGGCATGAACAACGGAACCAGACAACTGCATTCCGCCGATCCGGCGGGCGTGCTGACCGGGACGCATTTTTTGGACGGCGACCATGCCTGCTGCGAAGGAGCGTTGGCAGCCGGTGCCCGCTTCGCTGCTGGCTATCCGATCACGCCGTCCACCGAGGTTGTCGAACGCTTCGCCGCACGAATCCCGAAAGTGGGCGGGACCTTCATCCAGATGGAAGACGAACTGGCCGCCTCCATCACCATTCTCGGAGCGGCGTGGGGCGGCGCCAAAGTCTTCACCGTCACCAGCGGCCCGGGCTTTTCGCTGATGATGGAACATATCGGTTATGCCGCGATGACCGAAACGCCGTGCGTTTTCGTCGACGTGCAGCGCGGCGGCCCTTCCACGGGCCTGCCAACGCTTCCGGCGCAAGGCGACATGATGCAGGCCCGCTGGGGTTCCCACGGCGATTACGAGATGATCGCGTTGTGCCCGAACTCGCCCCAGGAGTGTTTCGACCTGACCATCCGCGCCTTCAATTGGTCTGAACAATTCCGCACGCCAGTCATGCTCATGATGGATGAATGCGTCGGGCACATGACGGAAAAGGTCGTCATCCCGCCCGCCAGCCAGATTATGATCTACCCGCGCCGCCGGGCCCGTGGCGCGCCGGGCGAGTTGCTCCCTTTCCAACCGGCGGCAGATCTGGTTCCGGACATGCCGCACGCCGGCGAAGGCTACCGTTTCCACGTCACCGGTCTCACCCACGACGAACGCGGCTACCCCTCCATGACTCCTGAGACGCAGGACCGCCTGGTAAAGCGGCTTAAGGCCAAGATCGCCGGAGCCGCCGGCGAGCTCACCCTGGTGGAGGAAGAAGGGCTTGACGCCGCCGAGGTTGTCGTCGTGTCTTACGGAATCACTAGCCGCGTGGCGCAGAGGGCCATCGAGATGGCCCGCGAGCAAGGCCTCCGCATCGGCAAGTTGCGGCTCCTCACGGTCTGGCCCTTCCCGGCGGCCCTCATTGCCACTCTCGCCGGAAAGGTCAAGGCGTTTGTGGTCCCGGAGTTGAACCTCGGACAGATGGTGAATGAGGTCGAGCGTGCGGCCGGCGGTGCGGCGCGAACCTTTGCGGTGCCGCACGCCGGAGGAACGGTCCATCAGCCCGAGAGGATCTTGCAGGTGATCGAGGAGGCCGCACGATGAGTACCCTGGAAGTCACACCGCAGGCGCCGGCCAATCCGTTGGAGCCGTTTCTGCGGATGGACCGCCTCCCGCACATCTGGTGCGCGGGCTGCGGCATCGGAACCACGGTGAACTGTTTCGCCCGCGCGCTCCTGGAATGCGGAACGCCGCTGGACCAGGTCGCGGTGGTAAGCGGCATCGGCTGCTCGGGCCGGGTGGCTGGCTACGTCCGGCTGGACAGCTTTCACACCACGCACGGCCGCGCCATCCCGTTCGCCACCGGACTGAAGCTGGCCAATCCATCCTTAAACGTGGTCGTATACTCCGGCGACGGCGATCTGTCGGCGATCGGCGGCAACCACCTGATCCACGCCGCGCGCCGCAACATCGACCTCAAGGTGATCTGCGTTAACAACTTCATCTACGCCATGACTGGCGGCCAAAGCGGCCCAACCACGCCGTTCACGGCGACCACCTCGACTTCGCCCTACGGCGCCTTCGAGCCGTCATTCAATCTGCCCCAACTGGCCGATGCGGCTGGTGCGGTGTACGTGGCACGCTGGACCGCGTTTCACGTCCGCCAGTTGACGCGGGCCATGACGGAGGTGTTTCAGAAGAAGGGCTTCTGCTTCATCGAGGTTCTCTCGCCGTGTCCCACGCTCTATGAGCGGCGCAACAAGCTTGGCGAGGGGATCGACACTATGAGGCTCTACAAAGAGAAGAGCAAGATCCGCAACGGCGCACCAACCAGCGAAGTCGCCCTTGGGGTCACCGGCGAGATCACGGTGGGCAAGTTCGTCGACCGGGACCGGCCGGACTACGGCGAATACCTGCGCCGGCAGATGCAGGCGAAGTTGGGCGACAGTTACGTGGAGGCTCCGGCTTGCTCATGCGGCTAACCGAAATCAGAATCGCCGGATTTGGCGGACAAGGCGTCATCCTCGCGGCCAGCGTCATCGGCAAGGCCTATTCGATTTTTCAGAACGGCCACGCGACCATGACGCAGAGTTTTGGCCCGGAATCGCGCGGCGGCGCGTGCAGCGCGCAGGTGGTGCTTTCCGAAGATCCGGTTCTCTATCCTTACGTCACGCGCCCGGACGTCCTTGTGGCCATGAGCCAGGAGGCCTGCTCGAAGTTTGTCTCCGAGCTGAAACCCGGCGGGATGCTCCTGGTGGAACAGGACCTGGTGCGCTTGGGGAAACTGCCCGAGGGTACGCGTGTCTACGGGATTCCCGCCACCCGCCTCGCGGAGGAACTCGGCCGCAAGATGGTGCTGAATGTCGTGATGGCAGGTTTCTTCGCGTCGGTAACCGGCCTGGTGGAAGAGCAGGCGCTACGGGCCGCGGTGGAAGACTCCGTGCCGCCGGCCTTCCGCGAACTAAACCTCAAGGCCCTCGCAAGAGGGTTCGAATACGGAAAGACCTCGCTCCCTCTGGCGGAAGAGAGCGAGGCCGTTCCCGAACTGCAGAGCGAGTAGCCCGCGCTACTTGCCGCGCTGCGACATCGCCGGTACCGGGCGCTCGTCGTACCCGGTGAAGATCTGGCGGGGACGGGCGATCTTCTGTTCCTTGTCGTTCAGCAGTTCGTCCCACTGCGCCAGCCAGCCGACCGTTCTGCCGATGGCGAACAACACGGTGAAGATCTCCGGCTTGAAGCCTAGCGCCTGGTAGATGATCCCACTGTAGAAGTCCACATTGGGATACAGCTTGCGCTTGATGAAGTACTCGTCGCTGAGCGCAATCTTTTCGAGTTCGATGGCGACATCCAGCTTGGGATTCCGTCCGGTGACCTTGAAGACCTCCTCCGCCGTCTTCTTGATGATCTTGGCCCGCGGGTCATAGTTCTTGTACACGCGGTGGCCGAAACCCATGAGCTTCCCCTTGCCCGCCTTAACGTCGGCAATGAAGGCCGGAATGTTCTCGACCGTGCCGATTTCGTCGAGCATCACCAGGACCTGCTCGTTGGCCCCGCCGTGCAGCGGCCCCCAGAGCGCCGCGATCGCCGCCGCCGTCGAAGCGAACGGGTCGGCCTGGGAACTGCCCACGCTCCGCATCGCATTGGTGCTGCAATTCTGCTCGTGATCCGCGTGGAGGATGAACAACACATCGAGCGCCTTCGCCAACACCGGGTTCGGCGTGTAGCGCGGCTCGGCCGGATTGCGCCAGAGCATGCTAGCGAAGTTCTCGGTGTAGCTGAGGCTGTTGTCGGGGCCGACATAGGGTAGCCCCAGGCTGTGCCGGTAGCAATACGCGGCCACGGTCGGGACCTTTGCAATCAACCGCATGATTTGCAGCCGACGGTTGGCCGGATCCAGGACCTTCCGCCCGTCCGGATAGTAAGTCGCCAGCGCCGCGATGCCGCTCATCAACATCCCCATGGGGTGGGCGTCGTGCTGGAAGCCGTCAAGCAGCTTTTTGATGTTCTCGTGCACCATGGTGTGGTGCGTGATTTCTTTAACGAAGGCGTCCAACTGCGCTGCCGTAGGCAACTCTCCGTTCAACAGCAGGTAGCACACTTCCAGAAACGTGCACTTCTCCGCCAGTTGCTCGATCGGATAGCCGCGATAGCGGAGGATTCCCTTGTCGCCGTCGATGAAGGTGATCGAACTCTGGCAAGACGCCGTATTCATGAACGCGGGGTCGTAGCCCATGAACCCGAAATCGTCGTCGATGACATTAATTTTCCGCAGGTCCATCGTCCGGACGCACCCCTTGAACAGCGGTACGTTGTAGGCTTTGCCGGTGCGATTGTCAGTGATGGACAGGGTTTCGTTCTGCATTTGCCTCTCTCCAAGAAAAAAAAACTTCCCCTCTCTGAAGGGTATGGTTCAAGTGTACGACAAGCCCGGCCGGATGCAACCGCGACGGCACAAAGGTGCGGTTACGCACCTCAAGTCGAGTTAGGGCGGCGGCGCGCACGATGGCGCCAAACTACGAGAGCGAGGCACACCGCGGCGATGAGACTCCAGTTCAGGATCATGAACCAGCCCTGCCCCCAGGAGATCCCGTCAAACCGGTAGTCGGAAATCGGCCACAGGAACGGGGTGCCGTAGCGGCCGGCCCTGTGCGTGGGGATATCCATCAGAATGTGTAGCGGCCAGCCCAGCATTACGAACGCGGGAGACCGGCGGAGCCACCAGACCACACCAAAGACCACCGCGAAGATCACCAGGCTGTGGCTGAAGCGGTACAGGTTCTCCGGCCGGAGGAGCGGTGGAAGAGCGTCGATCATCCCATGCCGTAAAAAAAAGAACCGGTTCGTTATGGGAGCGAGGCCCATGGCCGCCGCCCATACGCCGAGAACGAAGGACGGGGTGAATGCGGCCAGGTCGGGAAACACGCCCCAGGCTCCGGCCCAGTAGAGCCGCACCGGCCGCCTGAGCTTTGGGTTGGCGGCAGCGGCAGCCGCTCCCGCCCACACTCCATGCGCGAAAATGTCCATCGCTCCGCTCTAACCCCGTATGAATTCAGTGTAGCCGAATAGGCCCCACGACCCCTTTCCTTCCATGCCCTCGCGCACATCTACACTACAAGGGAGAGACTTCGATGCCCGCACTCTTCCAGACCCGCAAGCCGGACTTGAGCCGAGGTTCCCGGCCGTGAACGAATCACTGAAGATCATCGTGTTGGTGGACAACTCCTCGGCGATCCCCGGCCTTCACGCTGAACACGGGCTGTCGTTTCTCGTGGAAGCGGCCGGCCGGCGGGTCCTTTTCGACACGGGTTCAGGCGAAGCGTTGCCCGCCAACGTTTCGGCGATGCGAATCCGCCTCGCGCCGCTCGATGCACTGGTCCTGAGCCACGGGCACTACGATCATACCGGTGGCGTTGCCTGGCTCTTGGGCGAATGCATGCCAGACCGCGTATATGTTCACCCGGACGCGCTGTGTCCGAAGTACGCCAGGCGCGAACTGCCGCCCGCGCGCCAGATCGGCATCCCGCCGTCATGCCTGGACGCGCTGAATCGCGTCCGGGAACGCATCGTGTGGACGGCGTCTCCAGCGGAAGTCGCGCCGGGGATCTGGTGTACGGGGGAAATCCCGCGGCAGCACCCGGCGTCACAACCCGAAGGCTACTTCTATCTGGATCCCGATTGCGAGAGGCCGGACAGTCTGGCGGACGATCAAGCGTTGATCGTTGAGACCCCACGCGGCATCGTGGTGATCTGCGGATGCACGCATTCCGGGGTCGCCAACACGTTGAACTACGTCAACTGTTTGACGGGCCGCCGCGACCTGTACGCGCTCGCGGGCGGGCTGCATCTGCACGACGCCCCGGCCGCCGCACTTGAATCGGCCGCCGCTGCCATTGCGAGACGCTCGATTCAGGTTGTGGCGCCGTGCCATTGCACTGGCCCCACCGCCCGGGAATTCCTCCGGCGGCGGCTCGGCGCGAGTTGTCCCGCGCTCGGCGCCGGAAGCGAGTTGGTGATCGAGTAGCCGCACCCGTGCCATGACCGAGCCGACAGGCCGGCCGGGCCCGCTGACCGGCCTCGCACGGACGTACCCGGGGTCCACATTGCCCTTCAAAATGCCGCCATAAGGTGTCATAATGCTATAGGTGTATGCCACATCTATTGCCTGCGAGAAAACCGCGGCCTTCGCCGGTGCACGCACGATCTGAAGTGACGGAGGCTGAGGCGCAGGCTCGCGCAGATGCACGGGCCTCGGAGAGGAGGTCACCATGATCATCGGTGCAGCCGGCGGACTCTCACTGTTGTTCGACCGTGTCTTGGCGGTGCTATGGCTAGCTGTGGGAATTTCGGGGATCCTTTGGGCGGTTCTGATGGCGGCGCTAATCCGGGATTCCTTCCGTCGGCACTTCAGGCAAAAGACGAGCCTTGAGGACCGCCTGGAGCCCGACGTGGAGTTCCTGCGGAGTATGCACATCCGCCCGTAGTGCAAGCGCTGGGGCCACAGCGCTGTTTGTCATGTGGTGTGACGCTGGGCGCGGTGGAGTTCCAGACGCGATTCAACAGCGGCCCACACGGCGCGTATGTCCGCGGAACAGCCATCGCGCCGGTACTCGACCACGGCCTTGCCACGGACCTGCGCATCCGTCACCGCTCGATCGTAACGGACCCTCCCCGCCACGGAAAGCCCCAACTCCCCCGCGCGGCTCTCAATTTGTGCGCACAGCTCTGGGTTCAGGTCCCATTTGTTCACGCAAGCCGCTGCCGGCAAATGGAAATGCTGCGTCAATTCCACCACACGCTCCAAGTCGTGAAGCCCGCTTATCGTGGGCTCCGTGACAATGAGCGCCAAACTCGCGCCTGTAAGCGACGCGATCACCGGGCATCCGATGCCGGGCGACCCGTCAATCAATACGAGTGCCCGCCCCCGCTCTTCCGCGATCTGCTTTGCGGAAGTTCGGACCGTACTCACGAGTTTCCCAGAATTCTCCCCGCCCACACCGAGTCTGCCGTGCACCATCGGCCCCCACCGCGTCTCCGAGATATACCACTCTCCATTGACCGACGGCCCGAACTCAATGGCGTTTTCCGCGCAAAACCACGCACACACTCCGCACCCTTCGCACGCCGCCGGATTCACCCGAAACGTCTTCTCGACCAGCCCGTTTCCGGCTCCGTCAAACAGGATCGCGTCGAACCGGCAGAGTTCCTTGCACTTGCCGCAAGCCGTGCAATGGCCGGGGCGAACCCTGGCCGCCTTGCCTCCCGAAAAGGGCTCGCGGTGAGTCACCTTGGGCGCCAGCACGAGGTGAAGATCGGCTGCATCCACATCGCAGTCGGCCAGCACTGCGTTTTCGCAGAGCGCCGCAAACGATGCCACCAGCGACGTCTTTCCCGTTCCGCCCTTCCCGCTGATCACCACCAGTTCACTCACAGCCGCAGCCTCAAGGGGGCGAATGGGCACGAATCCCGTCATCGTGCAGCCTCCCGTCCGGCCGCCGGTTCCGATGGCACGACTTGCTGTTGGATACGGCTCAGCAAAACCTGGATGGACGCCCGGAACTCTATGATGGCGTCGCACGCCAACGCGCCGCGCGAGTAGGCTTCGGCCACGCGACGGTCGTCCGAAATCTCGGCTAGGATCTCAATTCCTTCGTGGCGAGCGTACTTGTGGGTTTCATTATCATCGAAGCGCGCGCGGTTGATGACGATTCCCACGGGCAGGCGGAGATCCCTCGCCATCTCTACGGCCAGCTTGAGGTCGTTCAGCCCAAACGGGGTCGGCTCCGTCACCAGCACAACGTAGTCGCTTCCCCGCACACTCTCGATCACGGAACAGGAGGTCCCCGGGGGCGAGTCGATGAGCACCAGATCC
>CAZVIK010000060.1:7802-19426 GCA_964627045.1 uncultured Solibacteraceae bacterium | reverse complement strand
GCCGCCCGGTGCGCGCTCCACCGGCCACGCCCGTGCCGCCTTTCAGCGCCACGGCCGGTTCCACGCGCGTAATCAAGAGCCCGGGCACCAGGCCGAACAGCAAGACCGCAACCCCGCTGGTGGCCAGCGTGAATCCGGCCACCGGCCAAGTGAGATGCACGTCCAGACGCAAGTTCAACGAGGCGGCTCCGAGCTTGATCCAAGCGGCGAGCAACTGGCTGAGCGGCCAGGCCAACAGTGCCCCGAATCCGCCTCCGAGGGCTACCAGCACCACGCTTTCGGTCAGAAGTTGGCCAGCCAGCCTGCGGCGGCCGGCGCCGATGGCCACGCGCGTGGAAAGTTCCCTTCCGCGCGCCGCCGCGCGTGCCACCAGCAGCCCGGCGATGTTGGCGCAGCCGATGAGCAGGATCAGACCCGCCGCTACCGCCAACACCTGTAGGACCTGCAGAAACCCGCGCCGCAGGACGCTCAGTCCACCCGAGGCGCTGGCGAGCACGAGGCCCGGTTGCGACGCGCCGCTCCGCGGAGCGGCTTCCGGAGCGAGGCTCTGGCGGAAGATGGTCTCCAGTTCGGCGCGTGCCTGTTGCTGCGTGACGCCGCGTGCCAGGCGGCCGATCACGAAGAGCCACGGGGAGTGCTCGTCGTTGGAGTTCCATCGGCCGCGGCCGAGCGCTCTCGCGCCGTGCAGGGTGATCCAGAAGTTGGGCGGCAGTGCCGGTTGCAGGCCGTGAAACTCAGGCGGTGCGACGCCGATGATCCGGAACGACGCACCGTTGAGCGGAAACGTGCGGCCGACGGCGGCGGGGTCGGCACCGTACTGCTCTCGCCAGAAGGCGTGGCTCAACACGACGGCAGGTTCGGCGCCGGGCCGGTCGTCGCCGGGAAGGAACGTGCGGCCGGCGTGAGCGCGCACGCTGAGCGTCGAAAAGAACCCGCCGCTCACCAGTTCGGCGACGGCGCCGGTAGCCGCTTCACCCAGACCGCGCTGTACGGATTGGGTGCCGCCGAACGCAGCCACGCCGGCGAGGGACTTCGCGGACGTGCGGAACCGCTCGACGGAGGGGTAAGGGAACGAGCAGCCGGAATCCACGCCAGAGCCGTCGCAGCCCGAGTAACTATTCATGGAGGTCCACTCGTGCGGTCGCTGCCTGTTCCACTGAAGCAAAACCAGTCGTTCGGGCTGGGGGACGGGCAACGGCCGGAACGCAATCAGCTCAATCAGGCTGAAGATGGCTGTGTTGATGCCGATGCAGAGGCCGAGCGTGAGAATGGCTGCCGCCGCGAAGCCCGGATTGCGGCGCAGGCTGCGCAAGGCGTATCGAACGTCGCGGCCCGCGTTCTCGATCAGCGGTATGCCAGAGCGGTCCCGGCAGGCTTCCTTGGCGGACTCAACACCACCCAGCATGACGAGCGCCTGTCGGCGTGCCTCCTCCGGGCGCATGCCCGAGCGAATGTTCGCTTCGGTGTGAAGGTCGAGATGGGCCGCGAGTTCCTCGGCCATCTCGCGCTCCAGACGGCGTCGGCCAAAAAGCCCCGCCAGCCGCAACAGGCCCGCGCGGAGGCTTCTCATGCGGTCTCCTTGCCGCCGGTCAGGAAACTCTGCATGATGGAGGCGGTCCGCTCCCAATCGCGGGCCTCTTTCTCCAGCCGTTTCCGCCCGGCGCGCGTGAGGGCGTAATACTTCGCTTTTCGCCCGGCGTCGGAAACGCCCCACTCCGAGGCGATGTAACCTTCCTGCTCCAGCTTCAGAAGTGCGGGGTAGAGGGTGCCGTAGTTGACCGCCAGCCGGTTGCCGCTGGTCTGCTCGATGCGCCGCGCTACGCCGTAGCCGTGCAGCGGGCCCAGCGCTTCGAGCGTCTTGAGGATCATTAGGGTCAGCGTCCCTTGCAGCACATCGGCCTTTTCCGCCATAGATCTCCTATTGGTTCCCAATATTAGCACGCGCCATATTGGGAAGCAATAGGAAAATTCACGATGACGCCAAGCCGGCCATCAGTGGCCGCGCAGAATCAGTCCCAGCGCCGCTCCGCCGGCGACGAGCCATGCCGAGTTCAGACGGAATCGGAGCAGAATCGCCATGCTGACGGCGGCGGCAGCGACCGTGGGGACATCCACCAGCGCGGCGCGGGCAAGCTGTACCGTGACGACGATCATGAGCGCCAGAGAGGCCGCATTGACACCGTCGAGGACGGCCGCGGCGGCGCGCGACCGCCGGATGCGCGGAATCAGTGGGCCGCTAATCGCCACGAAAACAAAAGACGGAAGGAACATACCGAGGGTGCCTGCCGCCGCGCCGGAGAATCCGCCGAGAATGTAGCCAATGAACGTGGCGGCCGTGAACAAGGGCCCCGGGGTCACTTGGCCTATGGCGATGGCGTCCAGCAGTTGTGATTCGGTCAGCCACCTCCAGCGAACGACAAGATCGCCTCGGAAAAAGGCCAGGAGCACATAGCCGCTTCCGTAAAGCACCGAGCCGACTTTGAGAAAAAACAGGAACAGCGCCCAAAGGCTGAAAGGTGCGGCGGCCGCCGATGCGGCGCCCGCACCCGCCGCAAGCAATCCCAGCGGCCCGGCGGTAAATACGCCGGCCGCCCTGGCCCCGCCGCCCCGGTTGCGGTGAAACGCGCGGTACGCAAGCGGCGCCGTCAGCCCTCCCAGCAGGAGGACCACCAGTTCAGTCACCCCCGCGAAGCATGCCACAACTCCCGCCAGACAAACCGCGGCCGCCGTGTTGTTCTTGATCGCCGTGCGGCTGAGGTCCCAGAAGGCGCGTAGCACAATCGCAATGATGACGGGCTTCACCCCGTAGAGCAGCGCGGACGCCTGCGGCAGCGAACCGTAGCGGACATAGGCCCAGGCACAGGCGGTCACGATCAGTGCCGCCGGCAGCACGAATCCGAACCCGCCCACGATCAACCCCGTCCATCCCGCCCGCCGGTAACCTACGTGGGCGGCCATCTCGGTGGAGTTCGGTCCGGGGATCAGGTTGGTGGCTCCCAGCAGGTCGAGAAACTCCTCACGGGACAGCCAACGGCGGCGCCGGACGACCTCCTCGTGCATCATCGCCACGTGCGCGGCGGGCCCCCCAAAGCCGGTCAGGCCGAGTTTGAGGAACACCGCAGCGACGCTCGCCAGCGCGCGGCGCTTCTCTCCCGCGTCAGCGGACGGCACGAGAATCCTGGCGCCGGCCCGCTAGTCGTGCGTCCAGCGACCACCGCCCCGCGCCCGCGACAAGAAGAAACGCGGCACCCAGCAGCATGGAAAAGTCCGTCCGTGATTCGTGGGCCATGGTCCAGAACCCGGACCGCGAAAGCATAGGGACCTTTGTGGTCGAGATGGCGACCACCATGATGGCGATCAGCGGTACCGCCGCCAGCCTCGTGAGCAGCCCCGCAATTACCAGGGCTCCGCACACGATCTCAAGACATCCCACCACCGCGGCCATGACCTCCGGGGCGGGGATGCCGATCTTCGAGAAGCGGCCCGCGCCCAGTTGGGCGGAGAAGAGGAACTTCTGTATCCCTTCCGACAAAAACACACACCCCACCGCAACCCGAATCAAAACGGTCACTGCGGGCGCAGAGGTCGCAAAGACACTCCCAACGGCGCGGAGCATACTGGCTCGATGCTACTCCAAACCGCCGCGTCCGTCCAGCGGTTTCAGGCGATATTGACCAGCTTCAGGAGTTCGGGCTGCTGGTCGAGCGGCACCGAGAATTCGCGCTCGATCTTTTCGCGGAACGTCGGACCCGCGTTGTAGGCGCAGAACGGATACAAGCGGCCGTTCGGGGCGGAGTAGTGGATGACGCAGCGCTTCACCCGCTCGACGTCGTAGTTGTAAGAGTCCATGAAGTGCATGGACGCCACCATGAGCGTCTTGTAGGAGAACTGCTGCTGCTCCATTTCGCCGCGGCCGTACTTGTGATCCACCAGGCCCTGCAACGTGTGGAGGAATCGCTGAAAGGTAAGACCCTCGGGCGCGCGGTCTTCGTGGTAGTGCTTGCGCAGGCTGTTCCACGCCGAAAGCTTGCTCCACAGCTTCACGCGGCCCTTGGCCGTCTTGCGGGCCAGTTCGTCGATGGCCTGCACCATGGCGCCGATGTCCACGAACCGCGTGATGGGCGTGGCCTTCTTGTTCTGGTCCACGAAGAGGTAAGTCCCCATGGAGCAATGCTCGTGCGGGGTGAGAGTGGGCACCTCGACGCCGCGCAACGCCGCGATCAGCCGCGAGAACGGTGCGATGAAGCTCAGCGGGAACCAGTCTTCGTAAGGTTGGCAGATGCCGGTCTGGTCGATCACGCAGTGGGCGAAATCGGCCTGGGTGAAACGCTTCTCTTCCAGTTCGGACTTCGAGATGCGGCCGCAGAAAGCCACTGGCTGGAAGCTGATGGCGCTGACCACGTCGATGTTCTCGAGCGCGTACTGGATGATGTCGCCGATCTGGTGGTCGTTGATCCCCTTGACGATGGTGGGCACGAAGCAGATCTTCATGCCGGCCTTGCGGACGTTCTCGATGCACTGGATCTTGCGTTCCATCAGCGCTTCGCCGCGCGTCCGCATGTAGACGTCGTCGGTGACACCGTCAAACTGGAGGTACAGCGTGTGCAGGCCGGCCTCTTTGGCGGCCATGGCGAACTCCAGGTTCGTGAACATTAGGCCGTTGGTGGCGGCCTGGATGTGGCTGAAGCCCATGTCCCGCGCCATCGAGAGCACTTCCAGGAAGTTCGGGTGAATCGTCGGCTCGCCGCCGGAGAACTGAACCACACGCCCCGCCACGGGCCGCTCGTCACGCAGCGTCTGCAACATCTTGCGGATGCCTTCCAGGTCCGGCTCGTACAGGTAGCCGGCGGCGTTGGCGTTGGCAAAGCAGACCGGGCAGGTGAGGTTGCAGCGGTTGGTCAGGTCGACGTTGGCGAGCACCGTGTGGCTGGTGTGCATCGAGCACATGCCGCACTGATCCGGGCAGACCGTGGCATCGGGAATCGCCGGGTTGGACACGCCCACCCCGTCGCCGAAGGTCCACTCTTCCATCTTGAGGTAGAGCTTCACGTCGGAGTAGATGACGTCGCGAAAGTCGCCGTGCTCGGGACAGGCCTTCTCCATATAGACCTTACCGTTCTCTTCAAACAGCACCGCCTCGAGCTTGCGGTTGCACTCCGGGCACAACGACGTGGTCATCTTGGGAAGCCCGCGCTGGACGCGCTTGATGGGCGAGCCCGACAGCGTCTGCGTGGGCTGGATGATCTCGAACTTCGTGCGCTTCACCGGGGCGAATGTCGTGGTGCTCACTCTGCTGGCCTCCTGCGAGTCATTGAGGGCTGAAAGTCCGATTCCCAGCCAACCCAAGTATAGCCAGGCCATTCTAAACAAACCACTTAAATGATTTGAACGGTCCCCCAGCGGGGTTGTACGGGGATAATCGGAGGTTAAATGGCGGCCCCGCCGCCCTAAATGGAACACCTGACGGCGGCCAACGGCTTTTCCTGGCGGTCGAACGGTGCCGCAGGCTCCGGCTCCAAGGCCGGCCGCCTGGCGCTGGCGCGGGGAACCGGTGGCCCGTGACCGTCCGGTCTCGGTCTTACTTCGATCCCGCCAGACTGGCGCGCCGGAAGAGCAGACCCGAGGTGGCGAACAACGCCGCGCATACGCAGCGGCCGGCGGTCTGATTCCACTCCGGCCTCGTTTCCGCTCCCGGCAACACAGAGTGAACCACCGCCATTCCAGCGAGCACCACCGCCATCGCGTACGACGCCCGCGCCATCCCTCGCGCCTCCAACTGCGCGATCCAGGCGCCTACGCCCCCCATCACGAGGACGCCGAAGTACACCAGGTATGCCGGATTCTCCGCCTCCGTCATGTGGACCATGTTCGCCCATCCCAGCGCGAATCCCGCCACCAGTGCCACACCTACGCCCGCCTTGTACGACCATGCGCTCATCTTCCCCGCGATCAGCGCATACGCCATCCCTGTTCCGAAGAAGAGGACATAGGTAAACACGAACGCGCCCGGGCCCCAGTTCCATCCCTCTACGACGCGGGAAGCGACCAAAGGCACCATCAACAAACCCAGCGCCCCCAGCGCCACCCGCAGCATTGTCTTTCCCAGTTGCGGCATATGAGTTATGTTCTCCCGGACAATTGCCACCGACGTTTCCCAAAACACCCAAAGCGCGAACCCACAGAGTCCCCGCCCGGTTTCCCGGCGCTCCCGGCACAGGTCGTGGAACGTTTGCGCCATTCCTTCGCCGAACCGCTCGCGGAACGGCCTCGGATACAGCCGCAGAAGCATGCCGTACCATGTCCGGTAGCGCCGGCCCACCGTGTTAGTGGCCATGCGCCAGCCGTCCTTCCGCCACCGCCACCACGCCGCGATACCGCTCCAGCTCCGCTTCCAGCGCCGCCCGCCCTGTGCCCGTGATCTCGTAGTAGATCCGCCGCTCGTCGTCCATCTCCGGATCGATGCGCTTGCCGCTTTCCCGGATCAACCCGGCCTCCATCATCCGCCCCACCGAGCCGTACAGCGTCCCCGGGCCCATCTTCGTCTTGCCCTGCGAATCGGCCCGCACTTGTTTCATGATCCCGTAGCCGTGCCGCTCCCCTGCGGAAAGCGCCAGCAGGATGTGTAGCACGGCGGGGGTAAGCGGAGCGCGCGCCGGCTTGGTCATCGCCATGCTTTGATACTATATCCGCTACGGATATATGTCAAGTTTATGTTGCGTGGCATCCGCGCCGCACGCCCACGCCCGGCGCGAGACTGGCGGGCGCGGCGTGGGTGAGGCGATTGCTTCCGACATCTCCCAACCGCCTGCACGGGAAGCACTTCCGGGGCGGGGGCGTCCTCGCCCAGCCGGACTCGAACCGCCCGTCAGTCGAATTCCCGAAAAGGCGCTAATCCCCGAACGCGCCCACCTCTTCGGACTCCTCCTGGCGGGCGGGCGAGGGCGCAATCTGCACCAGCGCCGGTGCGTCCGGCTCCTTCAGCACGAGCTTGCGGTAAAGCTGCGCCATCCGGGCGTCGGTTTCCGAGCGGCGGCGGAGGCCGGCGTCGCGCGAGCGTGCCTTCTCTTCGCGGGCGTTCTTGGCCACGCCGAGCCGCTCCAGGTCGCGCTGCTCCTCGATGGTGACCAGGCCCTCGCGCAGCACCAGGGAGTGCTCGGCGCTCTCCAGACCGACCTTCTTGCCGCCGGCGAAAATCTCGTGCCGGCCGTGCTCCTCGTACCACTTGGTGAGGGTGGCGGTCATATGCATCTTCTCGACGATCTGGCGCCAGCCCACGCCCGTGTTGTAGGCGCAGAAGGAGATCTCGCCTTCCTGGGTGGCGTAAGGGATGATGCACTGCTCGGTACGGCGGAAATCGTAGTTGAACAGGTCCTGGAACCACATGCCGGCGATGAACAGGAACGCCCATCGGTCGCGGCGGCGCTTCTCGATGTCGGCGCGCGTTCGGTCGGCCGAGGTCTTCCCGTAATCGCGGCCCGAGGCGGCGAAGGTCTTGTCGAATTTGGCCAGCATGTCGAGGAAGCGGAAGTGCCTGGGGGCCTTGAATGGGTCGTAATTGCGGGCGATCGCCAACGCCATGGCGGCGACCGACATCTTCCGTCCCCGGGCGGCATCGTTGATGGCGGCGGTGTCGCGGGCCAGCCGCTCGGCATTCAAAAACGCGGTCACCGGGACAGACTCTTTGGTTTCCTTGTCCACCATGACGGCCATGCCGACGCCGCAGTTGGGGTGGCAGCCGCAGCTCAACTGGCCCCAGGGGGCCTCGGGGCCGTGGATCAGGTCGGCCCAGTCGCAGAAGGTGCTCATGAAGGAGATGGGGAACCAGTCGCGCGCAGGCTCACCGAGGCCGGTCTGGCGCTTGACGTCGTGCGCCAGGTGGCTGAGCGTGTAGCGCTGGGCCTGGCGGCGCTCCTCGGTGACGGCCTCATCGCGGCCGGTGAACGACACCGGCTGAAAGGCGAGGAACGACATCTTCCGCGGGTTGTCCAGCGCGAACTGAACCACTCGGCCGACCTGCTCGTTATTGATGCCGTTGACGATGGTGATCACCGGCACGATCTCGACGCCGGCCTCAAACAGGTTTTCGATGGCGCGCAGCTTGACGTCGAACAGGTTGCCCACCTTGCGGTGCATGTTGGCCGCGTTGCCGATGCCGTCGAACTGGAGGTAGGCGTAGCGCAGGCCCGCCTCGGCGGCCTGGCGGCAGAACTCGGGGCTCTTGGCGAACTCGATGCCGTTGGTGGCCGCCTGCACGCTGTTAAATCCGAGCTTCCGCGCGTAGCGGATCGCCTCAAGGAAGTGCGGCGAGAGCGTCGGCACGCCCCCGGATAACTGCACCGACATCTGGCGGCGCGGTTTGATCGAGACCGCGTTGTCGAGCAGCGTCTTGATTTCCTCCCAACCCAGCTCGTGGACGAAGCCCACCTGGTTGGCATCCATGAAGCAGGGGTCGCACATCATGTTGCAACGGTTGGTCAGATCGATGGTCAGCACCGAGCCGCGCCCGTGGGTGATGGTACTGGAGCCGTGTTTGTGCAGGTGCGCGTCGTTATGCGCGCGGATGTCGCGGCCCGGGAAGACCTGTTCCAGATGCTTGAAGAACTCGGTGTCGATGGCCATCACGTCTTCGAAATGGCCGTGGCGCGGGCAGTCCTTTACCATCAGGATCTGCCCGTCCCGCTCGATGATCTGCGCCTTGATCTCGCCGAACTTCCCGGTCGAGAGCACTTGGTAGTCGAGATTGCCGTCCAAAATCTCCTGGCGGATCTCGGGGACGCACTTGGGACACAGCGAATCGGTCGTGCGCGGCCAGCCAAGCGGCGGCTTCTGCTTCTCCCAACTTTTCAGCAGCGGCTTGTCGCTCCAACGGGGGACGAACCCCGGGTTGCGCCGAATCCGGTTCAGCCGTTCGAAGACGACCCACACGGCACCGGCCGCCGACACGAGTATCTTCTCGAAATACTTGACAGGTTTGTGCATTCTCCCTACACCGCCTCTGATTGATCCCAGTGTAGGATGGGCTTTCGGGCGGGGGCGAGCGGAAAGCGTTAAGCTGTCTCTTTTCAGGGCTGTATGGGCGAAAACACGGGCCAAAAGCGGGTTACCGGTGTAAAGCGTCTGGCCGCCGAGTGCGGCTTCGAGCTTGCCGGGATCGCACCGGCCGCGCCGCTGGCCGAGGAGGTCGCCTGGTATCGCGAATGGGCGCGCCGTGGTCACGCCGCCGGGATGTCCTACCTGAAGGATCGCCGCGCCGAGGTGCGCGCCGACCCCCGGAACCTCCTCCCATCGGCGCGGTCCGTTCTCTGTCTGGGCCGGCTCTACAACACCCGGCAACCGTACTCGACTGGGTTCCAGGCTGCCGGGCACGCCTGGATCTCCCGGTACGCCTGGGGCGAGGATTACCACGATGTCCTGCGCCGGGACATGGAGCGCCTGGTCTCGCGCCTGCGGGAAACCCTCGCCGAGCCTTTCGAATGGAAGATTTGCGTGGACACCGCCCCGCTGCTGGAGCGCTCCTACGCGCGGCGGGCGGGATTGGGCTGGATCGGAAAGAACACCTGCCTGATCCGCGAGGGCGCCGGCTCCTGGTTTTTTCTGGGAGAGATCCTCCTCTCGCTCGAACTGGCGCCGGACGCCCCGCCGCCGGACCGTTGCGGAACTTGCACGCGCTGCATCGACGCCTGTCCTACGCGCGCCCTGGTGCCCACGGGACTGGCCTCGGGTCCGAGGTTTACGGTGGATGCCGGCCGCTGCATCTCCTACCTCACGATCGAATCCAGAGACGCGATTCCGGAGCCGCTCCAACCCGGCTTAGGGCGTCACCTGTTCGGTTGCGACATCTGCCAGGACGTTTGCCCCTGGAGCCGAAAGGCGCCCGTGACCGCTGCCGAAGAGTTCCAGGCGCGCCAATTCGCGCCGCCCGTCGATGTTCTGGAAAAGCTGGACGAAGAAGGGTTTGAAGCGACGTTCCGCGCGAGCCCGGTGCGGCGCGCGGGCTACCGGGGTTTCCGGCGTTCCCTCGATGTGGTCCGGCGGAACCAGGGCCGATAAAATGGTGTTGGATGTTGGCCCTCGCGATTCTGATATTCCTCTTCCTTTCGGCAGCAGATCCGCCGTTGGCGGCTCAGACGCAGGGGCTCGCGCACTTCTACAACCTCGAATACAACGAGGCCATCGGCGAATTCCGCAAAAACATCGCCTCGCGTCCCGACGATCCGGCCGGCTACAACCACCTGGCCATGTCCATCCTCTACCGCGAAATGCTGCGCAGCGGGGCGCTCGAAAGCGAGATGGTGAGTGGCACCAACCCCTTCCTCCGGCGCGCGAAAATGAACCCCAGCCCCGAGGACCAGAAGGAGTTCGGCGAGGCCATCCTCAAGTCCATGAGCCTCTCTCAGGCGCGGCTGCGCGGCGACCCCCGCGACAAAGCGGCGCTCTACACGCTCGGCGTGGCCCACGGGCTCCGCGCCAACTTCAATTTTCTGGTTCGGAAGTCCTACATGGACGCGCTGCGCGACGCGACCCAGGCGCGCAAGGCCCACAACCGCATCACCGACATGGATCCCGGTCTGGTGGACGCTCGACTGGTGCAGGGGGTTCACGACTACGTAGTGGGAAGCCTGCCCTGGCACATCAAGGTGGTGGGGTTCCTGGCCGGCTTTCGCGGCGACAAAGACCAGGGCATCCGCACGTTGGAGTACGTGGCGGCCAAGGGCGACCAGAATCGCGTGGACGCCGAAGTGCTCCTATGTGCCATCTACCGCCGGGAGAGGTTGCCCAAGAAGGCCGTCCCGCTGCTGGAGGACCTGATCGCGCGTTACCCCCGCAACTACATCCTGCGCTTCGAACTGGCGCAGATGTACGCCGATCTCGGCGACGGCGTCCAGGCGCTGGCGGCGGTGCAGAGGATCGAGGACTTGAGGAACGCCGGCTCGCCCGGCTACGCGGAGATCCCCGCCGAAAAGGTGCTCTACGCGCGCGGCACCATTCAATTCTGGTATCGGGACCTGGAGCAGGCGCTGGCCAACATGACCAAGGTTGCGGCGGCGCAAGAGAAGGTGGACTTGAACACCGCTACCTACGCCTGGCTGCGGGTGGGGCAGATCTACGACCTGAAGGGGCAGCGATCCCGGGCCATCGAGGCCTACCGGCAGTCCGTACGCTTAGCTCCGGAGTCGGACGCCGCGGGACTGTCTCGCCGGTATCTGGGATCGCCCTACCGGCGGGAGGGGGCCGGTGGTTGACACACCACCTCCCCCCGCCTCGCGCGCGGTTCTCAACACGGACGCGCGCGGCTACTCAACCATCACCTTGACAGGCTGGATGTAATCCTTCGCAGGGTTATCGGCCGTGCCGGGCGTGCGTATCACCAAACTGAACTTCCCGGTCTTCACCGAGTCGGGGACTTTGAACTTCAGGCCCGTAGCAGCCTGTTCGGTGATCTCCACTTTGAAGTCGTTCTTGTTGTCGGTAAGAAAAAGCTCCGCGACGTTCGCCTTGTCAAGATTCTCTCCGGCGACGCTGACGATCGCGCCTACCTTCGTCATGTAAGGATCCACCGACGTCATGCGTGGAAAGCTGGTCTGTGCCGAAAGCGCCAGCGGGAACGTCAGTAGGGCCGCCAA
>CAZVIK010000060.1:0-7792 GCA_964627045.1 uncultured Solibacteraceae bacterium | reverse complement strand
GGTGTGTCCCAAAAGCCCCCGGGGTAAGTACTTTGGGCCCCCAAAAAAAACTTTAAATGTAAAAACACATCGGCTCTCCTCCACACAAATGCTATTCCCATCGAAGGAGAAATGCAAGAGCGAAAAGGAGATCGCCGGTGAATGCCGGAGAGCCGGCGCCCCTCAGCCCTGTTCTTCCGCGTGAAGGCCCTTGTGGATGGCGTAAAGCGCCAATTCCAGGCGGTCGGAAACGCCGAGTTTGTCGAAGATGTTGTGCAGATGGTTCTTCACCGTCTGCTCGCTGATAAACAACTTCTCGGCCATTTCCTTGTTCTTGTAGCCCTGCGCCACCAGCGCCACGATCTCGCGTTCGCGCTGGCTGAGCGGCGAGCGGTCGCGGTTGCGCACGCCGGTCGGCATACCCAGATCGCTGGGGCTGGCAAACTGGCGCATGACGGCGGCGGTGGTATGGGAATCCAGCCAGATTTCGCCGGCGTGGACCTTGCGGATGCTCTTGATGATCAGGTCGGCGGCCGTTTGCTTCAGCACGATGCCCGAGCAGCCTAGCTTCATCGCCTGAACGTATTCGTTCTTGTCTTCCGACGCCGTCAGGACGATCACGCGGGTCTTCTTGCCCAACCGTTGGAGCCGCTGCAACGCGCCGAAGCCGTCCATGCCGGGCATCCGGATATCCAGCAGCACGATGTCCGGATCGAGCCGCTCTACCATGGCAACCGTGGAGTCGCCGTCGCCGGCTTCCCCAACGATCTCCACGTCGTCTTCCAGGCTCAACAGCCGGCGGAGGCCCTCACGAACGACAGGATGGTCGTCAGCGATCAGGACCCGCACCGGGCCGGGGGCGGCCACTGTGGCAACTTCCTGTTCCGACCTAAGCAACGCACCAAATTCGCTCATTACCGGCTCCCGTAGATAACGACCCAATCTAATTCTATAGCCGCTATAGTACCCCGTCAATATAGGTAACAGGACATTTCACCTTAGGGCTCCCGCGGAAACCGGCCCGGCTATAGGTCTGGCCCCATACGTGCTGGCAGCCGACGGGCCCTGGCCTCCATCTCGCCCGCGGCGTCGTGGTCCCCGAACCTGCCGCAGGACCCCGGTTCCACCGCCATCGCGATCAAGACGACCTTACGTTACAGTGCGATGAACAACGGGAAACGGGCCGTGCGCCCCCCGCTACCACTCCCGCCAAAACATCTCGGCATCGCTTCGGCGGACGTAGTTCGCCTCGAAGGGGACCGGCGGCTCCCCCTGCGAGGCCAGTCGCCCAGCCGAGATCAGCCCGACCGCGCCGGCGAGCCCGCCGGCGACGACGCGCGTTCGCGGCCCGTGCGTGAGGCACGCGCCCGCCAGGCGCCCTGCCAGCCCGGCGTCGCGGCAAACGAACTCCAGGTTCCCCGGCGGCAGGCCCGCCAGCCACTCGGCCAGGCCCGTCACCGTTTCGGCTTGGGCGGCGTTGAGCGACGCGGTATAGACCCCGCCGTAGACCTCCTCCCGGCGGGCGTCGATCACGGCCGCGCGCAGGCCGGCCGTTCCGTGCCAGGCCAGGGCCTGCAACACCGACACGGCGAAGGCCGGCTTGGCGAGTGCTTCGCTCAGGCCGCGGACCGCCGCCATCCCCACGCGAATCCCCGTGAACGAGCCCGGGCCCGAGGCGGCGCAGAACCCATCCACTTGGTCCACCCGCCACCCGCGGCGCGCCAACAGCGTTTCCATCTCACCGAATAGGAGATGCCCGAAACCGTCGCGCGAATGCACCTCCACCTGCTCCACAACTTCGCTGCCCGAAACGAGCGCCAGGCTTCCGAACTCCGACGTAGTGTCGATGGCGAGCAGGCGCGGCATCACGGCTCCAGTCTGTAGATGCGGTCCAGGAAATAGATCTTGCCGTTGGCGTTCATGCCGGCCAGCCGCAGGTTGAGCACGGCCGGGTAGCGCTGCGCGAGCTGACGTGGGATCACCATCTCCCCCTGCTCGCCGGTCCCTACCACCCGGTAGCCCTGGCCTTCGGCGCTCACCTCGGCCAGCCAGAGCCATTTCATGTTCTGTGTCGCGCGCGTTTCCCGTGTCACCTTCGCGGCGAAGCGGACCGGCGTGTCCGGCTTCAGGGAACCGGCCGGCGGATCGACGATCGTGAAAGGCACTCGCTGCTCGCCCCGCTCCACCTCCTGAAGCAGGACCGAGTGCGTTTCGAAGCGGTAGCTCCGGAGCATAGCCAGCTTCCGGTCTTCTCTCGAGACGTGCAGCACCCAATCGTGCGCGCTGTTCGGAGTCTGGATCCGGAGGCGGTCGCCCCGGAATCCCCTTTGCTTCAGCCGCTCGCCCGTGATCGGATTGACCCAGGCGACGTCGTAGTTCTGCCGCTGCATCACGATCTCGACCGGCCCCGGCTTTTCGACGTAAACGATGTACTCGATCCCCTCGGGCGTCTCTTCGCCGCGGGGCACCTCCAGCGCCAGCGCGCGGCCCCCGTCAACGTCGAAATACGGCTCCAGTTCCCAATAGCGTGCGCCCTGGAAAAAGTCGTACCAGACCGACATCTGCTTCGCGCCCGGCGAATCGAGGTGGCGCGCATCGGCCGGGCCGCCGCTCCCGGAACTGCCGGTATTGGCGAACGTCGGATAATGGCCGTTCATCGTGACGTTCCAGAGGCGCTTGCGAAACTCATCGGCCGGCGCCGTCGGCGGGCCGCCCGGGCCGGCGCCGCTGTCCTCTTCGCCGAGCCCGATGTTCACGAACGGCGTCGCTCGCAACTGGTGTTCAATGATTCCGAGCGCCGCGTCGGAGGCGCCGTGCACGGCGAAGTCCGCCCATCCGTCGTCAGCCAGCGGGACCGACGTCATTCGCGCGCCCGTTGAGCGCGGATGGTTGTAGGGATCGAGCTTGGCGAGCAGCGCGCCGATCTCCCTGAGCAGGCCGCGGGCGTCGGCGTAAGTCTCAAATTCGGTGACGCCCTGCCATGTGACGTTGAGCGCCGCGTAGCGCGCGACGACGAACCGCACGAACCGTTCCCGTTGCTGCCGCGTGGGGAAGACCTCCGTCAACTGGCCGTCCGGACCCGCCAGCGCCAAGTCCGCCACGATGCCCGCGCGGTTCATCGCCTGGATGCGCTCGTCCAGCCGCTGAAAATGCTCGATGGAGGGGCGGTCCGGCGCGGGAAACACCCTGGAAGCGTCCTCTTTACCGCCGAGCACCAGCCCGCGGATGTGGTTGAACTTCTGCTTGGCCCGCGTGGACACGAGGGCGTCGAAAAACGCCTGCTCCTCGAAGGCGAAACGCAGGCAGGTGTCGCCCATCCACAGGTGCGGGCGGTTGTTCTCGGTGTAGCTCCAATGATGCGTGTTGCGCGGGCGGATGAAGCCGGGCGAATCCGAGGTCGTGGCCGTCACCCGGCCGGTCTTGCCCTGCGCGCTGGCCAGGTTGCTGGTGATGCGGAAATCCCAGGCGCCGGCCTCGGTGGGCGTGAAGCGGATCACCATGCGGTTGCCGCCGTCCCAATACCCCGGCAAGAGGAGCGTGCGGTAGCGCGGCGAACGGAATTCCGCTTCCAGCGTGACGCTGGCATACGGGTTCGGATGAGCGGCGGCCTCGGCCGGAGTCAACTCGAAGACGATTTCGCAGGGCGAATACGCCGCCACCGGCGCGCAGACGGTCTGGGCGCGCAGGAAAGGTGCGGCCAACACCGCCAGCAAGCACACCGGAACCCTCATCCTTCTTCCAGTGTAGCCGCCGGAGCGGTCTTTGGGCCGCCCGGTGCGCGGCTAAAGCTCTTTTACGGAGATCGCCCGGAAGCGCTGGAACAGTCCCGGCTTGCAGCGATCGCCGCCGTGAACCTGGAGGCCGATCATGCCTTCGGTGGCGCCGCCGGGCAGGTGGTTCGCCGTGTCGGTGAAGTCGGTTACCTTGATTTCGTTGATCCACACCTGGATGTGCGGCACCGCACCTTCAATCCGCGCCCGGATGGAGTTGTTCTCGTCCTTCTTCCAGATCTTTTCCCAGCCTTCTGAGACCTTTGCGGTGACGCCGTTGATCGCCTCGCCATAAACGCCGCCCATGTTGCCGCCTTCCAGGTAGTCCAGCATGACCTGGTAGGCTTCGCCCTTCTCGGTGGAGCGGAGGAACAGGCCGCTATCGCAGCCGAAGTCCGGCTTCATCTCCAGGTAGACTTCGAAGTCCTTGTACTTCTTGTCTGTGAGAATGATCCCACCGTTGCCGGGCTTATCCTGGGTGCCGCTGACGACGCCGTCGGTCACGACCCAGGCCGCCGTGTTGCCGTGACTCGTGGTGGCGCTGCGATGCCAGCCCTCCAGCCGCGGTCCCGGGATGATATACGAGAATGCCGTTGTCGTCTGTTGGGCGAACAGAACCGGCGCAAAACAGAGTGCCGCGCCCATCGCCAGTTTCGTTTTCAATGCGCCTCCTTTGGCGCGCGTCTTTGTGACGCTAGCCCCGGCCGCGCGCCAGCCGCACTGTTATGATATCCGGCCGGACGCGTTCCAGGACAACACCGGGCGGGAGATTCAGGTTCTCCGGGCCCACCCGCAATACGACCGCGGTGCCGGTGATCTTCCCCAGATCGAAGCGCGCCACCAATCCCGTCATCTGGACCGACGCCAGCAGCCAGGAGGCGCCGCGGATCTGTGCCTCCAGCCGCGTGGCCGACTGGGAAACCACTTCCATCCCGGCCGGAACGCGCGTGAACTCGACCGGCACGCTTACGGTGCGCACAACCGATCCGGCGCCGAGCATGGACATCAGGTAGACCGCCGCGGCGATCCCTACGGCCGCCAGTTTGAGTCCCGTATCCGCCAGGAACCACCGCCGCAACCGTGCGCCGCCCGGACGGCGGCGCGGGGCGGTCAGCGATGCCAGCAGGGAGGCCAGCGCCGTGGCGTTCCGCACCGGTGCCGCTTCCAGCCCCTGCATCAGGGTGACCTCGCCGCGCTCCTCGCTCACGACGACCACCAGGGCGTCGGACCGCTCGGCGATTCCCATCGCGGCGCGATGGCGCGTGCCGTAGTTCGGGGGCACCGCGTCGCGCTGCGTAAGCGGGAGCACCACGCCGGCCCGCGAGATCCGGTCTGTGTCGATCACGACCGCGCCATCGTGGATCGGCGAATCCTTCCGGAAGATCGCCTGGAGGATCTCCGGAGAGACTTCCGCGCCGAGCGAGGTGCCGCCGCTCAGCAGTTCCCGTAGGGAATCGCTGCGGCCAATCACCACCAGCGCGCCGATCCGTTCCGAGGCCAGGGCGAACATCGCTTGGCTGATGGCGGCGTGCACGCTTTCCAGGGGGCGCGCCGTTCTGAGGCCGAGGCCCAGCATTCGGTCCAGCCGCAGGAAGGCATGGCGCAGTTCCGGCTGGAAGAAAAACAACAGCATGACGACCAAAAGCGCGCTGATGATGTCGAGCAACCACCCGGTGATGGTCAACTCCAGCCGCCAGGCCACGCGTGCCGCCGCGAAAACTCCCAGGATCGTCAGGATGATCCGCAGGGCGCGGGTTCCGCGCGCCCATTGCAGCGCGACGTACACTGCCAGGGCCAATACGAAGAAGTCAACCGCGATCTGCCAGCGGAACCAGGGCATCCGAGTTCAGAACTCCAGTGTCGCGCAGTCGCGCCCCGCGCGCGGCTACTTCCCCAGCCAGTGCGGGAGCGTCGTGGTCAGCAGCGGGACGTACGAGATCAGTAGCACGCCGGCCAGCAGCACCAGGAGCATCGGGAAGGACGCGCGCACCACCTCCGGCATCGGCTTGTTGAAACGGTAGGACGCCAGAAAAAGGTTCATTCCCACCGGCGGCGTCAGGTAGCCGAGTTCCAGGTTGGCGAGGAACAGAATCCCCAGGTGCACGGGGTCCATGCCGAAGGCCAGCCCCATGGGAACGATCAGCGGAACCACCACCACGATGGCCGAAAAGACGTCCATCAGGCAGCCCACCAGGATCAGGAACAGGTTGAGCAGCAGGATGAACACCCACTTGGAGTGGATGGTGGCCGTCACCCATTCCAGGGCTCTCGAAGGAAACTCGGCGAAGATCAGGTAATTGGTGAAGCCCAGGGCCACGCCCAGGATCAGGAGCACGCCGCCCACCAGCAGGCCGCATTCGGCCATGACGCGAGCCGCGTCGCGGGTGAGCTTGAGGTCGCGGTAAAGGAACACCTCCACCACGAAGGCGTACAGCGCGGTCAGCGCGGCGGCTTCCACCGGTGTGGCGAAGCCCGCAAACAGGCTCGCCAGTGCGACCACCGGCAGCATCAGTTCCCACTTCGCCTCCCACATGGCGCGGCGGGCCTCGGTCCAATCCATCCCCCGGCCCGCGCCGGCCGGCGGGCTGAGGCGCGTTCCCCACCAAGCCGTCATGGCGACCAGAAGCACGCCCGGAACCAGGCCGCCAAGGAACATCTCCTTCAGGGTGATCTGCGCCACGATCGCGTACAGGATCAGCGGCAGGCAGGGAGGGAACATCAGGCCCAGAGAACCCGCGCCCGTGAGCAGGCCCAGCGCCGGCCGTTCCCTAAACCCCGCGCCAATCAGGATCGGCATCAACAAGCCGCCCAGCGCGAGAATCGTCACGCCGGAGGCGCCGGTGAACGAGGTGAAGAACGCGCACACCAGCGCGGTTACGATGGCCGGGCCGCCGTGCAGGTGCCCGAACAGGGCGTTGAACACGCGGATCAGACGCTTGGATGCGCCGCCCTCGGCTAAAAAATAGCCTGCCAGCGTGAACAGCGGAATCGTTGGAAACGAAGGGTTTACCACCTGCCGGTAGTGATCCACCGGCAGCGAAGATATGGGCGTGCCCTCTCCCCAGAAGAGGATCAGGGCCGCGCCACCGAGCGCCACAAATACCGGCGCGCCGCAAATCGTAGCGGCGACCAGAAGGAGCAATCCCGGCAGCACCATGGAGGCCGGAGGCAACGGAGGCTTCGCGGCAATCAAAAAGATGATGGCGGCCAACAAGATCGCCGCGCCACGGCCGCGCCACGTGCCGGCGGCGTGGCGCAGGAGACGCCAGGCAACGGCCGCGAAGCCCAGCGGCAGCAGCGATTGAATCCACCAGAGCGGGACGTGGGGAACCAGGACATTGCCGGCTTCGCGCTCGCTAAGAACGAACTGGACCCCGGCAATGAATAAATATACACTCACCGCCGCAGCGAAAGAATAGGCGAAGATGCGGGCCCCCATCTTGAGGCGGCCATGCAGCAGACTTTGCAGGGTGGAAAGCGACAGGAGGCGGTCGTTTCGCGCGGCTACCGCGCCGCCGAGCATCCCCACGACCAGAGTCAAGTGCTGGACGATGGCGGTGGAGCCCGGGATTCCGACGTGGAAGGCCGAGCGAAGCACGCTTTCGGCCAATGGAATCAACATCATCGCGGCGAGCGCGACGGCCAGAAGGTAGTTTTCGGCCGCGGCGATCATTTCGCCGTCTTGCCCTTGCCGGCGCGATAGCTCTCCAGCAGGCGCATTACGCGGTCGAACGTGTCGGCGGGTACCATGTTGCCCCGGATTTTCGGGTAGACGGATTCCGCGGTGCGCCGCCAGTCGGCCTCGATTTCCGGGGTGACCGTGTGGACCTTAAGTCCCCGTTTCACCATGGTTTGCACCGACTCCTGGGCTTCCTGGCGGCCTCGGGCGCGGATGGTGGCGCCGGCTTCGCCGGCGGCCTTTTCGAGGCTCGCGCGCGTGGCAGCCGGGATCGCTTCCCAGGTCTTCTGATTGATAACGGCCGCGCCCACCAGTGTGGCCCAATCCATTTGAAGCATGTGCGGCGCGGGCCCGTAGACCTGCG
>CAZVIK010000059.1:0-19717 GCA_964627045.1 uncultured Solibacteraceae bacterium | reverse complement strand
CATTCGACTATCCCGCGTGGCATCAGAGCGTGGACCGGGCGATTCAGGAACTCCAAGGCCCACCCCGGCGTCTACCGTAGCGAACCCGAGGCGCGGCACGCGAGCCGGTTGCGCCGGGGTGCGAGTGGGGCATCGGACGCAAACAACCGGCGGCTTAGGCCACGTTACGGATGCGGGAGAGATCGCCGGTGGCGGCGGCGCGGGCCATCGTGGTTTGTGGCCTGCGGAAGGGTAGAAAACACACGGCGCCTATTTCTACCGCGGCGATCCGCCTCCGTTGACGCTGCCAGTGGAAAGTTGAGAAGCTCATGTCATGCAACGAAAGCGGAATTTTCTGGTAGGTATCGTGCTGATTCCGATCGCGGCGTGTTTGGCGCCCCTCCTGGCGCAAGTCATGCCAACTGGGCCCGTCCCGAGTTTCACCCCCGTGGAAACGGCGCCTGACGGCACGATCACCTTCCGCATGTACGCTCCGGCGGCGAAGGCCGTGGAAGTGCGGGGCGAGGTGGTGACGGTAGCCGGCCGCGACGCGCTGCCCATGGCCAAGGACGACAACGGCGTCTGGACGGCGAAGCTCTCCGGGTTGCGGCCCGAGTCATACAGCTACTCCTACATGGTGGACGGCGCGCCGGTGGCGGACCAGAAGAACCCCGGCGCGAAGGTGGGGCCCACGGGCGTGACCAGCCGCTTCGACATGCCGGGAGCCCCGGATTTCTACGCGCCGAAAGAGGTCCCCCATGGACGTGTGGAGATCAACTGGCACCATTCGAAGGTCCTGAATCAGACGCGGGCGCTGTGGGTGTACACGCCGCCGGGCTACGCGGCGAACGCCTCCACGCGTTACCCGGTGCTCTACCTGCTGCACGGATCGGGCGACCTGGAGGGCGGCTGGACGGTGGATGGGCGCGCGAATTTCATCCTGGACAACCTGATCGCGGCGGGCAAGGCCAAACCGATGATCATCGTGATGCCGCGCGGGCACGTGTTCGAGGATCATCAGATCGAACGCCAGCAGAACAACGTGCAGATCCAGCGGGTGCTGATCGAGGAGCTGATTCCCTTCATCGACGCCGGCTACCGCACATTGGCGGACCGCAACAACCGGGCCATCGCCGGCCTCTCGATGGGCGGGGGGCAGACGCTGCGGTTCGGATTGCAGAATCTGGATAAGTTCGCCTGGGTGGCGGCGCTCTCGCCGGCGATTCTCCTGAACGAGTCCGAGTACGGCCTGTTCAAGGAGTTCATCGCCGACCCGAAGAAATCCAATTCGATGTTAAAGCTCCTGATGATCCGGTGCGGCACCGTAGATCACCTGATCAAGAACTCCGACACCTTCACCAAGTACCTGACGGAAAACGGCATCACGCACACCTACGTCCGGACCGACTACGAGAAGATGTGGCCCGGCCGCAAGGACGATCACACCTGGCCGATCTGGCGGATGGATCTGCGGGACGTGGCGCCATTGCTGTTCCGATAGCCTGTCTTCTCCGTGCGTCCGGCCAGAGACGGGTTGCCGGGTTTGGAACGCAACCCGCTGCTTCCACCCGGGCTGGGTTAATCGGCTCTTCCGCCGCACGCCAGCACCAGCAAGGAGGCGGAAGGCCAGCGCGCAGACCGGCTTCCGCCCCGTGTTTGGTTTTGTGCTCCGCAGGTTGGGTCCGGGGCTGCATCACTGTGGCCGGCAGGTCCACGGCCGTGGCCATGCTCACGCCGCCGGTAGAGGGAGACGGCACGAAGTCCGGATACGCGCTGGCGCCGTGCTCGCCGATGTCCAGGCCCTCCATCTCCTCCTCCGGCGTCACACGGAGGCCGATCGTCTTGGAGATCACCTTGAACAGGATGAAGCACGTGGAGAACGTCCAGACAAAGGCGGATCCGACGCCGATCGCCTGGGTGAGCAACTGGCCCCCGAAATCAAACGGCTGGCCGGTGAAAAGGTTTTCGTGGAAAAGCGCCGCGGCGAGGGTGCCGAAGCTGCCGCAGACGCCGTGCACGGAGATGGCGCCAACCGGATCGTCGATCTTGATCCTGTCGAAAAACAGGACGCTGAAGACCACGATGATCCCGGCCAACACGCCGATGATGACGGCGCCGAGCGGCGTGACCGTTGCGCAGGGCGCGGTGATTGCCACCAATCCGGCGAGGCACCCGTTCAGCGTCATGCCGATGTCGGCCTTGCCGAACTTAATCCAGGAAACCGCCAGCGCGGAGATGGCGCCGAGGCAGCCGGCCAGCATGGTATTCACCGCGATACGCGACTCCAGCCCGTTGGCGGCGGTCGTCGAGCCGGGGTTGAACCCAAACCAGCCAAGGAACAGGATGAACACGCCGAGCGAGGCGAGCGTGAGGCTGTGCCCGGGGATCACCCGCGCCCGGCCGTCCTTGGTGAACTTGCCCAGCCGGGGGCCAACCACGATCGCGCCGGCCAGGGCGGCCCACCCGCCCACCGAGTGAACAACGGTCGATCCGGCGAAATCGATGAAGCCCCGGTTTGCCAGCCAGGCGCCGGAGGCGGCGTTCTCAGTGTTCAGTAGGTTCCCCCAAGCCCAGTGGCCGAACACCGGATACACGACAAGGCTGATGATGAAGCTGTACACCAGGTACCCGCTGAACTTGGTTCGCTCGGCCATGGCTCCGGAAACGATGGTGGCGGCCGTGGCTGCGAAGACCACCTGGAAGAGCCAGAAGGTGAAGCCCCACTGGCCGTCGAGTGTGGTGTTGTCGAAGTTGGTGAAGAAATGGGACCACCCGGTGAAGCCGTTGCTCAGGCCGAACATGAGGCCGAAGCCGACGGCCCAGAAGGCCAGGCCACCCATACAGAAGTCCATCAGGTTCTTCATCATGATGTTGCCGGCGTTCTTGGCGCGCGTGAATCCGGACTCCACCATCGCGAAGCCGGCTTGCATGAAAAACACCAGGGCGGCGGCGATCACCGTCCAGACGATGTCGGTCTGTTTCTGGAGCGCCGCCACGACCGTCTGGAGTTCTTCCACGGTCGGGGTCTTGGCGCCGGCCTGCGCCAGCATGGGGAGCGCGGCGGCCAGCGACAGCAGGAGCGATCTTACGATGCCCGCGTATGGGTACGGTAGTCTTCTCATGGCTTTCTCCTCTCTGGGCGATTCGTCATCCGATTGG
Organism: uncultured Solibacteraceae bacterium; assembly: GCA_964627045.1. GTDB lineage: Bacteria > Acidobacteriota > Terriglobia > Bryobacterales > Bryobacteraceae > CAZVIK01. Next base: position 16,579 of record CAZVIK010000059.1, on the reverse strand, counting down.
GCCTAGCGCTTCGGCCCGAAGTAGGCCACAAAGCCCACGAGAAACGTGTCCTGGTGCTTGTAGACGCCCAGATCCGCGCCACGGTTGAAGAAAGGCTGGTCGGACCAGTCGCGCCGGTACTCGACGCGGCTGAGAAGGCCTTCCGCCCACTTGTACTCGCCGGTGATGGTGAATTCCTTCAACGACTGCGCGGCGCCCGTCGAGAAACCGTCGCGGTCCTTAAACCACTCCAGCCGCGGGCTGACGGCGACGTTGTCACTGAGCGACAGGCGCGCGGCGCCCGCCACGCCGTACCAGGCGCTGGTTGGACCGGCGCCCGCTTCCTTCTCGGCGCCGTAATCGAAGTTGAAATACGCGCTGGCCTTGGAGCCGTTCACGAGCAACGTCGTGTCGTAAACGTGCCGCCAGCCTTCGTTCAGACCGGTCTTCTCCGGCCCGGCGTAATAAGTATTGGCCCAGGTGACCGGCCCGGCAGCCACCGAACCGGTGAGTCCGACGGTCTTCCCCGTGTTGTTGTCGTCCACGTTGTTCCAGCCGTTGACCAGTTGTACGCCGCCGGTAAAATACTTGCCGACGGGCACCGAGGTCCGCAGGCCCATGTGGTAATCCGGGATGGCCCAGGCGAACAGGATCGACCGGGAGTAGTTCCAATTGCTGTGGGTTTCGATCACCTCGGCGCCGGCCGAAGTAACGAACTTCCCGAAGTCCATCTGAAAGCCCTTGGCCTTGGCGGGCTTCAGGGTCAAGTAGGCCTGCTCCAGGTTCCGCACCGCGGAAGGGGCCGATTCGGCTCCATGCACCATGTCGAAAGCCTTGCCGAAGCCGAGGTCCACACGGAAACCCACCGGCTCGGCGGCACGCTCGAGCGTGAGCTTGGCCATGTTCAGGCTGAACTGGCCGGCCTGCACGTCGAAGTTCCGGAGCTGGTTGGTCCGGTCGGAGGGGTGATTCAGATTCAGGCTGTAGTAGCCGTCCACCAGCCCGCTGAACTCGATCTCGCCGGCGGACCAGGCGTCCTGGGCGCCAGCCTGAATCGTCGCTCCCAGGAAAACCACACTCGTCAATAGACACGTTCGGCTTCGCATATTCGGTGATGCCTCCTTAAAGAATGGGGAAACTCGCGGCTGGCGTTGGACGGGGAGCCCGCCTGTCTGACCCGATTCTAGGGCACGAGCCGCCCGGTGCGCCAATAGAAAATTTCAATTGCTCCGATAGAAACGTTGCGTTATGAGATTCCACTTAGCCGGTGCATGATGAAAACATACTGCCGCGTCCGCAGTGCATCCTTCGAGGTGATTCATGAGAACCCTGACGTTCCCAATGGCTCTAGTGGGTATTCTGCCCCTGGCTGCGCAGACGCCGGTGGGCATTGACGAAAAGCTGGCGGCGCTGGAGGCCGCGACAAACGCCGCGCAATCGGCGGGCGATAACGCCTGGATGTTGACGAGCGCGGCCCTGGTGTTGCTGATGACCGGTCCTGGACTGGCGCTGTTTTACGGGGGCCTGGTCCGGAAAAAGAACGTGCTCGGCACGATGATGCAAAGTTTCGCCCTGATGGCGTTGGTGACGGTCCTCTGGGCCTTTGTGGGATACAGTCTGGCGTTCGGCGAGGGCACCCCGGTGATCGGCGGCTTTCAATACATGTTCTTGAACGGCGTGGGCGCCGAGCCCAACGCCGACTACGCCGGCACCATCCCGCAGCAGACCTTCATGATCTACCAGTTGATGTTTGCGATCATCACGCCGGCGTTGATCTCGGGCGCGTTCGCCGAGCGCATGAAGTTCAGCGCGATGCTTTTATTTACCACGCTGTGGATGCTGCTGATCTACTTCCCGATGGCGCACATGGTGTGGGGCAAGGGAGGGCTGTTGAACGCGTTCTCGGGCGGAAGCATCCCCTGCTTCGACTTCGCCGGCGGGACGGTGGTTCACATCACTTCGGGGGTATCGGCGTTGGTTTGCGCGCTCTACCTGGGCAAGCGCACCGGCTATCCATCCGAACCGATGAAGCCGCACAGCCTGGTGCTGAGCTTCATCGGCGCGTGCCTGCTGTGGGTGGGCTGGTTCGGGTTCAATGCGGGAAGCGCCTTGGGTTCCTCGGGGCTGGCGACCAGCGCCTTCGTCGCGACGCACTTCGGAGCGGCTGCGGCGGCCCTGGGCTGGATGATCGCCGAATGGATGCGCGGCGGCAAGCCGAGCGTGCTCGGCGGGATCTCCGGCGCGGTGGCGGGCCTGGTGGCGATCACGCCGGCCTCCGGCTTTGTGAAGCCGATGCCGGCGCTGCTGATCGGCTTCGCGGCCGGCATCGTGTGTTATTTCATGGTGACCGCGATCAAACACAAGTTCGGGTACGACGACTCGCTGGACGCCTTCGGCGTGCACGGAGCGGGCGGAACGCTGGGGGCGCTGCTGACGGGCGTGTTTGCGACCAGCGCCGTCAACAGCGCGCTGAAGGACTCCGCCGGAAATCCCGCGCCGCTCGGACTGGTGGACGGCAATATGACCCAAGTACTCAACCAGGCCATCGGCAGCGCGATCGCCTGGGGTTTAGCGATCGTAGGCACCCTGGTTATCCTGAAGATCTGCGACGTTGTCGTCGGGCTGCGAGTTCCGGCCGAGCACGAGATCCAGGGCCTGGACCTGAGCCTGCACGGCGAAGAGGCGTACAATCTCGAAGCATAGGCAGCGACGCCCCTGAAAGGCGGGAAAGGACAAGCAGATGAAGAAGATCGAGGCGATCATTCAACCATTCAAGCTGGAGGACGTCAAAGAGGCCCTGAAAGGCATCGGCATCGACGGGATGACGGTGACCGAGGTGCGCGGCCACGGCCGGCAGAAGGGGCACAAGGAGGTTTATCGCGGGCAGGAGTACCAGGTCGATCTTCTTCCCAAGGTGAAGCTGGAGATGGTGGTGGCGGCGGCGCGCGTCGAGGAAGTGGTCCGGACCGTGATTTCGGCGGCGCGCACCGGCAAAATCGGCGACGGCAAGATTTTCGTGTACAACGTCGAGGAGGCGATCCGCATCCGAAATGAGGACCGCGCGGACGCGGCTCTCTGATGTCGCTCCAAGCCAAGCAAGATCCGGCGCGCGAGGCGTTCCTCGCCAGCGGAGACGCGGCGGCCGCGCTCGCCGCCCGCTCCGCCGAGGTGGACGCCCAGGTGCGCCGCGCCTTCCTGGAAACGCTCGCCCCGGTCTATCCGGGCGGGATGGCGGTGCTGGCCGTGGGCGGATTCGGGAGGAGGGAGCTTTACCCTTACTCCGACGTGGACCTTTTGCTGCTGGCCGCCGAGGAGCCGCGCACGCCGGCCGCCCGCGACGCTCTGGCCGCGTTTCTTCGCGGCCTTTGGGACCAGGGCCTGCGGCTCGGGCACTCGGTTCACACGATCTCGGAATGTTGCCAGGTGGACGACCGCAACATTGAGCTGAGCATCAGCCTGCTCGACCAGCGGTTCTTGACCGGCGACGAATCGCTTTACCAGAAGCTGCTGGAGGCGTTGCCGAAGTTCTTCCATTCACGGCGGCAGGAGTTGATCCAGCACTTGACGCGCCTCACGCGGGTGAGGCATGCGCGCTACTCCGAGACGATCTACCACATGGAGCCGAACGTCAAGGAGACGCCGGGGGGATTGCGCGACCTGCAACTGGTGAGGTGGCTCAGCCAACTGCGGTCGGCCCAGCCTTACCAGATGCCCGTTCCCGAGCCGGCGCCGGAACTGGACGGGCCGCGCGAGTTTCTGGCCAAACTGCGCACGTTCTTGCACCACATGGCGGGCCGCGACAGCAACCTGCTTTCATTCGACGCGCAGGAGGAGATCTCCGAGCAGCCCTTCTTTCCCCACCGGGACGCGGCCGCCTGGATGCGCGACTATTTTTTCGGCGCCCGCGCCATCTATCGGGCCGCCACGCGCTGGATGGAGATCACCGAAGGACAGGGCAGCGTCCTGTTGTCCAATTTCCGGGACTGGCGGAGCCGTGTTTCGAACCACGAGTTCACGGTGTCCAAGGAACGCGTGCTTCTGAAGACGCCGGCGATGCTGGTGAAGGACCCCGAGGTGGTGTTGCGCCTGTTCGCGTTCGTGGCGCGCCACGGGTTCCGCCTGGCCGCCGACACCGAGAAGCGGATTTCCGACCATCGCCACGGACTGGCGCAGTACTTCGCCTCGGCCCGCAACCTCTGGCCGCGGTTCCAGGAGACCCTGTCGCTGCCGCATGCCAGCCTGGCGCTCGCCGCCATGCATGAAACCGGGGTGCTCGGGGCCATGCTGCCCGAGTGGGCGGACATCGAGTGCCTGGTGGTCCGCGACTTCTACCATCGCTACACGGTTGACGAACACTCCCTGGAGGCGATCCGCGGGTTGGAGGAGTTGCACGGTTCGCAGGACCCGCTGCGGCGCCAGTTCGCCGGCCTGCTCGACGAAGTGCAGAGTCGCGGCAACCTGATCGCGGCGCTGTTGTTCCACGACGTCGGGAAAGCGGCGCGCTCGGGCAAGCACGTCGAGGAGTCCGAACGGCTGGCCGAGAACGCCATGATCCGGCTGGGCGCGCCGGCCGAAACGCGCCAGGCGGTACGGTTTCTGATCGGCCGCCACCTGGATTTCTCCAACATTCTCAACACGCGGGACCCGGACGAACCGGCGACGGCCAGGCTGCTGGCCGAGCGCCTTGGCACCGAAGAACGGCTGAAGGACCTGGTACTGGTCACCTACGCCGACATCAACGCCGTGAACCCGCGCGCCATGACGCCGTGGCGCCTGGAACAACTCTGGCACCTGTACCTCATCACGCATCATGAACTGACCCGGGAACTGGACACGGGGCGCATCGAAGCGCCGCCCGACGTGTCCCCGGAACTGGCCGCGTTTCTCTCCGGTTTTCCGGCGCGCTACATGCGCGTGCACTCGGCCGAAGAGCTCCAGGCGCACTACGCGCTCTACGAATTCGCCCGGCAGCACGGCGTGGGGATCGACCTGCGCCGGCGCAACGGCAGCTACGTGCTCACGGTGGCGGCCAGCGACAAGCCGTTTCTGCTGGCGTCGCTCGCCGGGGCGCTGGCCGGCTTCGGCATGAACATCCTGAAGGCCGACGTGTTCGGCAACCGCAAGGGCATGGTGCTCGACACGTTCGTGTTCGAGGACCCCAAGCGCACCCTGGACCTGAATCCGGCCGAAGTCGACCGCCTCCGGCTGACCCTGGAGCGGATCATCACCGGGCGGATGGACGTGCGCCAGCTCCTGTTGCACCGCCCGCGGCCGCCGGTTCCCTCCAAGCGCTCCCGCATTCGCCCTTCGGTTTCGTTCGACGGCGAGTCGTCGCCGGCCTCTACACTGATCGAGGTCGTCGCCGAGGACCGCCCGGGGCTGCTCTACGACCTGGCGCGGACGCTCTCGGACGCCGGATGCAACATTGAACTCGTCCTGATCGACACCGAGGCCCACAAGGCCATGGACGTTTTCTACGTAACGGCGGGCGGGGCCAAACTTCTGCCCGACAAGCAGACCGAGCTTCAAGAAAAACTGCTCAAAGCCTGCCGCGGCTGAGCCCTAGCCGCCGGCGGACGACGCCACTTGCCGGATTACGGGTAACGCGCGCGCGCAAGCGTCGCGGCCGGCGTCGTGATGTGTCAGAAGGCGCAAGCGACGGTCGTCGATGGCGTTGATGAGGACGCCGCGGCTCTTCAGGCGGCGGCTGAACTCGGCGGCGGTCTGCCCCGCGCCCGACACGTCGAAGATGACGATGTTGGTCTGGACTTCGTGCGTCACCTGGATCCCCGGGGTCCGGCTCAGTTCCCCGGCCAGGAACCGCGCGTTGGCGTGGTCTTCGGCCAGCCGCTTCGGCATCACCTCCAGCGCGATCAGCCCCGGCGCGGCCAGAACCCCCGCCTGGCGCATGCCGCCTCCGAGCCGCTTCCGGTAGAGCCGGGCGCGGTCGATGTCTTCCTGGGCGCCGACCAATAGCGAACCGGCCGGTGCGCAGAGCCCCTTGGACAGGCAGAACATCACCGTGTCGGCCTTGGCGCAGAGGTCTTTGACATCGGCGCCAAGAAACGCAGCGGCGTGGAAAATGCGTGCGCCATCCAGGTGGACCTTGAGGCCCAATTCGTGCGCGCCGTCGCAGATCTCATCGAACACAGCGGGGGGCGTTACCGCGCCGCCGGCCATGTTGTGCGTATTCTCCAGTTCGATCAGCCCCGTGGGCGCGCGATAGGGAGAAAGCGGGCGGATCTCACGGCGGATCTGCTCCCAGCGAAGAATCCCGTCCACGGCGGCGACCGGACGCGCGACGCACCCGGCGAACCAGGCGAGCATGGCCAACTCGTAGTTGTACACATGGCTGCGTGCCTCACAGATCACTTCCTGCCCGTGGCTGGTGTGCAACTTCACGGCAATCGTGTTTCCCATGCTGCCGGTGGGGACGAATAGCCCGGCCTGTTTGCCAAAGATCTCGGCGGCGCGGGCCTCCAGGCGGTTCACGGTGGGGTCTTCGCCGTAAACGTCGTCGCCCACCTCGGCTTCGGCCATGGCGCGGCGCATCTCGGGCGTGGGGCGGGTGACGGTGTCACTCCTCAGGTCGATGTACTCGCTGCCGGTCATCCTTCAAGAAACTCCTGGAACACTTCATTAGACATCAGTACGCCGCGCCGCGTGAGGCGGAGGCTGGCGCCGTCGCTCTCGATAAGCCCGGCGGCGGCGAAGCGGCGGAAGGCCGAATCGTGTCTTTCCCACTCGCTCGAATTCGGCACGATTCCCGCGTCCAATCTGAGGCCCAGGAAGAGCCTTTCCTCTGCAAGCCGCGCGGGCACCCTAGAAACGACCGGGGTCTCACTCGTCTCATATCGTGACACGTATTCCGATGGCGATTCGACGTTCTGGCTGCGGGCCAAGCCATCGAAGGAATGGGCGTCCGCGCCGAAGCCCGCGTAGGGCTCCAGACGCCAGTACTTCAGGTTGTGCCGGGACTGGAAACCGGGCCGGGCGAAGTTGGAAATCTCATAGCGCGCCAGGCCGATCGAGGCCAGGTAATCGACGGCGGCCTCATAGAGGCCGGCGGTGACATCCTCATCGGGCGCCTCGGCGGCGCCGTAGCGCGAGCCGCCCGCGAGGATCTCTTCGCCCAGGCGGCTGTCATGGTCCACCTCCAGCATGTAGACGGAGACGTGCGGCGCCTCCAGCCGGTCCACCCATTCCAGCGACTCCCGCCAGCTTGCCGGAGTCTGGCCCGGGAGTCCCGCGATCAAGTCGATGTTGAAATTGCCGATTCCCGCGCTTCGCAGCAGGCCCACGTCGCCGGCCGCCGTGTTCGCGGTGTGCCGGCGGCCTGTGCGGGCCAGTTCCCCGAGAACGAACGACTGCACTCCGAGGCTCACGCGCGTCAACCCCGCGGCGATCCATCGCTCGGCCTTTTCGGGGGTTACGCATCCCGGAGGCGCCTCGATGGTGGCTTCCGTCCACGGGCGGCCCGGTACTTCGGTGAGCAACGCCTCCAATTTTCCCGCCTCGAGATTGCCGGGGGAACCCCCTCCGAGATACAGAGTCTCGGGACGCCAACGCCAAGCGTGGCTCCGGATCTCCGCACCGAGCGCCTTCAGGTACTTTTCCGCCAGAGCCGCCGGAAAGACCCCCGAGGCGAAATTGCAGAAGGTACACTTCTGCCCGCAGAAAGGGTAGGAAATGTAGACGCCGGCCATTCGTCCTAGAGCGTGACGTCCTCGCCGATCTGCTGGCTGATCGCTTCTTCAAGCACCTGCTGCAAATCCTGCCCGGTTGCTTCCAGGATGAACGCGTTTTCGACGACGTCCCACGTCAACTTCCGTGTCTTCCCGCCGTTGGTGATCCAGACCTGGCTGGGAGCGTGCGGCGCGATGGAGATCGATCCCTTTGGCGCGTGGAAATCGATTTCCAGAGTTCCTTCCTCGATGCCCACCCGGAACCCATAGTCCTCGGCCACCGGAGCAAGAGCCCGCAGCAAGCTCCGCAGAGCGTCGTCGGCGCGCCGGCGGAAATCGAAATCGTCCCTCATCTGCGCTCTGAGCAATTCCACGGTATCAGAAATCCCGGATTTTGTGGAGGGTGAATGGATCTGGTACGCTTGTTTTTCCCCATGCCGGACCGCTCGGTGCCTTACGAAAGCCTTCCCGGGGTCAGCCGTCTGGCGGCCGACCACGCGCGCTCCTTTGAAGCGGTATCAAGGTACTACGAGTTATCCCCCGCAAACCCAGATAGTTACGTGGTGTCTGCCGGTAGGATCGACTATCCAGCCGAGCGGCGCGCGGCGCTGGTGGACGCGCTGGCCGAACAGAACCCGGGGAACCCTGGGCTGGAAACGCTGGCAGAACCGGGCACCTGCGTCGTGGCCACCGGCCAGCAGGTTGGCCTGTTTCTGGGACCCGCGTACACCATCTATAAGGCCCTGACGGCGGCGCGGCTGGCGGCGCGGCTGACCGAACGGGGGATCCGCACAGTTCCGGTCTTCTGGATGGCCACCGAAGACCACGATTTCGCCGAGGTCAACCACTGCCGCGTTTACGGTGCAGGCCATCGGCCGGTACGGATCGAGGCTCCGGGCGCCGCCGCCCAGCAGCCGGTCGGTCCCGTCCGGGTTGGCGGAGATCCCGTGGCTTACCTCCGCCACACGTTGAGCGAATTGCCGTTCGCCGAAGAGGTGATCGATGCGGTGGCGACGGCGTATACGGGCGGGTGCACGTTTGGCGAAGGGTTTCGCCGCCTTCTCGAACGCTGGCTCAAGCCGTACGGGGTTCTCCTTCTGGATCCGCTCCATCCCGCCATGCGCGCCCTGGCGGCTCCGATGCTTGCGGAGGCTTCGGCCCGTCACACCCAACTTGTCCGCCTGGTCGTCGAGCGGGGGCGGGCGTTGGAGGCCGCGGGATACCACGCTCAGGTCAAGGTCGAGGAGGGTGGGACCCTGCTGTTTTCACTGGAGGGCGGCCGCCGGGTCCCCATTAAAGGAGGCGTCGCACCATCCCGGCCGGAAGACCTCTCTCCGAACGCCCTGCTTCGGCCCGTGGTCCAGGACTTCATGATGCCGACGGTTGCGGTCGTGATGGGCCCCGCCGAGGTCGCCTACATGGCACAGGCCGGGGCGCTCTACAAGGCGCTGCTCGGCCGGATGCCGGTGGTGGTGAATCGCGCCGGGTTCACGCTGATGGATGCGCGATGCGCGAAGTTGATGGACCGGTACGGCCTGGCCTTGGGCGACCTGCGAGCGGGCGAGCAGGCGGTGGCCGAGCGGATGGCGGCGGCGCTCATCCCGGCCGATCTCGACCGGAGTTTGAAAGCCGCCGCTTCGGAGACCGGTGAGCGAATGGAGCGATTGCGGACGCAACTGGCTGCGTTCGACCCCACTCTCGCCGAGGCGGCCGCGCGGAGCACGCGCAAAATCCTGCACCAGATGGGCAAGATCGAACGAAAAGCCGGACGCGAGGCGCTACGCCGCGCCGAGCGGGCGGGAGAGGATTCCGGCCGCCTGACGAGGCTCCTCTACCCCGAGCGCCAGATGCAGGAACGCTTTTATTCGATCCTGCCGTTCTTGGCCGAGTACGGCACAGGATTGCTGGATCGGTTGTACGAACGTATCGATCCGGGCAGTGCCGATCACCAGGTGCTGCCGCTGTGAGACTGCTGATATACTGAAGCATTGGCGCGGTTTACACGCGCGCCATGGCCGAGCGCTGGAGTGGCGGAACTGGCAGACGCACGGGACTCAAAATCCCGCGACCTTCACTGGTCATGAGGGTTCGACCCCCTCCTCCAGCACCAAACCGAATCGAAGTGCTTCCGGACCGTGGCTGGGGGTGTGCCGGAATCGCGCGGTCTGGGTAGCGGGGTCCGGCAGCCACACGATTCCCGCGGTGAGACCTCTCAACCGGCGGGATAGTCCTTCCCTCCAGCACGCCGAATTGTCGATTCATCCTAAGGAGCCGGCCGCTCAGTGGGTTCCGGCGGGCCAATCGAGACCGAATTCCGCGCGCAGTTCCGGCGTTAGTGGACGGTGGTAGAGCAGGTGGCGAAGCCAGTATTTGACGGGGTTTGCGGGCCAGAGAATGCGTGCGTGGTCAAAGAGGTTCTCGCCGTGCGACACCAGGTACACCGCCCCCGGAAAAGGAAGCGGCGCCAGCCTTGTCCCGCGCCGCCTCAGTTCGCGTTCGACGAGTTTGTGCGGCAAGTGCCAGCCGGGCGCATCGCCTTCGGGAAGGTCCAACAGGCTCAGTTTGACGATGTGGCTGCTGCCGCACCACTGGTGGAAGCGGCGGCGCTCGACGTGGACCTCGTTCAGGCCTTCGCGCCAAAAGTAACCCTTCGCGAAAAACCACCCATTGGCCGAAGGGTGCGAAGCCACGTGCGCGGCGAGGCGATTGCTGACGCAGTCGTCGGCGTCCAGCGGCATGACGTGCGTTGCGCCGTGCTGCACGGCCCGGCGGAAGCCGGCCAACAACTTGGCGCCCTTGTCGCGCCGCACCTCCATCCGCTCGGTCGAGGCGGGCCTCGGGGTGTCCATCGGCACGAACTCCAGTCGCGGGTCCGAGAACCCAATGGACGGTAACTCGTGGCAGACGACGACGACCCGAAACCCGGGATGGGTTTGGGCGCACGCCGCGCGGAGCGTTCGCTCCAACAAGACAGAGACCCGCCCCCACGACTTCGAGGCCGAAGCCGGCTTCAGCGGGACGGCAAACGCAAGCATCGGCGGCGCGCAGGCTCCCCGCGTCAGCTTCGCAGTTTCCGGATCTGGATCGGCTTGCGCCCGCGCGGGGCCGGTTGGAACATGTCCTTCCGCGTCAGACCGAGTTCCCTTGCCGTGGCGATCGACCAATCGATAGGGTTGATCCGGGTGCCCTGGCTGCTGGCCCCGAAACAGAACTTGATGCCCTCGGCCTTGGCCATTCTAAGGAAAGGCATCGTTGGCAGTTTCACGCTGGAGTCGATCTCAACCGCCGTATTGGTGTTCTTGCACGTCATCACGACGCGCCGCATGCGCTCCTCGGTCCACATCTGCTCCAGTTGGGCCTGGAACTTCCGGGTCACCCACATCGGGTGGGACCAGATGTCAAGCGGCGTGGTCTCCAGGATCTCGACGATCCAATCGACGTACCACTTCATGAAGGCTTCCGGATCGTTGCCCGGGTCGTAACCCTGGCCGAAGGCCTTGACGCGCTTGCCGTTGGCGTCGCGAACGGTCCAGGAGTCCGTCAGTACGTAGTCCAGTTGGCTGAAGACCTCCTTCGAAAAGCACGGGGCCCAGTCGATCCACTCGGCTTGCACGCCGATGTAGACGCCTTTTCCGGTCAGCTTCTCGATCCACCCGGCCAGTTCCTTGTCGTTGGAGAGGACGATGGGATATTCGTTTTCTTTGGTCCCGGCATGCTCCATGACGCCGTACTTCACGCCGGTCTCCTGGGAACGCGCCATCACCTGCTCGATGGTCAGGCTGTTGAGGTGAACGTGATAGTCCTCGATGGGAAAATCCAAGCCCTGGGCATTCACCGGCTGGGCGTTGGAGGAAAGCGGAAGGGCGGCGGCAACCGCCGCCGCCCCGCCGAGTAGCTCACGTCTGGTGGGCCCGCTCATTTGACACTCCTTGAGCCGGCGTCAGACCGCTTTCGCCGTCTTTCCGTCCCAGGCGAAAGACTTGCCCTGCTGGATCGCCATCAACCCGATCAGACACGGCAACGTCGAGTAGAAACCGACCTCGGCGTTGGCCACAGGCTGCTTGCGGCTCTTCACGCAATCCAGGAAATTACGAGTGTGGGCCGTGGTGTCGGGGTCGTTATCGTATTCTTCCTTCACGTTGACGGTCTTGGCCTCGATCGGCGCCGGAGGAGGGGGTCCACCGGGCATGCTGCGGCCCTGTACCGGGAACACCTGGTAGCCGGAACGGTTGATGTGCAGCACGCCGCGCTGGCCGAAGAACCAGTTGCCCTGCGAGTTGAAAGGTGTGCCGGGCGGCACGGCGTTGGTGAAGGAGGCGACGAAGTTCTCGTACTGCCAGGAGCAGGAGAAGCTGTCGGGAACCTGCTCCAGATCCTTGGCGGCGTTCACGTATTGGGCCGAAGCGCTGGTCAGCAGCGGGCCCTTGGTGTCGCAGCCGAGGTACATGGTCATGATGTCGGTGAGGTGGACGCCCCAGTCGGTGACCAGGCCGCCGCCGTACATATAGAAAGCGCGCCACATACGCCGCATGGGGGAGTATGGACGCCGCGGGGCCGGGCCCTGCCACATCTCCCAATCCAACTCCGGCGGGGGAGCCGAAGTGGGCTGCGCCGCCTGGTTGTAGGAGCCCGGCTGGACCATCACGGCGTGGGAAACCTTCCCCAACTGGCCGCTCTGGACGATCTTGGCCGCCTCGTTGAAGTGCTGCCCGCTGCGCTGCTGCACGCCGAGCTGCATGAGCTTGTTGTACTTCTTGGAGGCTTCCATCATCCGCTGCGCCGCTTCCAGCGTGTTCGAGATCGGTTTCTCGACGTACACGTCCTTACCAGCGGCGAAGGCGTCCACCGTGATGGGGCTGTGCCAATGATCGGGCGTGGCCACCAGCACGGCGTCGATGTCCTTGCGTTCGAGCAGCTTTCTGTAATCGCTGTAGGTGTCCACCTTGGCGCCGATCTTCTGCGCCGAGGCCGCCAGGGTCTTGCTGTTCACGTCTGCCGCGGCCACACCCACGCAGTCTGCATGCTTGGAAAAACAACCCCACACGGTCATCCCGCGCCAGCCGGGGCCGATCACGCCCATCTGGACTCTGTCATTGGCTCCGAGTACGGTCTTGGAGACTACCGCCGCCGCCGCGGAAGCCTTTAGAAATGTGCGTCTTGATTCCATAAGAACCTCTCCTCTCCCCTGAAACCCGGGTACCTTCACTGCATGAGTATACCTGAAGCCACACCCAGCCATTGCATGCCGTGATGCCGGGCCGGTGGATGTGCCGGAAGGCGGTAGCCGAAGCCCAAATCCGGCGCCGCTACTTCTTCGGCGGATACCCGACGGTCTGCGCCAGTACCACCCGCTGATCGGGGCGCAACTTCAGCGCCTTCTCCATGGCCGGCCGGTCCAGGCCGCCGCGCACCACGGTCGCCAGTCCCTCGGAAGCACAGAAAAGGTAGACGTTCTGCGCGATGAATCCGGTGTCGGTGCCGGAATCGACGCGCTTGGTTTCTTCGGTCCGCTGTCCCATTCTTGAGTAGTCGGAGACGAAGACCAAATTGAGCGGCGCCTTGGCCACCCAGTCCTGCCCGCCGGTGGCGGCTCGAAAGTCCCCCGAAAGGTGGGGTTCCAGTGCATGCGCCTTGGCGTCATACCGGTAGACGCCCTGCTCGGTCACCGCGTACACGTCGATCTCCTGCATGTTCGAAGCCGACGGCGCCGTACGCCGCCCGTCGGGACGGTTGATGCCGAAGGCGGCCCACAGCAGATTCGCCAGAACCTGCTCGGGCAACTTCCCGGGGCTGAACTCGCGGCGCGTCATCCGTTCGTTCAGCGCCTGCATCAGCGGCATTCCGCCGGTTACCTGGGGCTTGGGAAGGGAGATCGAGCCTGGCGCCTGTGCCAGCAGGTTCGCCGAGGCGAGAACCAAAGCAGCCGCCAACAGGCGTGAGATCCCATGAGACATTTCGCGTGCGGACATCGCTTCCTCCGAATTGCCAGAATCCCAAGCTATCACGCCGAGTCAAAAGAGGTAGAATCGCGCCAAAGGGCCTCACGCCATGAACTCTCAGAACTACGCCAATCACAGGCAGTACGTGCCTATGTTCCACGTCGTCTTGTTCGGCCTCCTGCTGGCGACCCTCATCGGATCGGTGGTGAACCTGGTAAAAAGCTGGGGCGACCACCAACGGATCTACAGCGCCTCGTTGATCGCCGCGCTCACCCTTGCGGTGATGATCGCGTCAGTGCTGGCGCGGCTGTTTGCCCTGAAGGCGCAGGACCGGGCGATTCGCGCCGAGGAGAACCTGCGCCACTTCGTCATGAGCGGGAAGCCGCTGGACCCGCGCCTGACGATCCGCCAAGTCATCGGCCTGCGTTTCGCCTCCGATGGCGAGTTTCTGGCGCTGGCCGCCCGTGCGGCCGAGGAGGGTCTGTCTGAGGACGCCATCAAGCGGGCGGCCGTCAATTGGCGGGCCGACACCTACCGCGTCTGACTCCGCGCAGGGTGCATCCTGCATGCGGGGGCCGAGTGGTCGCGGCGGCCGGTTATGGTGGAAACTGAAGGGTAGCGGCGCACCCCGCCCGTGATGTCGCGGCCGGGGGAGCCGCCGGACCCTCATGAGCAAAGCCACAGACGATTTCCGGCGAGCCGGCCACCAGGTTGTGGACTGGATCGCAGACTATCTGGACAATCCACGGGAGTATCCCGTCCTGCCGGACATGCAGCCGGGCGATCTGGCCCGAGCCTTGCCCTCTTCGGCGCCCGAGAAGGGCGAATCCTACGACGCCATCCTGGCGGACTTCCACAAGCTGGTTGTCCCCGCCGTCACCCACTGGAACCATCCCCGGTTCATGGCCTACTTCCCCAGCTCCGGCACGCCGCCGGGGGTGTTGGGCGAGATGCTCTCGGCCACGTTGAACACCAACGCCATCGTCTGGAAAAGCTCGCCGGCCAACACGGAACTGGAAGGAGTGACGCTCGGCTGGCTGCGACAGTGGTTGGGACTGCCGCAGGAGTTTTTCGGGATCGTTCACGACACGGCCTCGATGGCCGCCGTCCACGCGATAGCCGCGGCGCGGGAGATGGCCGATCCGGAGATCCGCACCAAGGGCGGCATTCGCGGCCTCACCCTTTACGCCTCCGAGCACGCGCACTCCTCGATCGAGAAGGGCGCCATCGCCGTGGGGATCGGCCAGGAGAACGTCCGTAAGATCGCGGCCGATGGGGAGTTCCGCATGCGGACGGACTTGCTGGAGGCTGCGATCCGAGCCGATCGGCGGGCCGGCCGGAAGCCGTTCTGCGTGGTCGCAACCGTGGGGACGACGTCCGCGGGCAGCGTGGACCCGGTGGCCGAAATCGCCGCGATCGCCGAAAAGCACAATCTCTGGATGCACATCGACGCCGCCTACGCCGGGGCGGCCGCCATCTTGCCGGAACGCCGCTGGATTCTGGAGGGCGCCGAACGGGCTCACTCTCTGGCGACGAACCCTCACAAGTGGCTGCTCACGCCGAGCGACCTGAGCGCTTTTTTTACCCGGCGCCCGGATCTGCTGCGCCGCGCCTTCACGCTGGTGCCCGAGTATCTGAAGACCAGCCACGACGGCGTGGCCACCAACCTGATGGACTACTCCCTGGCCATGGGGCGGCGGTTCCGGTCGCTCAAGTTGTGGTTCGTCCTGCGCTACTACGGCAGAGAAGGCGTCTCCGAGTTCCTGCGCCGCGACATCGGGTTTGGCCAGCGCGTGGCCCGGGCCGTCGCCGCCGATGCGCGCTTTGAGTTGATCGCTCCGGTGCACTTCTCGCTGGTGTGCTTCCGCTACAAGGGGACCGACGACGAAAACCGCGAGTTGCTCGAACGGGTGAACTCGACCGGGAAGGCTTTCCTTTCGCACACCGTTCTCGACGGGCGATTCGTGATTCGCTTCTCCATCGGCAATTTCGGAACGACGCAGGATGACATTGACGCGATCTGGGAGATCGTCCAGCAGAGCGTGCCTTAGCGAGGGATTCAGACGTCAAAAAGGGTATCCGGACTATGGGCGTTGAACCAGCGGCACGAATTCCGGAAGCAAACAAAAAAACCGGCGTCTGTTACGCCGTGAGCGACGACGGCATCGAGTTGCCGGTGATCGACATCACCCACGCAGCCTTCGCCTGCGACGTAACCGAGGCCCAGCTATCGTCCATGATCGATGAAGCCGTGCGAGGTCTGGCGATCATTAAGGCTGCACCGCCGGAGGCCGTGCGCGCTCTGGCGGCGAAATCCGTATTGGCGCGTGGTTGGGCGGAGTCCGTGAACTCGTACATGACCGGCATGGTCACCTACCTCAACCGGCTCGGCCCCGCCAATCTCGGCGTCTACGCCAACGAAATTGACCGGAAGATGGCCGGTGGCCTGATGCCCCTCTCGTTCCGCTTCCGCCTGCGGGATTTGGCCCGCCTGATTGCCGATGCCTTTACCGAGGCGCTGGCTACCGCGGACCACCGCCCGGTGTCCCTCTGGAACATAGGAGGCGGTCCTGCGGCCGATTGCCTAAACGGTCTGATCCTGCTCAACCGGGAGCATCCGGAGTTGCTCCGCGGCCGGCGCGTATCGATTCACGTGCTGGACCTGGACCCGGAAGGCCCCCACTTCGGCGGCCGCGCCCTCGATGCGTTATTGGAGGACGGGGCTCCGCTCGGCGGGCTCACCGCAAGCTTTCGTCACATCCCCTACAACTGGTCGGATGCCGCCGTGCTCAAGGCGGCGCTCCTTGGTGCCGGTGGGCCTTTCGCCGGCGCCGGCTCCACGGAAGGCGCTCTTTTTGACTACGGCTCCGATGAGGAGATCGTCGCCAACCTTTCGGTGCTCCGCGAAGCCACGCCGGAGGATTTCGTGATGGTGGGCTCGGTTGTGCGGAGTCCGGAGACGCTGGATCCTCGTTT
>CAZVIK010000058.1:6940-20124 GCA_964627045.1 uncultured Solibacteraceae bacterium | reverse complement strand
CGACTCGATCACCGTAGCTCCTGCGCAGACGCTCACCGACCGCGAGTACCAGATGATGCGCGACGGCGCGCTGGCCTGCCTGCGGGAGATCGGCGTCGATACCGGCGGATCGAACGTGCAGTTCGCCATCAACCCCGAGAACGGCCGCATGGTGGTGATCGAAATGAACCCGCGGGTGTCGCGCAGTTCGGCGCTGGCCTCCAAGGCCACCGGGTTCCCCATCGCCAAGATCGCGGCCAAGCTGGCCGTGGGTTACAGGCTGGACGAGATCACCAACGACATCACCCGCAAGACGCCGGCCTGCTTCGAGCCGACCATCGACTACGTTGTCGCGAAGATCCCGCGCTGGCAGTTTGAGAAATTGCCCGGCGCCGAACCGGTGCTCGGCACGCAGATGAAGTCGGTCGGCGAGGTCATGGCCATCGGCCGCACCTTCAAGCAGGCGCTGGCCAAGGGAATGCGCAGCCTGGAGACCGGCAAGGCGGCCACGGCCGAAGTCTTCGACGAAGCGCTGATCCCGCAGAAACTGATCACACCGACCCCCGAGCGGCTGGGCTACGTCTTCTTCGCGCTGCGGCGCGGCTACAGCCTGGAGCAGGTTCGCGAGTACACCGCCATCGACCCCTGGTTCCTGCGCCAGATCAAAGAGATCATCGACGAGGAGAACGCGCTGGCCAAGGCGAGCCTGGACACGGTCACCCCCGAGGCGCTGCGCGCCGCCAAGCGCGACGGCTTCTCGGATGCCTTCCTGGGGCGCACGTGGAAGGCCGATCCGCTGGCCGTGCGGGAGCGCCGGAAGCAGCACGGAATCCGCGCCGTGTTCAATCGCGTCGACACCTGCGCGGCCGAGTTTGAGAGCTTCACGCCGTACCTTTACTCCAGCTACGAAACGGAATGCGAAGCGGACCCCTCGGATCGCAAGAAAGTCATGATCCTCGGCAGTGGCCCGAACCGCATCGGCCAGGGAATCGAGTTCGATTACTGCTGCTGCCACGCCTCGTTCGCACTGCAAGAGTTCGGCCGCGAGTCGATCATGGTCAACTGCAATCCAGAGACCGTCTCGACCGATTACGACACCAGCGACCGGCTTTATTTTGAGCCGCTCACCCTGGAAGAAGTCCTGAACATCTACGACACAGAGAAGCCCGACGGCGTCATCGTGCAGTTCGGCGGGCAGACGCCCCTGACGCTGGCTTTGCCGCTCAAGCGCCAGGGCGTCCCTATCATTGGCACGGACCCGGCCAACATCGACCTGGCCGAAGACCGCAAGCTCTTCGGCAAACTGCTCGACGACCTGGGCATTCCTTCGCCCGCCAATGGCACCGCTACCGGCGCTGAAGAGGCTTGCGCGGTGGCGCGCGTGATCGGATTCCCGGTGCTGGTGCGGCCCAGTTATGTACTGGGCGGCCGTGCCATGGTCATCGCCTACGACGAAGACACGGTGCGCCGCTACATGCGCGAGGCCGTCACTTTCAGCCAGCGCCGCCCGGTTCTGATCGATCGCTTCCTGGAAGACGCTACCGAGGTGGATGTCGACGCGCTTTCGGATTCCGAGGACGTCCTCATCGCCGGCATCATGGAGCACATCGAGGAGGCCGGTATTCACTCCGGCGACAGTTCCTGTGTGCTGCCGGCCATTTCGCTCGGCGAAGCCGAAAGAGCCACCATTCAGGACTACACCGTGCGTCTGGCGCGCGCCCTCAAGGTGATCGGGCTGATGAACGTGCAGTACGCGATCAAGGACGGGAAGGTATACGTGCTGGAAGTGAACCCGCGAGCCTCGCGCACGGTGCCCTACGTCAGCAAGGCGACGGGCGTGCCGTTGCCGAAGGTCGCGGTGGGACTCATGCTCGGCAAAAAACTCCGGGAACTGGCGCACCTGACCGGCGGCGTGGTGGAAGGCTGCCTTCCCGTGCCGCAGTCTTTCGTGAAATCCCCGGTGTTCCCGTTCAACAAATTCCCCGGTGTCGATCCGGCGCTGGGACCGGAGATGCGCTCCACCGGCGAGGTAATGGGCGTGGGCATGGAGTTCGGCGAGGCCTTCGCCAAAGCCCAGTTGAGCGCCGGCACGCCGCTGCCCGGGAGCGGCTGCGTGTTCATCAGCGTGAACAACCACAACAAGCCCGGAGCGGTCGAAGTAGCGCGGCGTCTGGCCGAGTTCGGCTACTCGCTGGTGGCCACGCGCGGCACCGCGGCGGCGTTGCAGGCGGCGGGACTGCCCGTGAAGACGGTCTTCAAAGTCAACGAGGGCCGCCCGAACGCCGTGGATTTCATGAAGGCAGGCAAGATCCAACTGGTGATCTACACCTCGGCCGGCGCGCATTCTTTCAGCGACGAAAAGGCGATCCGCCGGGCCGCCATCGCCAATCGGATCCCCTGCATCACCACGATGAGCGCCGCCAAGGCCGCCGCCGAAGCGGTCGCCAGCCGCCGCCGCGACCCCCTCCGCGTCTGGAGCCTGCAGGAAATCCACGCGGCCCAGCCGGACGCCGGTTGAGTTTGCGCCTCGCCGCCCGCGCCTGTTAAGCTTTCGCTGGAGGCGCGGCGGGGCCAGAGCGGGACTGCATTGCCTCCCGCGCCCAGGGCGCGTTCGGAGCTACGCTAGAAATACTGGGAGGCAGCCATGGAAAAGATCGCGCAGCGGCTCAAGTACAACTCCGCCGAATACGAACGGGAACCCCTGGTGGACCGCTACGGGTTCCGGGAATACGACGCCCGCTGGCGGTTCCCCGAATCGCTGAACCTCTCCGGCATGCGCTGCGTGGGGGCCGGCCTGGGCACCCAACTGCGGAAGATGGGCGGCGGTGCCACTCCGAAGGTCGTCGTCGGCCACGATTACCGCTGGTACAGTTCCTCCGTCAAGCACGCCCTCGCCTTGGGACTCATGTCGGCGGGCTGCGAGGTTTACGACGTGGGCGTGGCCATCACGCCGGTCGGCTACTTCGCCCGGAAGGCTTTGAATGCGCCCGGCGTGGCCATGGTCACCGCCAGTCATAATCCGAACGGATGGACGGGCGTCAAGGTGGGCGATCAGCCTCCGCTCACCCACGGCCCCAAGGAAATGGCCGAGCTTCGCGACATCGTGCTCGGCGGCGAGTACTACCAGGGCGAAGGCCGCTACTTCTCCTGCCCCGACATCGCGGGGCGCTACATCGACAGCCTGGTGGAAGGCGTTCGGCTGAATAGGCCGTTGAAGATCGTGGTGGCCACCGGCAACGGAACAAGCGGCCTGTTCGCGCCGCCATTGCTCGAACGGATCGGCTGCGAGGTCGTCCCGTTGCACTGCGACCTGGACTGGACCTTCCCCAACTACAACCCCAACCCCGAAGACCACACCATGCTGGTCTCGGTCCGGGAGGAGGTCAAGAGGACGGGCGCCGACATCGGCTTCGCGTTCGACGGCGACGGCGACCGGCTGGGCGTCATCGACGACGAGGGGGTCGAACTATTCGCCGACAAGATGGGCCTCCTGCTGGCGCGGGACCTTAGCCGTACCTATCCGAACTCCAAGTTCGTCGTCGACGTGAAGTCCACCGGCCTGTTCGAGCGCGACGAGGTGCTGATTTCGCGCGGGTGCACGGTGGATTACTGGATCACCGGCCACTCCTACATCAAGCGACGGGTGCATGAGCTGGGCGCGCTGGCGGGCTTTGAAAAGAGCGGCCACTACTTCCCGGCTCCTCCCATCGGTGGCGGCTACGACGACGCCATGCGGTCGGCGCTGCTGGTGGCGCAGTTGCTCGATCACACCGGGAAGAAGCTCTCGGCACTGCGCCATGAGTTGCCGCGCACCTGGCAGTCGCTCACGATGTCGCCCTCCTGCCCGGACGACAAGAAGTACGATGTCGTCAAGAAGCTCCGCGAGACCTACGAACAGTTGCACGCCGCCGGGGCCACGATCTGCGGCCGGAAGATCGCGCGGGTGATCACGGTCAACGGCGTCCGCGTGGTGCTGGACGACGGCACGTGGGGCCTGGTGCGAGCGTCTTCGAATCAGCCCGTACTGGTGGTCGTGGTTGAATCGCCGACTTCGGCCGAACTCATGAAGGCCATGTTCTACGAGGTGGACGCGCGTCTGCGGCAGTCTGGCGAAGTCGGGCCCTACGATCAGGGCATCGAGCAACTGGAGTCGCAGGACGCGTAGACTGCGTGCGGGCCCGGCCGTCAGCGCGCCAATATAAGGCCCGTCCACGGCACGGTGATCACAAGGAACACCGCAAAGAACAAACAACCGAAGATGAGCCCCAGCCGCCAGTAGTCGGAGGGCGGCAGGTAACCGCTGGAGGAATAGATCGGGCTCGGGCCGGTCGCGTAGGGCGTCAGAATCCCCATAATGCCCAACTCCAGGCTGAGCAGCATCGCGAACTGCGTCATGGGAAGGCCGGGGATGCCTGCGCCGGCGGCCAGCACAACCGGCATCATCGCGGTGGCGTGCGCCGTAACGCTGGCGAAGAGGTAGTGTCCGAAGAAGAAGACCGCCAGCAGCACGAGCATCGCGGCCAGGGGCGGCAACCCGCCCAGCCGCCCGGCGACCCCCGCCGCAAACCACTTGACGAAGCCCACGCGGTTCAGGCCGTCGGCCATCGCCACCAGCGTCCCGAACCACGCCAACGTGCCCCAGGCCGATGCGTGTCCAATCACATCGGTCCAGTCAAAGACGCCCGCCATTAACATCAGTGCGATTGTCATGAGCGCCACCGTAGTGGCGTTGACAAAGCCGCCGGCGAAGATCCACAGGAAGAGCGCCAGCAGAACCAGCACCGCCAACGCGATCTCGCGCCGCGTGACGCGTCCTATCGCACGGAGTTCCTTCGCCGCCCAGTCCGGGACTTCCGAGCCGCACTTGATCTCCGGCGGATAGATCCAGTACGTCACCAGCGGCACCAGCGCCAACAGCAGGAATCCCGGGGGGGCGAACGCCAGGAACCACGCCGTCCAATGAAGTTGCACCTGCACCGTGCGCGCGGCGAGTTCCACGGCGAGCAGGTTCGGCGCCAGCGCCGTCGAGAACATCGAACTGGTGACACACACCGACGCGATCGCCACCCACATCAAGTAGGACCCGATCCGGCGCCGGGCCGGATCGTTCGGCAAGGAACCGTAGAGCGGGGGGAGGTTGCGGATCACCGGATAGATGGTGCCCCCGCTGCGCGCGGTGTTGGATGGGGTGACCGGCGCGAGCACCAGATCCGCGATAGCGATGGCGTAACCCAACGTCAGAGTCCGCCGCCCCATGCGCTGCACGAGCAGCAGCGCGATGCGCCGGCCGAGTCCCGTCTTCTGGTAGCCCAGCGCGAACATATAGGCGCCGAAGATGAGCCAAACGGTGGCGTCCGAGAAGCCCGACAAGGCCCAATTCACCGCCGCTGCGGCGGGGCGGAACCCGGGCTGCGCCAACTGCTCCGGACCGAAGAGAACGTAAGGCCCCAGCAGCGCCGTCAGAGCGACGCCAATCAACCCAATCGCTCCTCCTGGCAGCGGCTCCAGCACCAATGCCAGCACCACGGCGAAGAAGATTGCAAAGTAGCGCCACGCGTGGGGCGCCAGGCCTTCGGGGGCCGGGAGCGCCGCCAACAGTGCGGCCGCCGCGACCGGCGCAACCGCCCGCCACGGCGCTCTGGCGACCGCGGGCGTCAAGCAATCCTCGAACCGCCGGCCGAGGCGTACTCGGACGCCGCCGAAACAAGCGCGCGAACATTTTCCGGCGGCATACCGGGACTGGCGCCGCCGCCAACCGAGAGGATGATGCCTTGCCCGCCGGACTCCTGCAATACGCGCCACGCCGCGTCGCGCACCTCGCCGGCGGTCCCGCGCACGGCCACGTCAAGCGGCGCGACGTTTCCCATCAGGCACATCTTGCCGCCGGTCTTCTCGCGCGCCTCGATCACGCCCACCTTGTGCGTCCAGTTCAAGACATCGAACCCGGTCCCGGCCAGTTCCCCGAGAAAGGGCCGCGTGTTGGCGTCGTTGTGGTAGACCTTCACCCATTCGGCAGGGAATGCGCCGGTGATGCGTTTCAGGTACGGGTCGGCGAACTCCAGGTAGAGCCTCTTCGAAAGCATCCCCGGGATGTCGTCCAGCACAAAGATCCCCTCGACGCTCGGCCCGATCTCTTCGGCCTGCGCCGTCAGCCAGCGGATCACCGTATCCGTCGCGAAATCGATCAACCGGTGGGCGCCGGCGGGGTCTTCGACCAGGTCCATCAGAAACTGCGTCACTCCACGGAGAAACGACGCCAGGCATAACGGACCGCGCGCCGTCGCCAGGGGCAGCGTGTAACCGGCGTCAAAGATGCGCGGCTTTTGGCGGCGATACAACTGCAAGGCCAGGGCCATCAGGCCGTCGGAGCGCGGGTTCACGGCCGCCAGCCCGCCGGCGTCGGCCAACCGGGTAAGCGCCGGGGTCTGTCCCGGTGGTTGATCGGGGAAGAAGTGGATCCGGCTGCCAAGCGTCCCCGGCTCGATCGCCATCCCGTATTCGACCCACCACCCGGGGACTGGAATCACCTCGGGAAACTCGCGGGCGAATCGCAGGTTCGCCTGAAACCAAACCTCGGGGTCCAGGAAATAGTCCAGGTGCGAGACGCCCGCCCAGCCGGGAATCCACGGGCTGTCGATGATCAGCGCGACGGGTACTGGCCCTCCAGACTTCCCTTTCGCCGCCGCCTTGAATGTTCGCCACTGTTCCGGTGTCATCTTGCCTCACTCGCGTGGCGGCCCAAAGGGGTGGAATCCCGGCCAGCCTGGTCGTGAAGTTCGTTTGAGTATCGAACAACTCGGACGATATCGTGCGTCGCGGCGGTCCGTCAAGTGCCTGGCGGGCCTCCCGTTCCGGGGCGCCTCCACGCCAACTCAGCCAGCGGTCTCGAAGGCAGGTGATTGGCAACCTGTGTATAGTTGTATGCAGACCAATTATGCGCAAGGTGCAATCCACCCGGCTCCATGTCGCCTCCAGCGATGTCGTGCGAGAAATCAACCGCCGGACCGTCCTGAATCTGATCCGATCCAAAGCGCCGGTCTCGCGAGCGGATCTGGCACGCCTGTCCGGATTGCAGCGCAGCACCATCTCTTTGATCGTTGAAGAATTGATCCGCGACCGTTGGGTGCTGGAAGGTCCCACGGGGCGGCTGCCTCGGGGCCGCCGCCCCACCTACTTGCGGATCAGCGAAGACCGTCTTGTCGCCGGGGTCGACATTCGCCCCACGCAGACTACGGTGGTCTTGGCCGACATGAACGGGAAGTTCGCCTCCCACGAGTCCTTCGATACGCCCACCGATCCGGAAAAGGGCGTGGCCGAGGTTATCGGCGCCGTACGCCGGCTTCAGACGGGCTGCGCGGGTAAGACGATTGAAGGGATCGGCGTCATTCTTCCCGGAAGGCTGGACTCGGAATTCCGCAAGCTGGTCTTTGTGCCTAACCTACCCTGGGCCGGGTTCGACCTGCGTACGCCGCTCGAACGTGCGTTTTCGCTCCCGGTCGAGATGGAGAATGCCGCCGCGGGCTGCGCCCTGGCCGCGGCGTGGTTCGATCACCTGGAAACCGACAACCTGGTGGTTGTCTCGGTTACCGAGGGCGTGGGTACCGGCGTGTTCGTCGCCGGGAATCTCGCCCGGGGCGCGAGCGGCATGGCCGGCGAGTTCGGCCACATCCCGGTGGACTTGAACGGGCCTCCCTGCGGTTGCGGCAGCCGCGGCTGTTGGGAGACCTTCGGATCGAACCGGGCGGCCCTGCGTTTCTACCTTGAGGCGGGGGGGAACGCCGCCGGACTGACATTTCCCGGACTGCTCGACCTGGCCGACCAAGGCGACACCCGGGCCGCCGGCGCCCTTGGGAAGATGGCGTACCACCTGGGCCGCGGTATGCGGCTGATTGTCGCCGCCTTGGACCCGGAACGGATCCTGGTTATCGGCGACCTGACTCGCGCCTGGGAACGCTTCGGGCCGGTCATCCAGGCTCAAATCGGACAGCAGGTGCTCCCCGGCGCCAAAGCGCCGGCCCTCGTCCCGATTCATCAGGGCGGAATGGCCCGCTTGCGTGGCGCCGTCGCCGTGGCGCTGTTCAAGCACGTCGGACTCCCGGCCTAACCGGACGGTGCGCGGATTGGCGTTCCGCCGCACTAGCCGTTGGCTCCCGGCGCTAGGGAGTGGCGTAGTATCCGCGCCGCGCGCGTACCACCACGTTGCGCCGATCCCGCACAGACACATCGACCGCCTGGAAGGACCCGTCCGTCTTCAACGGCTCCGGCCGGTACAGGATGCTGTACTGGTGGCGCAGTTCATTGGCGATGTTTTCAAACGACTGGCTCAGGTCCTCCGACTTCAGAGGGAAAAACGCCACCCCGCCGGTCTCCGCCGCGAAGTACTTCAGCACCTTATCGCCGCTGGTTTCGCTCCGCGTGATGTTGGTGGAGATGGTGTAAATCACCACGTCGTTTCTCTGGGCCATTTCCAAGGCTTCATCGCGCGTGTAACGGCTCTGGTTGTCCTCGCCATCGCTTAGCACCACCAGCGCGCGACGGAACTTGTGGCGCGGCTGGTCCTGCCCGATTCTGTCGCGGCTGGCGAAGTAGATCGCGTCGTACATCGACGTTCCCCCGCCCGCACGAAGGTTCCGGATCACGCGGGTGAGGTGCTCGATGTCGTCGGTCATCTCCGCCTGTAACTCGGGCGCGGTATCGAAACTGACGACGGCTGCACGGTCCTCGCCCGGCCGCAGCACGCTGTTGAGGAACTCGATGCCCGACTCCTGAATAAACTTGAGGCGGTCTCGAATGCTGTTGCTGCTGTCAACCAGTACGGCCAGGCGAAGTGGTAAGTTGCTCTCGGCCGTGAAGCTGAGGATCTTCTGCGGCGTCTTACCCTCCCGCACCACGAAGTCCTTTTCGTTCAGGTCGGTGATGAACCTCCCGCGCCTGTCTGTCACCGTAAACAAAAGGTTCACGCGAAACACATCGAGCACGTAACGGGCTTCGGTCTCCTGGTCCACCGGCGCGGCCGCGGGTGGAGCGGGCGCCTGCGCCCCGCCGGCGCCGGCAAAAAAAGCCAGAATCAGGCACACGGCCAGCAATCTCATAGCGCCTCCGCCTCGATTATAAGAGTCCTTCCATCCACGCCTCAAGTTCCGGCGGCAGCGGCGCTTGAACGCTCACCGCGTTTGCCGAGCCAGGCGCCGTGAACCGAATCCGATGCGAGTGCAAAAAGAACCGGTCGAGCGGCGGCCGCCCTTCCACCTTGGCAGGCGCTCCGTATAGCCGGTCGCCCACTACCGGGTGCCCCAGGCCCGACAGATGCACACGGATCTGGTGGGTCCTCCCCGTCCCGATGCGCACTTCCAGTAGCGTGAACCGCTGGAACCGGCGCAGCACGTGGAACTCGGTGGAGGCGCTGCGCCCGTGGGTGGCATTGGCTTTCATCCGGATTCGGCGAACCGGGTCCCGCGCAATCGGCTTTTCGATTCTCCCCCGGTCTTCCTTCAGTGCACCGTGTACAAGCGCGAGATAGGTCTTCTCCACCGTGCGCGAGGCGAACTGCGCCGCCAGGTGGCGATGCGCGGCATCGTTCTTCGCCACCAGAATCACTCCGCTGGTGTAGCGATCCAAGCGGTGAACGATTCCCGGACGGAGGTTGCCCCCCACACCCGAAAGCGCCTGAAACCGGGCCAACAGGGCGTTCACCAGCGTTCCTCGGCGGCATCCGGCCCCGGCGTGCACCACCATCCCCGCCGGTTTGTTGACGGCTGCGACGTCCTGGTCTTCATACAGCACGTCCAACGGGATGGCTTCGGGTTCCGCGTGCAACGGCTCCGGGGGCGCCGGCTCCACCTCGATCGTTTCGGTCCCGCGCAACACCAGCGAAGGCTTGGCGGCCGCCCCATCGGCCTTTACGCGTCCGCCCCGTATCCACTCCTGGAGGCGCGTGCGGCTGAACTCCGGCAGCCGGGCTTGCAGGAATCGGTCGAGCCGCGTGCCCGCGTCCGGCGCCTGTGCCTGTAGGATCATTCAGGCCTTATCATCGCCCACGGCCAGGGGCCGCTGCACGCCCGGATCGCCCGGTGGGGGGTGGCCGGGCCTGCACGCAGCGGACCTCCGGCCCGGTTTCCCTATGCGACAGTGTAGGAATGGGAAAGGTGCTGGTCACCGGCGGAGCCGGTTACATTGGATCGCAAAAGACGCGCCGCCTGATTGAGCGCGGGTTCGACCCTGTCGTAGTGGACAACCTGTCGCGCGGCCACCGGCACAACGTCGATCCGGCGTACCTTCGCGTCCTGGATCTGGCCGATACGGAGGGCCTCGTCCACTTAATGCAGCGGGAGGCGGTGGACGCGGTCATCCATTTCGCTGCGTTCATCGCCGTGGGCGAGTCGATGCGTGAGCCCGAGATGTATTTCGCCAACAACGTAGGCGGGTCGCTCTCCCTGTTCTCGGCCATGAACCGTGCGGGGATCCATCGCCTGGTCTTCTCAAGCACGGCGGCGGTCTACGGAACGCCGGACCGCGTCCCCATCCCGGAAGAGGCGCCGCTGGCTCCGGTCAGCCCCTACGGCGAATCCAAGCTGATGGTGGAAAAGACGCTGGGCTGGCTGGACCGGTGCCGCGGGATGCGTTCGATCGCGTTGCGCTATTTCAACGCGTGCGGCGCGGACCCGGCCGGAGGCCTTGGCGAAGAACACAACCCGGAAACCCACCTGATCCCGCTCCTGCTCCGCGCTGCCCGTAGCGGAGAACCGGTCACCCTTTTCGGCGACGACTACGATACCCCAGACGGGACCTGCATCCGCGACTACATCCACGTGAGCGACCTGGCCGACGCGCACGTCGCCGCACTTGACTCTCTGCTCGCCGGAGGCCGCTCGGGCGTCTTCAACGTCGGCACCGGTTCGGGCCACTCGGTCAAAGAGGTTCTTCGGGCAGCCGAAGAGGTCACCGGACGAAGCGTCCCGTTTGCCGTTGGGCCCCGCCGCGACGGCGACCCGCCCGCACTGGTCGCCGACAGCCGCCGGCTGCGTGAAAGTTTCGGCTGGAGCCCCCGCTACACCGGCCTTCGCGATATCGTATCCACAGCCTGGGAGTTCGAGAAGAATCGGGGTTAGGTCCATGCCGCCGCCGAGCGAACCGCGCCGATGGCTCACGCGCCTGGTGGATGTCCGGCCCGGTGAGACCCGCGCCCTCGCGTGGTCCTGGCTGTTCTTCTTCGCGGTGCTGGCTTCCTATTACGTGATTCGCCCGGTTCGAGACGAACTCGGGGCCGCGGCCGGCGCGTCGCAGCTTCCCTGGATGTTCCTTATGACCCTGGGCGGGATGACGGCGGTCAATCCGTTGTTTTCGGCGCTGGTCGCACGGCTCTCTCCTGTACGCTTCATTTCGATCACGTACCGTTTCTTCGCGCTGAACCTGATCGTCATCCTGGCGCTGGCCAACACGACAACCGGAGTGGCGGCTGTGTGGGTCGGGCGCGCCTTTTGGGTGTGGGCGGCGGTCTTCAATCTGTTCGTGGTTTCCGTGTTCTGGGGCCTCATGGTGGACGTGTTCGACAGCGGCCAAAGCCGGAGGCTATTCGGCTTCATCGCCGCGGGCGGCACGCTCGGCGGCATCGCCGGATCCGCCCTCACGGCCATGCTGGCGACGCGCGTGGGGCGGAACTACTTGTTGATCGCCTCGGCGGCCCTCCTGGAGGTCGCGGTCTTCAGCGTCCATCGTCTGGCGGCCGCCTCCACGGTGATTCATCGGCGCCCGGCGGCGCGTAGCGGAACCGTGGGAGGAGGCGTGTGGTCCGGAATCACGCACATCGTCCGGTCCCCCTATTTGGCCGGCGCCGGGCTGTACGTTGCGCTGCTCGCGATCTTGTACACCTTCCTCTATTTTCAGCAGGCTGAAATCGCGCAGAAGGCTTTCACCAACCGCGACGCCCGCACGGCGTTCTTCGCGCAAATGGACCTCGCGGTGAACGCGTTGACCCTGGCGGCGCAATTGCTGTTGACCGGCCCGGTGCTCAAGCGCCTGGGAGTCATCGTGACGCTGGCCGCGATGCCCGTTCTGAGCGTCGCGGGCTTCCTGTGGCTGGGCTTCGCGCCAGTCCTATGGGTCTTGGTGGTGGTTCAGGTGTTGCGCCGCACGGCCGACTACGCGCTGTCCCGCCCTGCACGCGAGATCCTGTTCACTGTGGTCCCGCAAGAGGACAAGTACAAAGCCAAGAGCTTCATCGACACGTTTGTCTACCGTGCCGGGGACCAGATCGGGGCCTGGGGCTACGCGCTGCTCGCCTGGCTGGGCCTCGCCGCTGGGGGAATCAGCCTGGCGGGCGCTGCGCTTTCGGCGGCATGGCTGATCAACAGCCTGTGGCTCGGCCGCCGTCAGGAGCGGTTGGCGCGGCAGCCCTAAACGGCATCCCAGCGGACCGGCATCGCCGCGACCGCGCCGCCTGCTATCCTTCCCAGAGGAGGATACCGTGGCGCGCACCGAATCGACCATGCTCCGTTTGGGAACGGCGGCACCGGACTTTGAGCTGCCCGATGTCGTGTCCGGCCGCAGGGTCAGCCTGGGGACGTTCGCCGGACGGAAGGCCCTGCTGGTCATGTTTATCTGCCGGCACTGCCCCTACGTCAAGCATGTAGAGAAGGAACTCACGCGGCTTGGTTCGGACTATGCCGACCAGCCAGTTGGCATCGTGGCGATTTCCTCAAATGACGCGGCCAGCTACCCCGACGACGCCCCAGAAAGCCTTCGCGAAATGGCCGTTGGCCTCGGGTTCCGCTTCCCGTTGTGCTACGACGAGACCCAGGAAGTCGCCAAGGCTTACGCCGCCGCCTGCACTCCGGACTTCTTCCTTTTCGACGAGGAGCGCTGTCTGGTCTATCGCGGCCAGTTGGATGGCAGCCGCCCCGGAAATTCGACTCCGGTTACGGGCGTCGATCTCCGAACGGCGATTGACGCCGTACTCGACGGCCGGCCAGTAGGCTCCCTCCAGAAGCCCAGCCTCGGCTGCAACATCAAGTGGAAACCCGGCAACGCGCCGACGTACGCTTGACGGCGTGAGCGGACCCTCCGCTTCTCATTCGAACCCCGGGTCCCCGGCGGGTTTCCAGAGCCATTTCGCAGGCAGGCCGGCAAACGAAACCGAGCGGGTAAGGCCGGTGCGCGATAGGGGTTTTTACGGATTGCCCCCGGCCCCCGTTTTTCCGGCCGATAAA
>CAZVIK010000058.1:0-6930 GCA_964627045.1 uncultured Solibacteraceae bacterium | reverse complement strand
GGCCGGTCGCGCTAGCGGCTTGTTCCGCTATGCGCCGAGCGCCGAGAGTGCCGTCGCTGAATCCAGGCAGCGGCCTGTTTCTCCGTTTCATCGCCGATTCGCTCACGGCCGCCCAATCTGGCGCGATGCGGGCGCAGAGTCCCGGCCTGGCAGATCTCTCGGAATCATAGAATCGCGTATTCTAGGCCGGAGGCTTCCGATGGAACCGGGGCCGCAGGCTTCAGGCCGCGATGGCCCGCGGGGAAAGACGGGCGCCAAGCGCCGCCTGCACCAACATGAACTCGCCCAGGTTGTCAGTGGTGACGAGCCCGACCAGTTCACCCCCGTGGAGCACCGGCATGGTGTGGCAACTGCACTCCTGGAGCCTTTGCAGGGCGTTCTCCAGCATTTCATGTGAGTCGACAAGCTGGAACTCACGCTTCATGACCTCGGCCACAGGTTGAGAGTCGCCATTTCTGGCCAGAGCCGCGAGGATGTCAGTTTTCGTCAGAATGCCCACCACACCGCGCTCGGAGACGACGGGAAAATCCTGCTGGGAACCCCTGAGAATCAACTCCACCGCTCGCGACAGTTTGTCGTGGACCGAGAGGACCTGGAAATCGGTGACCATGGCCCGGGCCACTGGGATCCCCGCCAGCGAACTCTTCATCTGTACACTCGACGCCTCCTGCGCGGCGCCGATCCAGACGAAGAAGGCGATGAACAGCAGGAATGGATTGAAAAACAGCCCGACCAACCCGAACAGGAAGGCCATACCCTGGCCGATGCCGGCCGCCGTCTGAGTTGCCTTGGTGTATTCCATTCGGGAGGCGAGCAAGGCGCGCAGCAAACGCCCTCCATCCATCGGGAAGGCCGGAAGGAGGTTGAACAACACCAGAAAAACGTTAGCCACGAGCAGCCGTTCCACGAATGAACCCCCGGCCACACTGAGGGAGTTCAACGGCTCCAATCCGCTGGTCAATAGCAGCCAGGCGAAGAGAACCGCGGCGATCACCACGTTTACCGCCGGGCCCGCCAGGGCAACCCAGAACTCCTGCATCGGTTTCTCGGGCATACGCTCCAGGCGTGCCAGCCCGCCGATGGGCAGCAGCGTGATGTCCCTGGTTCGAATCCCGAAACGGCGTGCGGTGAGTGCGTGACCGTACTCGTGCAGGATCACGCAGGCAAAGAGGGCCAGGATGAAGCCGACTCCCGCCAGCGTCGCGGTCAGGCTGCGCGCCTGGAGCCAATGGCTCACCGCGATCCAACCGATCAGCAACAGAAACGTCGCATGCATATAGACGTCAATGCCTGCGAATCTGCCCAGCTTCCATGACCACTTCATGACTTCGTTGACTGCCTCCTGTGTTTACTGATGCGTCAGGCGGCAAGAAGACGCTGGCGGGCTCGATCCGTGTCCTCGAATTGGCTGGCCGGCGACAACGGATCCATCCTGGCCGCTTCCAGGTTCCCGATCATGATCGCGGTGAACAGGCTGATGGCCTCGAACACGGCCGCGAGGATGAATCTCGCGTAATAGAGCCAGGGCCACCTACAGGCTGCCATGGCCGGCCAACCGGGCTTCTCGCCAGACGGCCCCAACCCGCCCGTGTTCGGCTACTGGGCTGCGCTGAGAGCGGCCCCTTTCCCGCCGCCCCGGTGGTCGCGTTTGCCCCGTCCTTGACGCCTGCTATCTCAGGGCTGCGTCGATCGCTTGGAGCAACTCCTTCGACTCCGGCGCCACGCTGGGAGCAAACCGGGCAATGACGTTGCCATTTCTGTCCACCAAGAACTTGGTGAAGTTCCATGAGATATCCCCGCCACTGGCCGGGTTGGCCTTCTTGCTGGTCAGGAACCGGTAGAGCGGCGCGGTGTCCTTGCCCTTCACGGAGATCTTGGAAAACATGGGGAACGTGACCTGGTACTTAGTCGAGCAGAAGGACTTGATCTCCGCATCGCTGCCAGGCTCCTGCCACAGGAAATTGTTGGCGGGAAACCCGAGCACGACGAGGCCCCGGTCTTTGTACCTCTTGTACAACGCTTCCAGCTCGGCATACTGAGGCGTGAAACCGCATCGGCTGGCCACGTTGACGATCAGCGCTACCTTCCCCTTGTACTGTGCCAGCGGAACGGGCTGGCCATCGATCGAGTTCATCGTGAAGTCGTGAATCGTGGCGGCGGACGCGGCTGACGTCAACATGAGGATGCCCCCCCAGCTATGGGCTAATAGTTTCACTGCGTTTTGGATGCCGGATGGTCTCGGAGGGATGCGGGAGGGGTGATCGCAATCGGCGGCCTCTGTGCTACTATCGGTCGGCTACCGCCAAGAGGCCGTTATGCCCGGCATTATTGGTGTCCAGGTCGCGGTTGCGGCGATCTATGCGAGTTTGTGGTTCGCGATGGCGCTGCGACTGCGGCGGAACGACGTGGCGGACGTCGCGTGGGGGGCGGGATTCGTTGTTCAGGCTCTCGTGGCGCAGTGGGTTGCGGGCTCCACTTCTGAGCGCGGCTTTCTCCTGCTCGCTCTCGTAACCATCTGGGCGCTGCGCCTCTCGCTGCACATCGGCCTGCGGAACCGAGGGAAGCCCGAAGATCCCCGCTACCGGAAGTGGCGGGAAGAATGGGGAAGCCTCGCGGCGGTAAGGGCCTACTTCCAGGTGTTCTTGCTGCAGGCGCTGCTGGCCGTCGTCATTCTCTCCCCGGTAACTTATGTGCTGGCCGGCGGGCGGCCAGGTCTTGGGTGGCTCGACCTGCTGGGCGGCGTCGTGTGGCTGCTCGGCTTCGCCTTCGAAACCATTGGGGATTTCCAATTGGGTCAATTCAAGAAGGACCCGGGCAACCGCGGACGGGTCATCACCTCGGGGCTCTGGAAATACACACGCCACCCCAACTACTTCGGGGAAGTGACGCTGTGGTGGGGGCTGTGGCTGATCGCATGCGCGGCTCCCGGTGGCTGGAAGACCGTGATTGGACCAGCCACGATTACCGTGCTGATCTTGTTCGTATCCGGAATCCCGCTCCTGGAGAGGAAGTATGAGGGCGACGTCGAATTCGAGAAGTACCGGAGGCGGACCAGCGTGTTCTTCCCGCTCCCGCCAAGACCATAGAGGAGGCTGACCATGTGGCATTTCGTGAAGGTTTTCCTATTCCTTCCGCCGCTACTGCTCGCGCTGGACTACGTGTGGTTGGGGGTCTTTGCGTCGAAGCTCTACAAAAGGGAACTCGGCCCGTTCCTGCGCTTGTCGGGAAACGAGATGCAGCCGATTGTCTGGGCTGCCCTGTTGGTCTACCTCGCCATCCCCCTGGGAATCGTGCTTTTCGTATTGCCGCGAGTGGCCGCGGACAATCCAACCGGGTCCTCGCTGCTCTGGGGAGCCCTGTATGGAATCGTACTCTACACGGTCTATGAAATGACAAACTACGCGCTGGTGCGCGACTGGCCCTTGCGCTTGGCGTTGATCGACATCTGCTGGGGAGGACTCCTTAACGCCCTTGGCGCGCTGGCGGCGACCTGGCTGGACCGCTGGTTGAAATAGGAGAGCAGAGGCGGCATGCGCATCGCGATCATAGGCGGCGGCATCTCGGGTTTGGTTTCCGCGTACCTTCTCAACCCGGATCACGACATCGTTGTTTTCGAAGCCAACGATTACATCGGCGGCCACACGCACACCGTCGACGTGGCCCTGGGAGAGCGGCGTCATGCGGTCGATACGGGGTTCATTGTATTCAATGAAGTCACCTACCCCAATTTCCTGAAACTTGTGCGGCGGCTGGGAGTCGACTATCAAGGGTCGAGCATGACTTTCAGCGTGAAGTCGGAGCGGGAGGGCATCGAATACGGCGCGCACAATCTGAATGGGCTTTTTGCCCAGCGCCGCAACCTTCTGGATCTCTCTTTCTACGGGATGATTCGGGACATCTTCCGGTTTCGCAAGGAGTTTCAGCGCTTGCTCGCGGAGGAGCGCACGGGGGAGAGCCTGGGGGCTTTTCTGCGATCCCGTGGCTACTCGCGCCGGTTTATCGACTGCTTCATCGTGCCGCTAGGCTCGGCGCTCTGGTCGGCTAACCCGGAGCGCATCGGGGAGTTTCCGCTTTCCACCTTTGTGCGCTTCTTCGAAAACCACGGATTTCTTGAGATCAAGAACCCATTTGAGTGGAAGGTCGTTAAGGGTGGTTCGGCGCGCTACGTCGAGAAGCTGACGGAGCCCTTCCGCGACAAGATCCGTCTGAGTACCGCCGTCCGGGCTGTGGCGCGGCGTCCCGACGGGGTGGACGTGAGCCTTGACGGCGG
This sequence comes from uncultured Solibacteraceae bacterium, assembly GCA_964627045.1. Taxonomy (GTDB): domain Bacteria; phylum Acidobacteriota; class Terriglobia; order Bryobacterales; family Bryobacteraceae; genus CAZVIK01. Next base: position 2,660 of record CAZVIK010000058.1, on the reverse strand, counting down.
AACCACCGAGCGATTCGAACACATGGTGCTGGCGGTTCACAGCGACCAGGCGCTCGCCATGCTCAGTGATCCGACTCCGGCAGAGCTAGAGGTCTTGGGAGCGATCCCCTATCAGCAGAACCTCGCGGTCCTGCACACCGACACCCGCATACTGCCGAGACGGCGGCGGATCTGGTCGAGTTGGAACTACCTGATCCCGCAGGAGCACGTGAACCGCGCGGTAATCACCTATGACATGAACATCCTACAGAGCCTTCAGGCATCCGAGGAGTTCTGTGTGACACTGAACCATCCTGGCGACATCGCGGGCGGCAAGATCATAGGCAGGTACGACTACGCCCATCCTGTGTACACCATGGCGGCGCCGGCAGCGCAGAAGAGGCACTGCGAAATCAGCGGTGTCAACAGGACGCACTACGCCGGCGCCTACTGGGGGTATGGCTTCCACGAGGACGGGGTAAACGGCGCCCTGAAGGCGTGTGCCTGGTTCGGGAAGGGGCTATGAATAGCTGCATCTACACCGGCCAGGTGGGACATGTCCGCTACCAGCCTGTCGTGAACCGGTTCCGCTACTCGCTCTTCATGATGTACCTGGACTTGGCCGAGCTTGACCACGTATTCCAGGGACGAATGCTCTGGAGCGTGGAGCGGCCAAATCTCGCCTCTTTCCGGCGCCGCGACTATCTGGGAGACGCTGGCGTGCCGCTGGATACGGCCGTTAGAAACCTGGTGCGGGAGCATTTAGGAAAAAGGCCGGGAGGTCCCATCCGGCTTTTGACGCACCTGCGCTATTTCGGCTACATCTTCAACCCGGTCAGCTTCTACTATTGTTTCAACCCGTCGGGCGAAAACGTGGAGACCATCGTCGCCGAGATCACGAATACGCCTTGGAGGGAACGCCACAGCTATGTGCTTGACGCCCAGGACAGCATCGGCGCGGGCGAGGGAATGCGCTTCCGGTTCGCCAAGAGTTTCCATGTCTCGCCGTTCATCGGCATGAACGTAGAATACGACTGGCGTTTCAGCGAACCGGGCGACGCGTTGCGCGTGCGTATGACCGACTTTCGGGAAGGAGCCACACTGTTTGCCGCCAGTCTCGACTTGAGACGACTGGAACTGAACGGCAGCAACCTGGCGAAGATGCTGGCATCATACCCGCCTATGACCCTGAAGACGATCGCCGCGATCTACTGGCAGGCCTTCAAGCTGAAGACAAAAGGGGCCGCATTCTACACGCACCCTGAAACGCGCGGGGAGAGCTGAGGCCGTGTTGACCGGACCACTCACACGTGTGGCGCGTCGCGCCGTGTTCGCCAACCTCGAAAGACTGTCGCATGGCCGGATCGTCCTTGTCGATGACGAGGGGCCGCATGCTTTTGGCAGCGGGAGCCCGAGCGCCACAATCTCGGTCTCCAACCCCCAGTTCTATGCGGACCTCGCGTTTGGGGGCAGCATTGGGGCCGCCGAATCCTACATGTCCGGCTGCTGGTCGGCCGACGACCTCACCACGCTCGTCCGAATCATCGTTCTGAACCGGAAAGTGCTGGCCGGCATGGAGAGCGGCTTCGCCGTGGTCAGCCGCCCGCTGGAGGCCCTAAGGCATTGGCTTCGGCGAAACACGCAGGACGGGAGCAGGCGGAACATTGCCGCCCACTACGACCTTGGCAACGACTTCTACAGCCTCTGGCTCGATCGGAGCATGACCTATTCCTGCAACATCTTCGAGCGCCCGGATGCAACCCTCGAAGAGGCGGCGGCCGCTAAGTACGAGAGGATCTGCCGGAAGCTCGTCCTGCGGCCGGAAGACCACGTGCTCGAGATCGGGACCGGTTGGGGCGGCTTCGCGCTCCATGCCGCAACGAGGTACGGCTGCCGGGTCACCACCACAACCATATCGCGGCAGCAGTATGACTATGCCCTTGCGAGTATCCGGCAGGCAGGCCTTTCGGACAGGATTGAGCTTCTCCACGAAGATTATCGGAACCTGACCGGCTCCTACGACAAAGTGGTGTCCATCGAGATGATCGAAGCGGTCGGCCATCATTTCCTCGACGCCTACTTCCGCGTCTGTAGCGACCGGCTGAAAGGCAGTGGCGTCATGGCCCTCCAGGCCATCATCATCACGGACCAGGTGTACGAGGCCCAACTCCGCACTCCAGACTTCATCAAGCGCTACATCTTCCCCGGCAGCTTCATCCCTTCGATTGCGGCCATCACGCGATCCGTCGCGCAGGCCACCGACATGCGGCTGGTGGACCTGGAGGACATCACCGTTCACTACCCACGCACCCTGCGAGCCTGGCGCGAACGGTTCTTGGCCAGCGCGGATGCGGTGCGCGCGCTGGGCTACGCCGAGGAGTTCCTGCGGCTCTGGGAGTACTACCTCTGCTATTGCGAAGGCGCTTTCCTGGAGCGCTACATCGGCGACGTTCAGATGATCCTGACCAAACCTGCCTGGCGGCCGGAGGGAGACCAGCCTCAAACGGATGTCCTGCGGAACAGGTAATGGGCGACCAGCCACTCTTCGCCACCCCGGAATCCCCACAGCTCCGCACACGCCATGAAGAAGATGCGCCAGCGCCGAAACCAAAGCCCCGCATCGTGCTTCCCGTAGGCATTCTCCAGGACCGGCATGATCCTCGCGCGCCGGCGGTCCATGT
>CAZVIK010000057.1:8458-20186 GCA_964627045.1 uncultured Solibacteraceae bacterium | reverse complement strand
CCCCCCCCCCCCCCCGCCCCCACCACACTTTCCCTACACGACGCTCTTCCGATCTAAACAGCCCGTCGCCCTTGCCCTTGTCTACGACCTTGGTATCGCCGGTCACCAGAGCCACCCCGGCGCGGCGCGCCGCCGCTCCCATGGATGACGCCACCTGGCCGAGGGTCTCCATGGCGAGCCCCTCTTCGAGGATGAAGCCGGCGCTCAAATACAACGGTCGCGCGCCACACATGGCCAGGTCGTTGACGGTGCCGTAGACGGCCAGATCGCCGATGGTGCCGCCCGGGAAGATCAAGGGCCGAACAACGTAGGAATCGGTTGTGAAGGCCAGGCGCGTGCCGCCGATGCGCACGACGGCCCCGTCGTGCCGCGCCCCCAACTCGAGGTTGAAGAACTCCGGCAGGAAGACCTTCTCGATGAGCTGCTGGCTCAGTTTCCCGCCACCGCCGTGCGCTAGCAGCACGCGATCCCACGATGGCAGTGGGACGGGACAGGCCAATTCGAACTGTTTCATCGACGATGCCTCCCGTAAAGGTAATAGGCGGCGCAGGCGCCTTCGCTCGACACCATGGGCGCGCCGAGCGGGCTTTCGGGCGTACACCGGACGCCGAAGGCCGGGCATTCGTGCGGCTTCTTGATTCCCTGCAACACCAGGCCGGCCATGCACTCGGCGGGTTCTTCGGCGTGCGTCTGCGATGCCGGAAACCGCGCCAGGGCGTCATACCGCCGGTAGGGTTCGCGCAGTGCAAGGCCGCTCGATGGGATCTCGCCGATGCCGCGCCACGCGCGCGGGCCCACCTCGAAGACCTCGTGCACGCGTTGCTGCGCCGGGCGGTTGCCTTCGCGCTGCACCGCGCGGCTGTACTGGTTTTCGACTTCGGCCCGCCCGCTCTCCAATTGCAGCACCGCCATGTGGACGGCCTCCAGCAGGTCCAGCGGCTCGAAGCCTGCGACGACAATGGGCGCGCGATACCGCCGCGCGACCGGTTCGTACTGTTCGAATCCCATGACCGCGCAGACGTGGCCCGCGGCCAGAAACGCATGCACGCGGCAGCCGGGCGATCCGAGAATGGCCTCGATGGCCGGGGGTACCAGCACGTGCGCCACCAGGATGGAGAAATTGGCGATGCCTTCTCTGGCCGCCAGCCAGACGGCCATCGCGTTGGCCGGCGCGGTGGTTTCGAAACCGACAGCGAAGAACACGACTTCCCGCTCGGGGTTGGCGCGCGCCAACTTCAGCGCGTCCAGAGGCGAGTACACGATGCGCACGCCGGCGCCCGCCGCCTTGGCGTCGAACAGGCTGGCCTTTGAGCCCGGGACGCGGAGCATGTCGCCGAACGAACAGAAGATCACTTCGGGGCGCGCGGCGATCGACACGGCGCTATCGATCAGCTCCAGCGGCGTCACGCACACCGGGCATCCGGGACCGTGAACCAGGGTGACCTCGGGCGGCAGGAGGTCTTCCAGTCCATTCTTGACGATGGTGTGCGTCTGGCCGCCGCAGACCTCCATGATGGTCCAGGGGCGCGTGACGGCGCGGCGGATGGCCTCGCTCAGGCGGCGGGCGGCGGCGGGGTCGCGGTATTCGTCGACGAACTTCACGGGGCCGGTTCCCGCGCCTCGGCCAGTTCGTCCATTTGCTTGAGGGCCTCGAAGATCTTCCCGGCCTCTTCCTCGTCCACCACGTTCAGCGCGAATCCGACATGCACCAGCACGTAGTCGCCCAGTTTGGCCTCCGGCGTGTAGGCGAGGCAGACTTCCTTTTGGACGCCTGCGAAATCGACCTTCCCGCGGCGCACCTCGGGCGGGTCTTCCTCATAGATGCTTACGACCTTCCCCGGCACGGCAAGACACATATCCCCTCCTCAGCCGGTTCTAGCTCCGGCGATAACGGCCTGCCCCAGGGCGATCCCGCCGTCGTTGGCGGGAACCCGCTGGTGAGTGGCGACGCGGAAGCCCCGGCTCTCCAGGACGGAAGCTACGCGCTCGACCAGGTAGCTGTTCTGGAATACCCCGCCGCTCAGGGCAATCGTCTCCACGCCGATCCGCCGTGCCACCGCCAAAATCCAAGCTACCAGAGCGTTGTGAAACCGGGCGGCGATGCGGTCCGGCGGCGTTCCGCGGCGAACATCGGCCGTGACCGCCTCGACGAGTGGAGCCCAGTCGGCCACACCGTCCCTCTCATCTAAAGGATAGCAGTCCGGCGCGGGCGAAGACCCGATCGCGCGCTCCAGCAGCATCGCCGCCTGGCCTTCGAAACGGTTCTCCGAGGCGATTCCCGCCAGGGAGGCCACGGCATCGAACAGGCGGCCGACGCTCGTGGTCACGGGGGAATTCACGCCACCGGCGAGCATTCTCAGGAGCACCTGTTTGTGGGGGACCTCCGGCACCGCTCCGGCGCCCAAGGCTTCGTAGAGCAGGCTGGCGGCCGAGCGCCAACCTTCCCTGACGGCCACATCCCCGCCGGGCAGACGGAAGGGCCGGAGATGGGAGACGCGCTCAAAGCGCCCGCCGCGCGCCAGGAAGAACTCGCCGCCCCAGACGGTCCCATCCAGGCCGTAACCCGTGCCGTCCCACCCGACGCCCAGATAATCACCGGTCACGTCGTTTTCGGCGGCGCAGGCGGCCACGTGCGCCTGGTGATGCTGAACCTCGGTGACCGGCAAGCCCGAAGCCCGCGCCCAGGCGGAGGAGGCGTAGTCGGGATGCAGGTCGCAGGCGACGAGCACCGGGTCGAAACGGTAGAGACGGCAAAGGTCCTGGATGGCGCGCTCGAAAGCGCCCCGGGCTTCGGCGGTATCCAGATCGCCGACATGCTGGCTGACGAAGACCTGCCGCCCGACGGCGATGGCCACGGTATTCTTCAGGTGCCCGCCCACGGCCAGGATGGCGGGCAACGGATGGCGCACACGCACGGGCAGCGGCGCGTAGCCGCGCGCGCGGCGGAGCACGCTTTCACGGCCCCGCGCCAGCCGGACCACGGAATCGTCGCAGGGACGCGCCACGGGCCGGTTGTGCATCACGAAGAGATCGGCGATGCCGGCCAGCCGCGCCCGCGCCTCGCCGTTATCGATGGCGATGGGCTCGTCGCTCCGGTTTCCGCTGGTGGCGACGATGGGGAATCCGCAGCGTTCCATCAACAGGTGGTGCAGCGGCGAATACGGCAGCATCACTCCCAGATACGGCGACCAGCGGGCCACGCCGGGCGCCAAACCGGCACCCTCCCTGGGGCGCATCAGGACAATCGGCGCGGCCGCCGAGCGCAGCAACGCTTCTTCTCCGGGCGACACATGGCACAGACGGCGCGCCTCCTCAACAGAAGGCGCCATCAGTGCGAAGGGTTTCTCTTCACGCTGCTTGCGTTGGCGCAGCCGCGCGACGGCTTCTTCGTTGCGGGCGTCGGCCAGCAACTGAAAGCCGCCGATTCCTTTGAGCGCCACAATCCGGCCCGCGCGCAACGCCGCCGCGGCGCGGACAAGGATGTCCTCTCCGCTCCCGGTTTCGGGTTCCGCGGAAAGGGCCGGCCCGCACACGGGGCAGGCGTTGGGCTGCGCGTGGAAGCGGCGGTCGAGCGGATCGGCGTACTCGCGGCGGCAATCGGCACAAAGCTCGAAAGAACGCATGGTGGTGTGCGGCCGGTCGTAAGGGATGTCCAGGATGATGGTGTAGCGGGGCCCGCACAGAGTGCAGTTGGTGAACGGGTAACCGTAGCGGCGGTTGGCGGGGTCTTTCAGTTCTTCGAGGCAGGCGGGGCAAGTGGCGAGGTCGGGCAGCAGGCTCGCGGCTCTTTCGTCGCCCTGATCGCTGGGGCGGATCTCGAAGGTGGCAAACCCGGCAGGCTCCAGGTAGCTGGCCTCCCGAGTGAGGATCACCGCCGCCGCCGGGCGTTCCGCGTCCAGGCGATCGAGGAATCGCGGCAACAGGGCGGCGGGGCCCTCCACTTCGACGACCAGGCCCGCGCTGGAGTTCAGCACCCACCCCGTGAGGCCCATCCCGGTGGCCAGGCGGTAGACGAAGGGGCGGAATCCCACGCCCTGGACGGCGCCGCTCAACGTGATGCGCAGGCGTCCCAGCCGGGCCTCCTCACAACGGCAGTTCGGCCGTGAACGCCGGGTCGCCCGGTTCGCCGGAGATCGTGAAACCGAGCTTCTCGCAGATCCGCCGCATCACCACGTTGTCCTGGAGGATGTCGCCCACGATCCGCCCGATCTTCTCCTGGCGGGCTACGTCGATCAGGCGGCGCACCAGTTCCGTTCCCAGGCCGTTGCCTTGCTGGTCGTCGCTGACCAGGACGGCGAACTCGGCGTCTCCGCTGCCGTGGAGCTTGCGAAGACGGCCCACCGCGACAATTCTGGCGCCCCCGGCCGCATCGGGGATCTCGGCTACCAGCGCCATCTCCCGGTCGTAGTCGTTGAAGCAGATACGGACCAGGCGCTCGTGCGCCACGCGCTGGCTGAGCTTGAGCGCCTGCAAGTAACGCAGATAGACGGACCGCTCCGAGAGCGACTCGTGGAACCGTGCGATCAGCGGCTCATCCTCCGGCCGGATGGGGCGAAGCAGGACGGGCGCCCCGTTCTTCATCTTCCATGCGGAGACATACTGCGATGGATAGGGCCGGATGGCAAGCTTCGGGAGGCTCCCCGTGGCGACGCCCGCCTCGTGCACGACGATGCGCGCGTCGAGAGCGATCAGCCGGTCCCGCGACGCCAGCAGCGGATTGACGTCGACTTCCTTGATCCAGGGCTGCTCCACGATCAGGCGGCTGAAGCAGACCAGCAGCCTCTCCAGCGCGCCGAGATCCACAGCCTTCCGCCCGCGCACTCCCTTCAGCGCCTGGTAGATCCTGGTGCGCTCCATCATGCGGCGCGCCAGCGTCGTGTTGAGCGGCGGCAGTCCGAGCGCGCGGTCCTTGAAAACCTCCACCAGTTGCCCGCCCAACCCGAACAGGATGACCGGCCCGAACTGGGGGTCCAGTGTGCTGCCGAGAATCAACTCGTAGCCCTCCGAACGGATCATGGGCTGAACGGTGACACCGAGGAAATGGCCCTCGCCGGCTTTGGCCCCCACCGCCTCCCGGATCGCGCGGAACGCGGCGCCGGCGGCCTCAGCGTCCCGTAGATTGAGTTGCACGCCGCCGACGTCGGTCTTGTGGGTGATCGTCTCGCTGAAAAGCTTTAGCACCACGGGGTAGCCGATGAGCCCGGCCGCTTCAACGGCTTCCGCCTCGCTGCGCGCCACGCGGGTCTCCACGACCGGAATCCCGTAGGCGGCGAGAATCTCCTTGGACTCGAACTCGGTGAGAATCGTGCGGCCGGCGGCGCGCGCCCGCTCGACGATGCTTTCGGCGCGGGGGCGGTCCACGTCGGCGTCGCCGGCGAACTCGGGGGTTTCGTAAAGCCCACGCAGGCTCTCGCCGTACTGCCAGGCGTAGGTGAACATGCGCGCGGCGGTGTCCGGGTAGGAGAACGTCGGGATTCCCGCCTGGTTGAGAATGCGCACGCCGGCGGAGACCTCCGGACCGCCCATCCAACTTGCCAGTACCGGCTTGTCTCCCAGGTTGGCGTAGGGTTTGAGCTGTTCGGCGATTTGAGTGGGATCGGTCATGTCCTGCGGGGTCAGGACCACCAGCATGCCGTCGCTGTTCTTGTCGGAGGCCGCCGTGGCCAGGGCCTTGGCGTAGCGGTCGGGTGTGGCGTCGCCAACGATGTCGACCGGATTATTGTGGCTCCAGGTCGACGGCAGGAACGAATTGAACTCGTCGAAGGTCTCCGGCGACAACTCGGTCAACTCGCCACCGCCGGCGATCAGGGCGTCGGTGGCGATCACCGCGGGCCCGCCCGCGTTGGAGACGATGGTGAGCTTCGGACCCCGCGGCGCGGGCTGCTTGGCCAGGACCTCGGCCATGTAGAACAGCTCGGAGATCCGCTCCACGCGCAGCACGCCGCTGCGGCGGAAGGCGGCGTCGAGCACGTCGTCGGAACCCGTCATGGCGCCGGTGTGGGAAGCGGCCGCCTTGCCCCCTTGCGCCGTCCGCCCGGCCTTAATTACTATGACCGGCTTGGCCAGGGCCACCTCGCGGGCGGCGGAGAGAAACCCGCGCGCGTCGCCGACCGATTCCATGTAGAGGAGAATGCTCTTGGTGCGCGGGTCGTCGCCCAGATAGTAGATCAGGTCGCCCCAACTCACGTCCACCATCGAGCCGATGGAGATGAAGGCGCTGAATCCGACCAACTCGCGAAAGCTCCAGTCCAGCACCGCCGTACCGAGCGCGCCGCTCTGGCTGATGAAGCCCACCGAACCGGGCCGGGCCATGCCGCGCGCAAACGTGGCGTTGAGTCCCGTGGGGGGGCTCATCACGCCGAGGCAGTTGGGCCCGATGATCCGGACTCCCGCCCGGCGCGCCTCCTCCAGCAACTCGCGCTCCAACTGCGCGCCCTGCGGCCCAAGTTCCCTGAATCCGGCGGAGATGACGATGGCGCCGCGTACGCCGGCGGCCCCGCAATCGCGGATCACGCCAGGTATCGATTGGGCCGGGGTGGTGATGACCGCCAGATCGATCCTGGCCGGGACATCACGGATGCCAGGGTAGGCTTTGATGCCGAGCACGCTCTGGCGTTTCTGATTGACCGGATAGACGGTCCCCCCGAAGGGCGTGCTGATCAGGTTCCAAAGGACGGTCCGGCCGACAGTACCGGCCGTCTCGGTCGCGCCGATCACCGCGACGTTGCCGGGGGAGAAGAAAACATCCAGAGGCTGCGGCCGCTTGAGAATGGTGGTCTCGGCGCCCTGGCCAGGCTTCCTGGGCTGTTTCAGCATGACAACCCCAGTTTATCTCGGATGGCAGCGGGGCCCCATCCGGCAGGCCGGCGTCCCGCGCCCGAAGACGCGAAGACCGCCGGAGCGACCCCTCCGGCGGCCTCCCACGGGTCGCCCGAAACCCCTATGCCATCAGGCTGCAAATGGCGGCGACGTTCACCATGTCGTCGGCCGAGCAGCCGCGGCTGAGATCGCAATACGGCTTATTGAGTCCCTGCACGATGGGGCCAATGGCCTCGGCGCCCGCCAGCCGCTCGGTCAGTTTGTACCCGATGTTGCCGGCATCCAGATCGGGGAAGACCAGGACATTGGCCTTGCCCGCCACCGGGCTGCCCTTGCACTTGCGCTCGCCGATTGAGCCGACCAGCGCCGCGTCCGCCTGCAACTCGCCGTCCACCAGGAGTTGGGGGTCCTTGGCGCGAACGATCTTGGTGGCGCTGACCACCTTGTCGGCATCCGCGTGCGAAGCCGAGCCCTTCGTCGAAAACGACAACATCGCGACGCGCGGCTCCTCGCCCGTGACGGCGCGGAAATTCCTGGCCGATGCGATGGCGATGTCGGCTAGTTGTGCGTCGGTGGGGTTCGGGACCACGGCGCAGTCGGCGTAGCACAGCAGCCGCTCGGGGAACACCATGATGAAGTAGCTGGACACGGTAGAATTGCCCGGAGACATGCCCACCGTATATATGGCGGCCCGGATCACGTCTCCGGTGGAGGAGACGTTTCCACCGACGACCGCACCGACCGCACCGGTGGCCAGCAGCAGACCCGCGTAATACAGCGGGTTCCCGGCCGCCTCGGCGGCCTGTTCGATTGTCCAGCCCTTCGCCTTCCGCTTTTCAAAGAGCAGGTTGACGAGCGAGTCTTTTCGGGTATCCGACGCCGGATCGACGATCTGGATTCCGTCGAGAGCCACGCCCTTTTCCTGGGCGACCCTGCCGATGGCGGCGGCGGCGCCGACCAACTGCGGCTCGGCGATCGCCTGGTCCTTCAGTATGCGTGCCGCCTGAAGCGTCCGCACGTCTTCGGCGTCGGGAAACGCCACGCTCAGGCGTTTCCGCGCGGCCTTTTGTCTGATGTCGTGTATGAATGTGTTCGCCATGAATGAGTCCTGTATTCCTGATGCCGCCTGTTGGGGCAACCTACCAAAGCCGCTCGACGTCCTTGACCACCCTGACCGTGTCGCGGGCCAGCAGCAGCTCCTCGTTGGTCGGGATGACCCAGACTTCGGTCTTGCTCCCGCTCTTGGTGATCCGGCCCGCCTTGCCGCGCACGGTGTTCTTGTTGGCATCGTCGTCGAGCACGACGCCGAGGGCTTCCATGTCAGAGCAGATCATCTGGCGCATCCGCGCGCCATTTTCGCCGATTCCGCCCGTGAAGATGACCGCGTCGCAGCCGTTCATCTCGGCGATGTACGCCCCGACGTACTTCTTGACCCGGTTGGCGAACATCTTCAATGCCAGCCGCGCGCGGGGATTGCCCTCGTCGGCGGCTCGCTCGATATCGCGCATGTCGTTGCCGACGCCCGAAATGCCTGCCACGCCGCTCTTCTTGTTCAGAATATTGAAGATGTCACTGACGTTGCCCACGCCCTTGTCAATCATGTACTCGATCAGGCTCGGGTCGATGTCGCCGGACCGCGTGCCCATTATGAGCCCCTCCAGCGGCGTCAAGCCCATGCTGGTGTCGTAGGACTTTCCCGCTTTGATGGCGCAGGCCGAACTCCCGTTGCCCAGGTGCAGCGTGATCAGGTTGACGTCCTCGCGCTTACGGCGGGCCAGCTTTTGGAACCGGTAGGCAACGTAACGGTGAGAGGTGCCGTGGAAACCGTAGCGGCGGATCTGGTACTTGGCGCAAAAATCGTAGGGGATGGCGTAGCGGTAGATGTCCTCGGGCATCGTCGAGTGGAAAGCGGTGTCGAAGATCGCCACCTGCGGAATCCTCTCGCCGAAGATCTCATAACAGGCGTTCACCCCCTTCAAATTGGCGGGATTGTGCAGCGGCGCCAGATCGGCGCACTGCTCGATCATGGCGATCACGTCTTTATCGATGCGCACCGCCTTGGTGAACTTCTGCGCGCCGTGCACGACGCGATGGCCGATGGCGTGAAGGTCGTCCCAGCTCTTAATGCCCTCGATCTTCGTGGTGGGCTGGTCCATCCACGCCTTGATCCGCATGATGGCTTCGCGGTGGTCGCCGATCGGCTCGACCGCCTTGAACGGCTCGCCGCCGTCGGCCTGAAAATTAACGATCGCTTCCTTGGTTCCGACCTTCTCGATCACGCCTTTGGCGACCATCCGGTCGGCGTCGGCCTCGAAAAGGTCCAGGTCTGTATTGATGATCTGAAACTTGACGGAAGAACTTCCGCAATTAAGGACGAAAACATTCATGAAGGCTCACCTTCTCCGGTTCCCGAACGTGCTCCAGCAACGGTCACGATGGGGTGAGTATGAACAGCTTTCGCGAGCCTGGCGTCGACGGGTTCCCCACCCCAACGTGGGAGTGGGGAGATTTCCGCCTTTCAGCTCCCGAACTCTTTAGTATCGCCTATCAAGAGGTGGATTGGAACGCGCAATTCCGACAGGGACTCACGGAACATTATCGGCGGCTTCACGTATCCTCTGGAGAGGAGGCGACGGTGGTCAAGTTCCTGCTTTTTTGCATCCTGATGGTGCTGTGCTGGCCGCTGGCCCTGTTGGCGCTGGTTCTGTTTCCGCTGATCTGGCTGATCGCGCTCCCGTTCCGTATACTGGGCTTCGCGGTCGAAGGCGTCCTGGGGTTCATCCGGGGGCTCTTCCTGCTCCCGGCGCGCGTGCTCGGCGGAGTGCGCTAAGCCTGCACGGCCCGGCGCTTCTTTTCGTACTCGTCGAACCGTGTGCGGAACGCCTCGTATCCGCGGCGGCCCATCAGCCCGAAGGTGAACTGCTTGCCCAATTCCACGCCCGCCTGGTCGAAGGCGTTGATGTTGAGCATTTCCCCGGCGAAGGCGGTCTGGAACTCCATCAATTGGAGAAACGCCCCCAGGTGCTCCTCGTCCATTCTGTCCAGGGTGAAGGTGCAATTGGGCCGGGCGTTGCTGGTGAGAGCGGCGGCGGTGGAGGCGCGCTCGGCGTCCAGCAGGGCGGCCAGGGTTTTGCCTCCCAGGTAGTCGAAGGCGTCCATCCCCAGCTTGGCCTTGGGTATCCTGCCCACACTGGCGGGCTTGCGGATCGCCCAAAAGGTGAACACCTTGTCGTTGGGGCCTTCCATGTAAAGTTGCACCTGCGAGTGTTGGTCGGTGGTGCCCAGCGCGGCCACCGGCGTCTGGCCGATCTCGACCGCCTCGTCGGCGCGCGTCACGGCCTTGCCGAGGGATTCGGCCCAAAGCTGCCGGAACCAGAACGCCGTGCCCCAAAGCCGGTTGGAGTAGGGGAAAGCGACCTGGATCGGCTTGGCCTTCTTCTGCCAGACCAGGTAGTGCAGCAGGGCGCTGCGCAGGGCCGAGTTGACCGCCAGGTTCTCCGACCAGGATGCGGTGGTCATCGCGGCCGCGCCCTTCATGAGCTTCCGGATGTCCAGCCCAATGAGCGCCGCTGGGACCAAGCCCACCGGTGACAACACGCTGAACCGTCCGCCCACGTTCTCCGGGATGGGGAAGGCGGTGTAACCCTCGCGCGTGGCCAGCGCCGAAAGCTCGCCCTTGCCCTGCGTCGTGACCGCGACGATGCGTTTGGAGGCCTTCGAGCCTAGAGCCTTCTGGAGCCACTCACGTACGATCAGAAACGTACTGACGGTTTCGGCGGTGGAGCCGGACTTGGCGATCACCAGAACCAGGGTCTTTCTCGGGTTCATCGACGCCAGCGCCGCCTCGACGAGCGTGGGGTCCACGTTGTCCAGAATGACCAGCCGTGGATTCCGGGCCGAAAACGCGCCCTGCACGGGGTGCGGGCCGCGCAAGCCGCAGTCGAGCGCCCACGCGCCGAGCCCGCTGCCGCCGATTCCCACCAGGCAAATCGTGTCGTACAACCCGGACACGCCCTTGGCGTAGGCCAGGATCTCCCGAGCCTGGGCCGATTGGAACGGCAGGTTCGGAAAGCCGTACCGGCCTTCGTCCACCAGCTTGCGGAAGCCTCGCAGCGCGGCCGCCGCCTGCGGCGTCTCCTTGCCGATCTCCGCCTTGGTCAGACCGTGCTTGGCGCCGACCATTTCGGCTCGCAGATTCGTCTCGTCGAAGTGAATGCGCATATTTCCTATTGTGCGACAGATTCAGCGCGGGTCTTGCAGGGGGCTGGGAAACGTCTCGGAGATATGATCGTGGAAGGTGAGCCCTTCTTCGTCCAGGAAGGCCCAGTACAAGCCCACACCGGCGGGGAGCAGGCTGAGCAGAGCCGAGGCGTCGCGCAGCAGCCGTCGCCAGCGCGATGGCGCGCCGCCGTCGAAGCGGAGCAGCCGCAGTCCCGCGACCCTCATCCCGGGCGAGCGGTCCGACAGCAAACACGCCAACAGACGGTAAAGGATCAGGATCGCCGCCAGCGCCGCGACGTTGAACCCCAGGGTCGCGCGGCTCCAGGCCATTTCTCCCGTCGCCCAGCGGGACAGCGAGAAGAACAGCACACCGCCCAGCATGACCATCACCAGATCGAAACAGGCGGCTTCCGAGCGGCTCCCGGCCGCCGCTACCGTCCCATTGCACACCCGCGCGGGCTTGGACGGCGCGGTGACGCCGGCGTCCTCGAAGGGCAGGAACGTCTGGTTGGGATCGGGCGATCGCCCCACCGGTCCGCGCGGTAACGGCCGCGCGACCGCGCCCTTGTCGACCGGCTTCGGCGGAGCGATGGCCTCGAAGGGGATGACGCGGAACAGAGATTGCTGCTGCGGGATTCTCGGCGGCGGGGCGTCTGGTCTTTCCAACGCGATCACCGGGCCCGGCTCG
>CAZVIK010000057.1:0-8448 GCA_964627045.1 uncultured Solibacteraceae bacterium | reverse complement strand
CCCGGCTCGCGCGCAAGCGCCGGAGAACTGCGGGACGGGGAAGACGGTTCGCCTCCGAGCCGCCGCCCGCAATGCGTGCAACGATGCTCGTCAGCGGCGTTAAGGGCGCCGCAATATTGGCACTCCATGCGTTCATCGACGTTGCGAAGGGCAAACCTACCATGCTAGGGTTTTCGCTTGGGCCCCTCGCGCCAGATCCTCGGTCGAGTCTCTCCTTCTGTAAGTATCATAATCCATAGGATTTGTCACGGTTTTTTCGCCATCGCCACACGGACATTCGCGGCCGTACTCCTTTCCGGCTATCTGGCCCCGGCCCAGGTGGGCCTTTCCCGGCCAGCCGGAGCCGCCCCCCCGGGACCGGACGAAGTGCTGATTTGGGCGGTCACCAAGACGACGGACGGTTCGGTGTACCGTTTGCGCGGAAGCGCGTCGCTCGAGACGACCGAACTCCAGATCTCGGCCGATGCGCTGGACTATGACGAAAGCGCTGGGGAGGTGCAGGCTCGCGGTAACGTCCATCTCAAGAGTCTGACCCGCGGCGAAGAAGTATGGGCCGACGAGGCCGACTACAGCCTGAAGAACGACTATGGGCGTTTTCGCAACGTACGGGGCTCGTCGCCGGTCCAAGTGAAACCGCAGCCGGGACTGTTGACTACGGGCAATCCGTACTACTTCGAAGGGCGATGGGCGGAAAAGTCCGGCCACCGCTACATCCTGTACGACGGCTTCCTTACCAACTGCCGGCTGCCGAAACCTTGGTGGGTATTCAAGGCGGGCAAGTTCGACATCCTGCCCGGCGACCGCGCGCTGGCCCGCGGCGCGTCGTTCCGCTTGCGAAAGGTCCCGCTACTGTATTTCCCGGCGCTCTACCAGTCGTTGGAGGAAAAGCCGCGCCAGAGCGGATTCCTGACGCCCAGCATCGGCAACAGTTCCCGGCTCGGCAAGATGGTGGGACTCGGCTACTACTGGGCGATCAACCGCAGTTTCGACGCCACCTACCGAGGGCAGTTGTACACGGCGCGCGGCGTCGAGCACCACGTGGATTTCCGCGGCAAGCCGACGGCCGCCAGCGAATTCAACCTCGTCCTTTATGGCATGAAGGACCGGGGCCAGAAGTTGGACAACGGGGAACGGCGCACGAGCGGCGGCCTGAGTCTTGCCGTGGAGGGGAAGGCCGATCTGGGGCGCGGATTCCAGGCGCGAGTGGAGGGGAACTACGTTTCCTCAATGCGCTTCCGCACGTTGTTTACTTATTCTCTGGACGAGGCGATCGGCACGGAGGTGCACTCGATCGGCTACATCCAGAAGAACTGGTCCGGGTACACGTTCAACATCGTGGGAGCCCGGCTGGAGAACATCCAGAACCCCGGCGACTATGACGGGGCGACGCAGTCCTTCAAGCCCGACGCCAAGGTTGTCATCCGCAAACTGCCGCAGGCCGAATTCAACATGCGCGACCGCGAGACCCGCCTGTTCGGGCTGCCGTTCTGGGTCTCCATGGAGTCGAGCGCCGGGCTGATCCGTCGGGGCCAGCCGCTGTTTCAAACCTCGCAGTTCGTGGCACGCGCCGACTTCCAGCCGCGGATCATGACGGCTCTCCGCTGGAAGGGGTTCAGCTTGCTGCCGAGTTTCATGCTGCGCGAAACGCACTACGACAGCCGGATGGAGTCGGGCCTCCCGGTCCGCGAAGGGATTCGGCGGCACGCGCGGGAGTTCGCGCTGGAGCTGGCGCTTCCGCCGCTCGCCAGGGTCTACGACGGACGGCGCTGGCTGGGGGACAAGGTCAAACACGTGATCGAGCCCCGCGCCGTGTTCCGCCACGCGGCCGGGATCGAGGACTTCGAGAAGCTGATCCGATTCGACGAGACCGAACTGATGACCAACACGACCGAGGCCGAGTTTTCGCTCACCAACCGCCTCTACGTGAAGCGCGGCGACGAGGTGCACGAACTGGCAAGCTGGCAGGTTTGGCACGCACGCTATTTCGACCCCACCTTCGGCGGCGCGGTCAGCGCCATCGATCCTTTCACGGGCAAACCCCGGCGGAACGTCATCGCCAGTTCGGCTAACTTAACGGCGTTCAGCTTTCTGGACGGCCCCCGGCGGTTTTCGCCCATCATCTCGGCGCTCCGGATTTCGCCGTTGGCGAATTTCGGATTGGAGTGGCGCAGCGACTACGACACGGCGCGGCACCGCCCGGTGAACAGTTGGCTGGTGGGCGAGTGGCACCGGTCGATCTACACCGTCCGGCTGGGCCACATGTTCGTGCGCAGCGGGAGGCAACTCTCGGCCAGCGCCAACGAATTCAACGCCGCCTTCGGCATCGGTGGCGAAAACCGGCGCGGGTGGAACGCGGGCTTCGACGCCCGCTACGACTTCCGCGAGGGCGTCATGCGCTGGGCGACGTCGCAGGTCACCTACAACACCGACTGCTGCGGCTTCAGCTTCCAGTATCAGCGGATGGGACTGCCGGGTTCCAGCGGCAACATCTACCGTGCTGCCTTCTCAGTCGCCAACATCGGGTCCTTCGGATCGCTCCGGCGGCAAAACCGGCTGTTCTAGCGCCCCGTCCAGGAGTTCGGCCAGGCGGCGGCTCTTGTCTTCAATCCTCTCTTGCACGCCGGCGAGGCGGCGTTCGAGCGCGCTCAGCCGGTCCGCCAGATGCAGGCAGGCCAGAACGGCCACGCGGGCCGGATCCCCTTCGCCCGTCTTGGATGCGATCCCGCTCATCAGGTCGTCCACCGAACGGGCCAGCGCCTCGACTTCTCCCGGATCTCCGGGCGCGCGTAGGGTGTAGGGCTGATGGAAGATCGTGACCCGAACCGGCTTCTTTTCGGTTCCGCCGGATTGCATGTCTCCCGCCCAAAGGCGATCTAGGCGGCGTCCAGACCGTCGAGTTTGACCAATAACTTTTCGATCCGGCCGCGCACCTGTTGCCGTTCGCGGCGCAGTTCGTCCACTTCCCGGGTGAGCGCCGCCACCTGCCGCCGTGCTTCGGCGGCCTCCTCCCGCAACCGCTGCACTTCACCGCCCGCCCGGAGGATCTTCGCCTCCAGGCGCTCCAGCGCGTCCAGTTCCCGGCCCTCTGCCGCGTCCATTACTCGGTCAGGGCCAGCGCCGCCCTGGCCTTATCCACCAAGGAGCGGAACCCAGCCTCGTCGGCGACGGCCATCTCGGCCAGAACCTTCCGGTTCACCTCGACGCCCGCCTTCTTAAGCCCGTTCATGAGCTTACTGTAGGAGATGTCCATCCGCTTGGCCGCGGCGCTGATGCGGACGATCCACAGGCTTCGAAAATCGCGCTTCTTGCGCCGCCGCCCCACGAAGGCGTAGCGAAGCGATTTCTCGACCGCTTCCTGGGCCGCCCTGTGGAGCTTGCTCTTAGTGAGGAAAAAACCGGAGGCGCGTTCCAGCACCTTCCGGCGCGCGGCAACGCGTTTGGTACCACGTTTGACTCTGGGCACGTTTGACTCCTTCTTTTCTCTATTTCATTCGGCGCGAAGCCTTGAGGGCTGCGCCACTTGAGGCGGCTCGGGCACGTGCCACGCGCTCCGTCCGCTCCCGTAAACGTTATGCGTAAGGAAGCATCCGCTTCAACTCGGCCTGGTTGGCGTCATCGGCCACCACGGACTTCGCGAGCCGGCGCTTCCGGGCGGGTGCCTTCGAGGTCAAAATGTGGCGGGCGAACGAGTGACGCCGGGCGATCTTGCCCGTTCCCGTCTTTTTGAACCGTTTGGCCGCACCCTTGTGTGTCTTCAGCTTCGGCATGGGAAATTCTTCCTGGATCTCCCGGATGGGGGACGTAGGATATCCTGCAAACCAACTCAGTATAGCATGCGGCACACACGTGGTAGACTGCTAGGTTCGCTCGGCCTATGATTCTGCTGCGCCTGGAGGATGTGTCGAAAACGTATTCGCGGAAGGTAAACCGCGAATTCCTAAGGAGTTACGTCCTTCAACGGTTCCGCCCCGCACGCCAGGAGCGATTCGCCGCGCTCCAGGGCGTGAACCTGGAACTGCACGAGGGCGACAGCCTGGCCGTGATCGGCCCCAACGGCGCCGGAAAAAGCACGCTCTTAAGCCTGATCGCCGGACTGGCCTGGCCCGACCGGGGAGTGGTCCAGGTCAATGGCCGTATCGCGGCACTGCTCGAACTCGGTTCCGGCTTCCACCCGGACCTAACCGGCGCGGAAAACGTCCGGCTGAACGCCGCGCTTCTGGGGTTTTCCCGCGCCCGGGCGCGCCAGAAGTTCGGCGAAATCGTCGAGTTTTCCGGCATCGGCGAGTTCATCAACGAACCGCTGCGCACCTACTCGGCCGGAATGGTGATGCGGCTGGCCTTTTCGGTCGCCGCCAGCGTGGAGCCAGACATCCTGCTCATCGATGAGGTCCTCGCCGTCGGCGACTCGGCGTTCCAGAACAAGTGCATCGCCCGGATTCGCGAGTTGAAACGCGCGGGCCGGGTGCTCATCTGCACCTCGCACGTGCTTTCGACCCTGCGCGGCCTTTGCGACCGCGCGCTATGGCTGGATCACGGCCGCGTGCGCAAGGAAGGCCCCCTTGAGGAGTTGCTTGCCGCCTACGAGGCGGAGGCGGCTAACTGAGACTCCGGAAGAACTCCAGGCTCCGGCGCGCGCCGTACTCCCAACGGAACTGGCGGGACCGGCTTCGACCCTCTTCGGCCAGCCGTTGGCGGAGGCTCGCTGAAGAAAGCAGCCGCGCCAGCGCCGAAGCCACCTCGGCGGGGCTGCGCGGATCGACCAGCAACGCCGCCTCGCCGGCCACCTCGGGCAGGGAAGAGACGTTCGAGGTGATCGACGGCACGCCCGCCGCGATCGCCTGTCCCAGGGGCAACCCGAACCCCTCGTACAGCGAGATGTAGACGAACACCGCCGCGCCGGCGGTCAGCCCGGGCAGATCTTCTTCCGGGACGTAACCCAGATAGCGCACCCCCGCCTCGCCGCTCCGCAGCCGCGCCAGCGTCGAGGGATTCCCCCAGCCCTCCGGCCCGGCGAACACCAAGTCGAACTCCGAGCGCCAGGAGGCGGGCAGCGCGCCCCAGGCATCCAGCAGCGTGCCGGCGTTTTTCCTCGGCTCGATGGTGCCCACCGAAAGGACGTAGGGGCGGTGAAGGCCGTACCTCTCCGCCACGGCCTGCACGGCGGGCGGCGGCACGTCAAAGTATGCCTCGCCCACGCCCGGGTAGATGACCTCGATTCGCGCCGGGTCCAGCCCCAGGATACGCACGGCGTCCCGGCGCGTGCTTTCCGAGATGGCGATCAGACCGTGGGCGCGTTTCAGTACGGCGTCGGCGAACAACTTCGCGCCGCGCACGTTGGCCCGCGAGTGCGTCTCCGGCACCAACCAGCAGGTCATGTCGTAGAGTGTGGCCGTGGTCTTCGCCGTCGTCGGCGGATGGATTAACTGGTGGGACGCGTGGAAAACGTCCGCCCGCGGCCCGATCCATTCCAGAAGCGGGAAACTCAGACTGTTGGCCGCGTGCAACAGCGCCAACCGTGCCAGGGTCTGCGGCTTGCCGGTCACCGAGGTTTCGTGCGAATAGCGGCCGGAAGGGTCAAGGTACGGCCACGCCAGCAGCGTGTCGCCTCCAGCCTGCTGCCGCATGCTGTGGAACCAGTTCCACAGATACGTCTTCACTCCGGCGCTGCGTAGAAGAAAGGGGATGCAGTCGATGGCGATTCGCATGGGCGGTTACCGGTTGGTGAAGAGGTGTTTGCCACCGGCCGAGGCCACCGGGCGCAGCGCGCCCGGTCCGGCAACACGCTCCAGTCGCGGCAGCGCCGTGGCTGCCGCCGCGAGATAAAAGCGTTCCCCGCTCTTCCACAGGCGCAGGAACCCGGCGTCGTCCAGAAAAACATCGGGCGCGCCGGGCGCGTGCGAGCCGTACTCCAGGTTGTTCACACGTCCATTCAACAGCAACACGCGTTTCCCTGTGTAGAAAACAACGGAGGAAAACGTGTAGTACTGATCGTCCAGGATCAGGCGTCCCTCGGGAGCGTTCCGCAACGCTTCGGCCAGGGGCCGGCTGGAAAGATACGGGTCGAAGGCGACCAGCGCCTGCCTGGCGGCGTAGGTGAACAACACCATCATCAAAGCCAGGGACGCCAGCGCGCGCGTCCCCGTCATGCGCCACGCGCCCGCCGCGCCCACCAGAAACGCCGCCGTAGCCAGCAACAACGGCGTCCGAAGGTAGGCGAAACTCGTTAGAGTCAGATCGAACATGTGCCCGAGCGACAAGGTATACACGTCGGGATTCTGCGAGAGCGCCGTAGAGATGTCGCCCGGAGCCGCGTGATTCCGCACCAGGAACCATAGGGCCGCGGTCGCCGCCGCCGCGACGAACGCGGTCCCCGACGCCGCCTTCAAGCCCGCGCGCACCCAGGTTCCGCCCGCTGCCGCCGCTGCGCCGATCAGCAACGCGAACGCCGGATAGCAGGGCATCGAATAATACTCCTGCGTCGTCGAGAAGCTGAAGAAAACCAGGATGAAGCCGATCCAGCACACCGCCAGCAGGCGGACCCTCCCGGCCCGGTCCGACGGCCGGAAGCCAAGCCGTCCGGCGGCCGGCAAAAACGCGCTGAAGGGAAACAGCCAGATCAAGTGCAGCGCCCAGAACAGCACCCGAGGAACCGTGTTGTAGTCCCGCGGGTAGCGGATGCCGAGGAAGCGGAACAGGTGTTCGTTCAGGAAATAGAACCAAAAGAAGTCGCGATACGCTCCCGGTTCGCTGCGCCAGGTGAAATCGAAGTAGGGCGGGTTGGCCAGGATCGCCAGAACATGCCATGGCGCGGCGATCAGGAGGACTACCAGCGCCCCGCTCCAGGGATGCAGCCGTCTCCAGGTGTCGCGTTCGAAGAGCCGCCGCGTCGCCAGCAGGTAGACGGCGGCAACCCCGACGGTGAACAACCCCGCGATCAGTCCCTTGAGCAACAAGCCTGCGCCGATCGATACCGCCAACAGCAACGCCCACCGGCGCGGGTGCCGCTCGCCGTCATCGAGCGCGCGCATCAGGCCCCAAAGGCCCGCCGTGACCGCCAGCGTCAACATCACGTCCGCAATCAGAATGCGAGTGAACAGGAACAGCCCGACGCAGGTCCCCATGGCCAGCCCCGCGGCCAGCCCGGCCGTTTCCGAGAAAGCCCACGCGGCCATCCGCGACGTCACCCACGCCAGCAGGATAGCCGACAGCGCGATCGGAATCCGCGCCGCCCAGTCGTGGACGCCGAAGACCATGTAGGAGATGGCGATCATCCAGTACTTCAGCGGGGGCTTCTCCAGGTAGACGACGCCGTTGAGTCGCGCCGTCACCCAGTCGCCGGATTCCAGCATGTTCCGCGAAATCTCCGCCTGCACGGCGTCCACGTCGTCCATCAGGGACGGTGGACTGAAGATGCCGCCCAAAAAGACGGCGGCGGTGATGAGGACGACGAACAGTTGATTCCGTCGGCTCTCGCAGCGGCCCCGATTGTCCTCCGCCGCCGGCGCGACGTGCCGTGCCTCGGACGTTTCCTCCGGGCGAACAGGATCGAAAGGCCCCATAAACGGTATCCGTGGTTGGCTCGCCCGCTCAAGCACTCCTCCAAACACCCGCCGGCGGCGCCGGGCGGCAAACCAGTGCAGAAGCGTCGCTCCTAAGCCAGTGTATCTGGAAGCGCTGGCTCGGAGCACGTTGGCGGCGCCGGGAGAGGGGCGATTTCACGACGGGGCGCGATTCGAGAGCGAGGTGCGTTACGCGGCGGGGCCGGGCTGGATCAGATTTGGGCGGAGGACGCCGCGCGCGCTCCGAGGTCGTTGGAGAGATGCCGCAGCACGTCGCTCATCTCGACGACCGCCGCGCGCGCCTGCGGCAACCGAAATTGCCGCGCGAAAAGCGCCACCACGCGCATTACGTGGAAGTCGAGCATCAGCATCCGTTGTTCCACAGAAACCCCGCCTACGCGGGCATCGGCGGTGCTTCGCAACAGGTAGGCGACCAAGCGGTAGTCGCGCTCCAATGCACGGGCGAGATCCGAGACGTCATCGCCCGGAAGAGCCGCGGCGACAGACTGCCGCACTTCCGTGAAGCGCAGCTTGTTGGCGGCGGCAAATCCGGAAGCGAAGTCTTTTCCGGCCGGTGTCCGCAAAATCAACAGACACGTGTAGCGAAACCAGTACAGCAGGAGCGCGGTGGATACGATGAGGATCAGGATGCTCGTGGCCAAGTCGGTTCACCTACGCGTTGCGTCGCCGTCCAGCCCAGCTAGGCGGAAAGACAGAAACCAAAAGTACTAGAAGCACTAGACGCAACCTGACCAAAATATAGCACGATGCCAGCGCAGGATCAAGAAAAATCCTCATTTTGCGGCGTGCAAAAACACCTTAACTATCCCTGCATGCAGCTTTTTGAGTGACTAATCGGGGGGGGCGATTTGGCTCCTTCTATGGGGGG
>CAZVIK010000056.1:18622-20610 GCA_964627045.1 uncultured Solibacteraceae bacterium | reverse complement strand
GTCGATTCCAGCGACTCCTTGAGCATGTGCTTCATGGCCTCGACCAGGCCCTCGCTCACCTTGAGCGCCACATTGCCGATGAAGCCGTCGCAGACGATGACGTCGGTCTCGCCCGTGTATACGTCGCGGCCCTCGACGTTGCCGATGAAGTTCAAGGGCAGCGTCTTGAGCAGCGCGAAGGCCTTCTTGGTGAGATCGTTCCCCTTGTGCTCTTCCTCGCCGATGGAAAGCAGCCCGACCTTCGGGTTATCCGTGTGAAAGATGAGGCGGGCGTAGATATCGCCCATGACGGCAAACTGGCCGAGCATGCGCGCGGTGCAATCCACGTTGGCGCCCACGTCGACCAGGACCACTGGGCGCCCGGTGAGCGTGGGAAACGCCGTCGCCAGCGCCGGGCGGTCCACGCCGGGCAGCATGCCCTGCACCAGCTTGGCGGTAACCATCACCGCGCCGGTGTTGCCCGCCGAAACCAGGCCGGCGGCCTGGCCGTCGCGCACCAGGCGGCAGGCCACGCGGATGGAGCTGTCGCGCTTGCCGCGCACCGCTTTGGCCGCGCTGTCCTCCATCCCGACCCGCTCGCTGGCGTGCACCACGCGGATGGGCAGATCGCGGGCGCTGTCGTGCCGTTTCAGCTCTTCGTGAACCAAGTCCTCCCGGCCCACGAGGATGATCTCCACGTCGTAGGACCGGCAAGCCCGGATCGCACCTTCGACTTCGTTTCGGGGGGCGTGGTCGCCGCCCATCGCATCGATCGCGATCGTGGTCATGACAGGGATGAATCCCTCGGCTGACTACTCCTCGGCGACTTCGATCACTTCACGGCCCTTATACATCCCGCAATGCGGGCAGGCCCGGTGCGGCATCTTCGGCTCGTGGCAGTTCGGACACTCGGAAAGCCCGGGCGCGCGCAAGTGGTCATGGGCGCGGCGCGTCGAGGTCCGTTCCTTCGAGTGGCGTCGTTTGGGGTTCGGCATGGTTCGGTTTCCTTCTGGGGACCGCGGCGTCCTGTCCGCGATCCGCCCTACAAGTTGCGCAGCGCGGCCCACCGGTCGTCCGGCGGTTTCACCTGGCATCCGCACTGCACCCGGTTGCGGTTCTCGCCGAACACCGGGCAAATCCCTTGGCAATCCTCCCGGCACAACCGCTGCATCGGGAGCGCGAGCAGCACCTGCTCTCGCAACACGTCGGCCAGTTCCAGCCCGTCGCCCCGGTAGAAGTCGACGTCGCTATCCTCGCGGGCCAATGCGACCTCCTCCCCTTCGGGCCCGGCTTCGGCCGGCTCATATACCAAATCGAAGTCCTGGGCCACCGGAAAACCGGCCGGCTCCAGGCACAAATCGCACTCGGCCTCCATCGCAACATCGAGGTGGCCGTGAATGCGCACCTCCCCGCCGGAGTGGGAGACCAATTCCGCCGTCCCGCTGGCGTGCAGCGGCCCGGCCTGCCGGAGCTTTCGGTCGAAAAACTGGATGGACCCTGGAAGGAAGGTCTCTTCGAAGCGGACCTCCTTCAACTCCATCTCATGCACGCTCAAGAACATACGAACGCTCTCCGGCCCGGCGGCGGGCAGATTCTCCATTATAGCGGGTCGGGGGTGCGCTTAGCCATGCTGGAACGCTCCCCGGAGCTTTTCCCAGGTGGTTTCGAGCGCCTCCGGAAGGACCCTGGTTTCGCCGACCGTGGTCATGAAGTTCGAGTCGGCCGCCCAGCGTGGAAGAACGTGCATGTGCACATGCCCGGCCACACCCGCGCCGGCGCACTCTCCGATATTGAATCCAAGATTCAACCCCTGGGCTTTGTAGACTGTGCGAAGGTGCCGTTCGGCCGCCTGTGCCAGCAGAATTATTTCGGTGAGCGTGGCGGCGGCCAGTTCCTGAAGCGTGGGCTGGTGGACGTAGGGCGCGATCAGCAGGTGCCCGGTGGTATACGGATACGCGTTCAAAAGGACGAAGCTGTGCTCCCCGCGATGGACGATGAAGTTTTCCCGG
>CAZVIK010000056.1:0-18612 GCA_964627045.1 uncultured Solibacteraceae bacterium | reverse complement strand
GCGCTGCTTTCTCGCAGAAAAAACAGGCGTCCGAAGGGCTGGCAGCGCTGACATACGCATAACGCCACGGGCTCCAGAGCCGGTCCATGCGATTGGCCTCGGCCAGGCGTCCGGTCAGAGGGCCGGTGCCGCGGGGGCGGCGCCGCCTGGAGCGACGCCCACGGTCTCGCCGTTGACCAGGTCCTTGAGTTCCTTGCTGGGCTTGAAGTACGGGATGCGTTTGGCCGGCACCTCGACCCGGGCGCCCGTCTTGGGATTGCGCCCGATCCGGCTCTGCCGCTCGCGCGTGCGGAAGCTGCCAAATCCGCGGATCTCGATCTTGTCGCCGTTCCGCAAGGACCGCACGACGCTGTCGAAGATGGCCTCCACGATCACCTCGGACTCCTTGCGCGTCAACTCCACTACCCCGGAAACCTCTTCAATCAGATCCGCTTTCGTCATGGTGCCCTCTCTCAATATACCTTCCGGCGGCCGGCGCGGCTCGCTCAGGACCGGTTTTCGCCCTGCCCCTTCAGATTCATTGCCTCTTCAATGGTCATGGTGGCGGCGGCCGCCTGCCGCTGGTAGTCCTCCAGCCGCGTGCGCTCCTCGTCGTCCGCCACGGCCCGCAGACTCAGGCCGATCTTCTTCTCCGCCTCGTTCAAGCGGATGATCTTGAAATCCAGTTCTTCCCCAACCGGAAGCGCCGGTTCTTCCCTTCCCCGGTCTGCGGCGCCGGGCACTTCCGAACTATGGCACAACGCCTCGACGCCGGGCGCCAGTTCCACAAACACCCCGAACGTGGCAGCGCGGCACACCCGTCCCCGCACGATGTCCCCGGCCTGGTGCGACCGGAAGAAGGTCTCCCAAGCGTCCGGCTGCAATTGCTTGATGCCCAGCGACAGCCGGCGATTGGCGGCCTCGATATTGAGGATGACAGCCTGAACCACCTGCCCCTTTTTCAACACTTCGCTGGGAGTCTTCACGCGCCGGGTCCAGGACAAATCGGAAACGTGCACCAACCCGTCGATTCCCTCTTCGATCTCCACGAACGCGCCAAACTCCGCGAGCTTTCGTACCCGGCCTTCCACCACCGAACCGATGGAGTACCGCGATTCGACCGTGGTCCAGGGGTCCGGCTCGAGCTGCTTGATGCCGAGTGAAATCCGGCGTTCTTTGGTTTGCACGCCGAGGACCACCGCCTCCACCTGGTCGCCCACCTTCACGACCTTCGACGGATGCTTCAGCCGGCGCGACCAGGTCATTTCGGACACGTGAATCAGCCCCTCAACGCCCGGTTCCAGTTCGACGAACGCCCCGTAATCGGTGATGCTGACCACGCG
Organism: uncultured Solibacteraceae bacterium; assembly: GCA_964627045.1. GTDB lineage: Bacteria > Acidobacteriota > Terriglobia > Bryobacterales > Bryobacteraceae > CAZVIK01. The sequence continues at coordinate 17,290 of CAZVIK010000056.1, read as the reverse complement.
GCCGATGACGCGGCTGTCGGCCGGATAGCGCTCGATCACGTTAGCCCAGGGGTCGGGGGTGGCCTGCTTCAGTCCGAGCGAGATGCGCTCCTTTTCGCGGTCGAACTTCAGAATCTTGACGGTGATTTCCTGGCCGACGTGCAGCACTTCGGAGGGATGCCCGACGCGTCCGTGCGAAATGTCGCTGACGTGGAGCAGTCCGTCGATGCCGCCCAGATCGACGAAGGCGCCGTACTCGGTGAGCCCCTTCACCGTCCCGGTCACCAGCGCGCCTTCCTGAAGCGCCGCCAGCACCGCGGCCTTCCGGGCCTGGAATTCCTCTTCGGCGGCCAGTTTACGGGAAACCACCACGTTGCCGCGCCGCCGGTTCAACTTGACGATGCGCACGGCGACGTCCTGCCCGATCAGCGCGTCCAGGTTGTGGACCGGCCGTGCGTCGGCGTGCGAACTGGGCATGAACGCCTTCACCCCGACGTCAACCCCCAGCCCGCCTTTGGTGCGCCCCAGCACGCGTCCGGACACCAGCAGGTGTTCGCGGTACGCCTTCTCGAGGGTGTCCCAGGCGCGGATGCGGGCGGCGCGCTCATGCGACAGCAGGATGTAGCCTTCGGGTTCCTCGCCCCGGCGGTCGATGACCACGTCGATGGTGTCGCCGGGGTGGACCGTTACGCTGCCGTCGGGCTGCGTGAACTGGGCGATGGGTACCAGGCCTTCCGACTTGTAACCGAAATCGACGATGACTTCGCTGGCCGTGACCTTCAGGACGTGACCTTGGAGCACCTCGCCTTCCGACGGCGGGGCAAAGTGACTGTAGTCGTCGATGAGTTGCTCGTAGTCCTTGGTCTCGGGCGGCATCAAAGGCATCGGCCGCCCCTCATCCCGATCACTGGCCATGACCATTTCTCCTGGTCGGAAACGCTACGCTCGCTGCGATGTCCGCCACTCGTCGCCGTGCCCCGCCAGAGACACGAGCCACCCTGTCGGAACTTCTCGTGGTTTCATCGACAAGCCGTTGGTAGATAAATACGTTAAGCACTATACCGAAGCGGGGGGGCCTTGTCAACAGCCGCCTGTACTCCGGCCGGCGCCGGCGTCGTGCGAAACGCGCGCCTCGGCGTGGCAATCGGATTGCAACCCGCCGATATGGGACTGGGGGGTCCAGCCATGACGGTTTCGCTGGTAGTGGCGGCGGTGGTTGTACTTGGGCTGTTTTTGTCGATGCTGTCTTCCTCCCCGAAGACCGGCCGCTGAGAGTCGATTCGACACGCGGGGTGTAACTCTTACGCGGCCCGGCGCCCGGGACGGACTCGCGCAGGCCCCCTGCCGTGCCCCGGCCCCGGGGGATCGGGAAATCAACCTGGGAGCGCCAAGTGAGTTCGCTCCCGGCCCCTGCCCCACCCGGCAGAGGACACACTCCACCCCACGGCCCGCCACGGCCTCCCAATCCCAGGGCGACACCCGGGGGAGCCCGCCGCGAGCTACTTCAGTTCCATGATCTCCTTCTCTTTGGCTTTTACGGCAGCGTCGATCTTGGCGATGTATCCGTCGGTCGATTTCTGGATGTCATCGTGCGCCCGGCGGTCCTCGTCCTCGCTTATGAGCTTGTCCTTCAGCAGCTTCTTGACGTTTTCGTTGGCGTCCCGGCGGATGTTCCGGGCGGCGACTTTGTGGTCTTCGCCGGCCACGTGCAGGCGTTTCACGATCTCCTTGCGGCGCTCCTCGGTCAACGGAGGAACCGGAACCCGGATCAACTTGCCGTCGTTGTTGGGATTCAGGCCCAGGTTCGCGGCGCGGATGGCCTTCTCGATGGCGCCGATCTGGGAAACGTCCCAGGGCTGAAGCGTGATCAGCGACGGCTCGGGGACGTGCAGCGTGGCCACCTGGTTCAGCGGCGAGGGCGTCCCATAATAATCGACCCGTACCGAGTCCAGCAGGCTGACCGACGCGCGGCCCGTGCGTACGGAGGCCATTTCGTGCTGAAGGTCCGAGAGCACCTTCTCCATGCGCGCCTTGGCGTGGCTTTCCACCTCTTTCAACGTCTGGAACGAGGGACCGCTTGGTGTGGGAGTTCCTTGTTTCATATGACCTCAGGGGCGAATTCGAGTTCCGACCGTCTCGCCCATCGTTACACGCATTATATTGCCCGGCACGTTCAGATTGAAAACCGCCACCGGCAACGCGTTGTCGCGGCACATGGCGATCGAGGTCGCGTCCATCACCGCCAGCGACCGGGCCAGAACCTCGGTATAGGAGATCTCCGGAAATAGGACCGCATCGGCGTGCTTCAACGGGTCCTTGTCATACACGCCGTCCACGCGCGTGGCCTTGGCCAGCAACTCGGCCTTCAACTCCAGGGCGCGCAGCGCGGCCGCGGTGTCGGTCGAAAAATACGGGTTCGAGGTTCCGCCCGCCACCAGCACCACGCGGCCTTTCTCCAGGTGGCGCAAGGCACGCCCCCGCGTGTAGGGTTCGGCTACCTGGCGCATTTCGATGGCCGACAGCACGCGCGCCGCCGCGCCGGCCGATTCCAGCGCGTCGCGGAACGCCAGCGCGTTGATCACCGTCGCCAGCATCCCCATGTGGTCCGCCGCCACGCGGTCCATCTTGCGGGCCGCCGGGGCCACGCCCCGGAAGATGTTGCCCCCGCCGATGACCACGCCGATCCCGCAACCGGCCGCCGCCGCCGAGGCGACTTCCCCCGCCAGCGCCGCGACGCGTTCCGGGTCGAGGCCGAAGCCGGCCTGTCCGGCCAGGGCCTCGCCGCTGAGCTTCAACAGAATTCGATGGAAGCGAGGCATGGAGAGCCTCCCGGTGTGCGGCTACTCGGCGGCCGCCGTGTCGCCCACCTTGAAGCGCACGAAGCGCGCCACGGTGATGTTCTCGCCGATCTTGGCGATCTTGGTCGCGATGAGCTGCCCAATGGTGATCGAGCCGTCCTTGATGAAGGGCTGCTCGTACAAGCAGCACTCCTCGAAGAACTTGTTCATGCGGCCTTCGACCATCTTCTCGGCCACCTGCGGCGTCTTGCCTTCGTTGATGGCGCGTTCCTTCTGGATCTCCCGCTCTTTCTGGAGAATCTCGGGGGTGACATCTTCGCGCCGGATGAAGCGCGGGTCGAGCGCCGCGATCTGCATGGCCACGTCGTGCACCAGGCCCAGGAAGTCCTCGGTGCGCGCCACAAAGTCGGATTCGCAGTTGACTTCGATCATGACGCCGAGCTGCGAACCCGGGTGGATGTAGGCCGAGATGACGCCCTGCCGCGTGGCGCGGGCGGCTTTCTTGGTGGCGGCGGCGATGCCGCGCTTGCGCAGTACGACTTCGGCTTCGGCCAGATCGCCCTTGGCCTCCTCCAGCGCGCGCTTGCACTCCATCATGCCGGCGCCGGTACGCTCCCGAAGCTCTTTCACCAGTTGTGTCGTGATTTCCGCCATAGTCCTCTCCTGACAGTCAAATTGCGTCCACGCCGGCCGGCCCGGTCGAGGCGGCCTGCGTTAGTTCCCCGAACCCGAGGCGGGCTCCACGCCCTGAATCGCCGGGTTCTCGCGCGGCAGCGACACCGAGGGCAAATCCTCGTCCGGGATGCTCTCGGCCATCAACTGCTCTGAGTAGCGCGGGTCCACGTACTGCGTGTACTCGGGGATCTCCTCGGGCGGCGTCTCGTCGGAGATGATCCGCTCGGCGGTGAATTCCTGTTCGGTGGCCAGGGCCTTGCCTTCAATCACGGCGTCGGCAACTTTGTTGGTGAACAGCCGGATCGCCCGCAGTGCGTCGTCGTTGCCGGGGATCACGTAGTCGACTTCGTCCGGGTCGCAGTTGGTGTCCACCACCGCCACCACCGGGATTCCCAGCTTGCGGGCTTCCTTGACGGCGATGGCTTCCTTGCTGGAATCGACCACGAAAAGCACGTCCGGCAGCCGGTTCATGTCCTTGATGCCGTCCAGGTTCTGCAGCAGGTGCTTGCGTTCGCGCTCCAGGCGGATGATTTCCTTCTTCGGACGGCCTTCCCAGTCGCCCGACGTGGCCATGGCGTCCAGCATCTTCAGGCGCTTAATCGACTTCTGCACCGTCACCATGTTGGTGAGCAGGCCGCCCAGCCAGCGCTGGTTCACGAAGAACATGCCGCAGCGCCGCGCCTCTTCGGCGATGGCTTCCTGCGCCTGGCGCTTGGTGCCTACGAACAGGACGGTCTTGCCCTGTGAGGCGGCCTCACCCAGGAAACGCATGGCGTCCTTGAACAGCTTCAGCGTCTTCTGGAGGTCTACGATGTAGATCCCGTTGCGTTCCCCGAAGATGTATTCCTTCATCTTGGGATTCCAGCGCTTGGTCTGGTGCCCGAAGTGAACGCCGGCTTCGAGCAGTTCTTTCATCGAAATCGAGGGCAAAATGCCTCCTGGGCCTTTTGGGCGGCTGCGCCGCACGGGTCGTCCAAACGAGATTTACCGGTGCGGCTGAGTTTCACTGCCAGGGACGCCTGCTCCCCGCGGGATGCGAATCCGGCGGGGAGGCGGGCATCCAAACAACCAGGCGGGGTTACCGCTTGGAGAACTGGAACCGTTTGCGCGCGCCCTTCTGGCCGTACTTCTTGCGCTCGTGGCTGCGCGGATCGCGGGTCAGGAAGCCGAGTTCCTTCAGCTTCGGCCGCAATTCGGAATTGAACTCGATCAACGCGCGGGCGATGCCCAGGCGCGCCGCGCCCGCCTGCCCTTTGAGCCCGCCGCCGCTGGCCGTGATCAGGACGTCGAACTTGTCGGCGGTCTCGGTGGCCAGCAGGGGCTGGCGCACCAGACTGCGGGCCGCTTCGGTCGGAAAGTAGCTTTCGAACTCGCGGTCGTTGACCGTGATTTGACCCTTGCCGGGACGGAGAAATACCCGCGCCACCGCGCAGCGCCGGCGCCCGGTACCCAATTGCTGACTTTGACTGGCTGCCACTCGGAATCCTCTCTATTGCTTCTCTAACGCCCGGCCACGGGAATTTGAACCGGCTTCTGCGCCTGCTGGCGGTGCTGCGCCCCGGCGTAGACCTTGAGCTTCTTGATCATGTGCTTGCCCAGCTTGGTCTTGGGCAGCATTCCCGCCACGGCGGACTCGATCATCTTCACCGGGCTCTTGGCGCGGAGTTTGGCGGCGCTGATTTCGCGCAATCCGCCCTGGTAGCCGGTGTGATGGCGATAGATCTTCTGCTCTTCCTTTTTGCCAGTGAGCCGCACTTTGGCGGCGTTGATAACGACGATGTGATCGCCCGTATCCAGGAACGGCGTGTAGGTGGGCTTGTGCTTCCCCATCAACATCCACGCAGCCTGGCTGGCCAGCCGGCCGAGGACCGCGTTTTCGGCGTCGATGAGGTACCAGTCCCGCTTGATCTCGTTCCCGGAGGGGAATTGGGTGCTCATGGACAGACTCTTCCTCTTCTTCTCAACCGCTACAAATATCTAAGATTACCGGACCGCGCACCCGAAGTCAAACGGCGGGGGCGCGGGGCCCGCGCGGCATCCGGGGCCGCCCGGCGGGAAGCACCCCGCCGAGTTGGGGACGCCGGCGATGGAGACGAACCTGCCGAATACCGCGGACCGTATCCGATCAGCGGCCGCCGGGAAAGTCCGCGCGTATGCGGCCGCGGACAACCTGTGTGTCGTTGGTGACGTAAAGGTACCCGCCGGGGCCGAACGCGCAGTTCGAGACGCGGCCGGCGATTGGGACGAAGCCGATGTGTTCGCCCTGTGGAGAAAAGACGTAGATTCCGCCTCTCCCGCTCGTCCAGATGTTACCGGCGGAGTCCGCCTTCATTCCGTCACCGCGCGCGCCCCCGACTTTGCTGCTGGCAACCAACTGCCGCTGCCCGGCCGGCATGCCGGAGGCATCCAGGTCGATCGCCACCCACCCAGAAGTGTCCGTGACATAGAGAATACGATTATCCGGCGACAGTGCGATGCCGTTCGGGAAAAGCTTGTCCGAGATCAAGTGCACCCGGTTGTCCGGCGTCACGCGGAAGACGCCGGTAAACGGCAACTCCCGAAGCGGCGACTCCTGGACACCGGTCAGGCCGTAAGGGGGATCGGTGAAGTAGATCGAGCCGTCCCGGGCGACCACGAGATCGTTCGGGCTGTTGAAGCGTTTCCCGCCGAAGGAGTCGGCGAATACCACCTTTTGCCGCGTGGCGAGGTCCACGCGTGCCAGCGCTCGGGTCCCACTATCGGCCAGCAGCAATCCGCCACGACCCAACGCCAGGCCGTTGGAGCCGGCTTCGCGCAACGTGGTGGGTATTGGAAAGCCGCTGTACCCGGATGGCGCGAGGAACGCGGTCGTCCGTTTTCCATCCCAACTGTAGATGCAGTTGCCGGGCACGTCGGAGAAGAGCAGGTGGCCATCCTCGCCGCCCACCCAAACGGGACCTTCGGTCCAGATGAAGCCCGTCGCGATAGCCGTTACGCCGCCTTCGAGCGGATCGGGGACGCCGGGAAACGACACGGGCGGCGCCTGAGCCTGGGCCGTGGCGCGCCATGCTGTTGCGGCGCCAGCGAGCAGAGAATTGCCTGCGGCGCGCAAGAACGTGCGTCGATGTGTTTCCATCCCTCCATTCTAACAGCCACTTCCGGCAGGCTCCTGGCGAGCGGAGTGGTTGCGATGCGCCTGGCGAGCGACCCCGGGAAACCCTTCTTGCCTCACTACTCACAAGGAACCTACCTGCCATTTGCTGCCGGTCTACTGTTGGTGACTTCCACATCCGCCACCGGCGTGACTGCTTCCCTGAACAAGGGCCGGCCGGGCGGAATCGAGGAAGAGGTTAAGGCTGCGGCGTGGCCGGCACGGGTGCGCACAGGGCGTGGAGTCCCTTGGCCGTGAGATCGGAACCCTGCGCGACGCGTTCCGGCACGCGCCGCAAATGCCGAGCCGGAAGCAGCCATCGCGGCCCCAGTCCAAGCACACGGGCAGCCGCGGCCGGCTCCACCTCCGTCCCCCTCCCCGTTAGAATGGATGGGCCGGATGCCGAGCGACCAGACCCTCCAGAAACTGCGCGAAAGAATCGTCGGCTTCGCGGCATCCCATATAGCGAGAGACCAGGCCGAGGATATCGCGCAGGAGGTCCTGCTCCTGCTCCATACCAAGTACGGCGCGGTGGAGGCCATGGAGGAACTGGTGCCGCTCGGGCTGCAAATCGCGCGCTTCAAGCTGACGGCGCTCTGGCGTAAAGCGCACCGGCGCGGCGAAGACCGGCAGGCTCAGGTCGAAGAGCTGCCGCTGGCCGATCCGGCGCCCGACCCTAGCGAAACGGCCGAGCGCCGCGAGACGGTCGAAAGGCTCGGCGCGGCGTTGCGGAAGCTGGAAGGGCGCTGCCGCGAGATGTTCCGGCTAAAATTGCAGGGGAAGGGCTTCGAGGAGATCCGGGTGGCGCTGGGCGCGGCGTCGATCAACACCGTCTACACCTGGGATTTCCGCTGCCGCAAGCAACTGCTTGAAAAGCTGGGAGGAGGCTGGGAGGCAAGGCGATGAGGCCGGAAGAGGCGCGCAAACTCGTCGGGGGGTACGCGGCCGGCATCCTCACGTCGGAGGAGCGGCGCGCGCTGATGGCGGCGGCCCTCGAAGACCAGGCGCTCTTCGACGAACTGGCGCGCGAACAGGTCCTGAAAGAGCTGCTGGACGATCCGGCGGCGCGCGCGCGGCTGCTGGCGGCCGTGGACACCGCCCCCTCGCGGTGGGCGTGGCTGGCGGCGTGGACGCGGCGTCCGGCCGCCTGGGGCGTGGCCGGCGGACTGGCGGCGGCCGCCATCCTGTTGACCGTGCTGGTGTGGCCGTCGCCCGACAAGCCGCCCGCCGTGCCGGTGCTGACCGCCATGCGGTCCAGCGTCCCCGAGCCACCGTTGCCTTCCGCCCCCGAGCCGGAGAATGTGGCCAAGGACGCCGCCGGCGTAACGCCGGCGGACAAGGCCGCGCGCCAAGGCGCGTCGCAAGACGAGGCGCGGGCGATGCCCGCCACAGAAACCGAAACCAAGAGCCTCGCATTCGCGGAGAAAGGCCAAACGGTCGCGACGGAGCCGGCGCCGCCCTCGGCTACGCCGGAAGCCGGACAAGTCGTCGCGGCGGAGGTGAAGGTGCCGCCGATGCCGCCCCTGGACAACAGGCCTCCCCTGGTCACCAGGCGGCTGCCCTTGGCGGACGCGGGCGCCGCAACGGTGGAGCCGGACCGCGTGGCGAGGTCCGAAGGCGCAGTGTCAAATGAGGCGCAATCGAAAGCCGTTCCCGCCCCTCAGCCGGCGGAAATGGCCGAGGCCCGGCGGCCGGCGCCCGCCGGCGGCGTGGTGGGCGGCCTCGCGGGAGGATTGGCGGCCGGGAGCGTGGCTCCCGCCGCGGCGCGCGCCACGTTCCGGGCGGAGGCGGCACCTCTGATCCCGTACCGCCTGGAAGTGGCGGGTAGCGAAGGGAAATGGACCGCCGCCCCGGCGCAGTCCGGCTTCCGGAAGACCGACCGCTTGCGCGTGGTGTTCGAACCGAAAGAGGCCGGACGGCTGCGCGTGACCTCCATCGCCGGACACGCGCTGCTCGATGCGGACGTGAAGCCCGGCGCACCGGTGAATGTCGAGATCCCCGACGGAGAAGCGGCGATCAGCGGCAGCTTCCGAGAGGTTCCTTTCGAAATCGAGTTCCGCCGCCTCCCGTAGGCAGCGCCGCACCGGAGCGCGCCACGACGCTAGCCACCATTATTAGAATCAGCAGCTTAGCGACCCGGCCCGTCGGGTTCATTCCATGCGGCATCGGCGACGCAGGGCGGCAGGACGTGATCACCGCTTATCGTAAAGACCCAACTCCTTACTTCTCTGACGTTTCCAGGCTCTGTTCGCCTCGGCCTACCCCGCCGCTCTGTTAATCTTCAAGACAGAGGCACGGCCGGTGCCGAAGCCCGCTCGGACCAACTTCCCCGGCTGATCACCGCGCAACGGGCTTTTTTACCAAACGAACCCATTTTCGGTGGCAATTATTTGATAATACTAGGCTTAGTCGCTGAAAAACGAACCCATTTCGTGCGCTTCGGCATCACTCCGCCTGCGGCGTCGCGGTCGTGGGCAGCAGCACCACGGGCGCGCGCCAGAAGGCGAAGCGGCGGCTGGCGGGGTTCAACACGCTCACCTGGCAGGTGTAGCGGCCCGGCTCCAGCTTCTCCAGCGGGAAGCTGAAGCGGATGGGCACGGCCTTGGTCATGGGGTCCATTCCCTCGGCGACGGTCAGCGGATCGGTTTCGAACGCCTTGACCTTGCCGCGATACAGGCTGAGGGTGGCCACCAGCGTCTGCACCTCGTCGGCGTTCGGCTCGTAGGCTTCCAGGAAGACGTACATCTCCTGGTCCTTGCGAAAGACGCGCGTGACGCTGGGAACCAGTTTCTCCCCGTTGCGCACCAGGGGGCTGAACTGGAACAGGCGGCGGTCCGGGCGGGCGTCGCCGACCGTGTTGGACACCTTCTCCTTCTGGTTGCTGAGAATGACGGAACTGATGGGGAGCAGGCCGCGATCCACGGTGAGGTCGGGCACGACGACCTTGGTCTCGAAGGTCCCCATCTTCCCGGTTTCGTTTTCGCGGGTCAGGAACTTGAGCGTGTAGTTACCGGGCTGCAAGGTGAACCCGGCGTCGTAGGCGACAGTGCGGTTGGCGAGCTCGGCGGCGGTTTCCGATTTCAGCTTCACGGTGATGAAGTCGCGCACGGTGGCCGCCAGGCGTCCCTTGGCGTCGCGGACCTGGCCGATGAAGTCCAGGCGCGTCGATTCCGATCCGCCGCGCTTGGCCAACTCCAGGTCCGAGCCGGGCATTTTGATGGTCAGGGGCACGTAGTAGCGGTCGGGCCCCATCCGGAAGTAGTCGGTTTCCAGGGCGAGGGTCAGGTCGGTGACAGGATCGCCGAGCAGCAGCGCCTCTTCCAGTTGGCGTTCGCGGTCCGAGGAGTTGAACTGTTTGAAGGTCTTCGAGGCGAAGTAGCCGGTGCGGTAGTCGAGCTTGGCATTGAGCTTGCCGTTGATCTGCACTTTGATGCGGCGGTACTTGCCATCCTGCGAAGTGTTGGGGCTGTAGTAGCCGAGGATGTAGTAACTGGCGATGTCGCGTTGGGCTTGCACGACGCCCATCGAGAGGTCGTTGTTATCGAGAAAAACCTTTCCGCCGGTATCGGCCGCCAGCGCATAGAGGGTGTCCTGCGAGCCCTGGAGACCGCTGGCCATGGCGCGTCCGGCGCCGCCGGAGAAGTTGCCGCGGTTGCCCTCGCCGCCGCCCGAGCCGCGCGAAGCGTTGCCGGCCGGCGCGGTGGCCACCAGGCCACGGGCGTCGGCAGGATACAGAACCACGTTGCTGCGGATCGCGGCGTTGATGGTGGCGCGCAACTGCGCGTCGTTGTCGATGCCGTTGCGCGAGACGCCGCTGGCGAAGTAGACGAGCGCCTTCTTTTCGGGAAGGCTGGAGAGCATCTTGACGGCGTTGCCGAGGGCGGTGAGCTGGCGGTCCGTATTGAAGATGTTGAACTCGGAGTCGTCGGCGGTGTAGGCCGCGCCGGTGTCCTCGGCGCTCTCGTCGCTCACAGTGTTGGCCATCTCGCTGGCCTCGCCGACGACCAGGCTCTTGACGACGGTGACGAGCGCGTCGCGGTCGCTGGTGAAGTCGTGCAGAACCTTAAGATCGCCCGTGTAGCTCATGATGGCGACGCGGTCGGCCGAGGTCATTTGGGTATTGAGGAACTTCAACGCTCCGGTCTGGGCGCGGATCTGGTCGTCGGTGGGCATGCCCTGGAAGTCGAAGTAGAGCACAAGGAGTCGGCTGTCGCGGTACTTGATCTCCCCGGCCTCGGCGGGCGCGATGACCGAGCGCACGGCGGGCGCGGCGGCGGGCGCGGCAAACGCGGCGGGCGCAACAGCGGCCTCCTCCGGCCGGGTGGCAAAGGTGGCGGGCCGCGCCGGGAGCGGGACTTCTTCCAGCCGCTGGTATTCGAAGACCTTGATTTCCTGTGGCTTGCCGTCTTCAGTGACGGTAAAGTCGGACGCCTTGAGGTCCTCGATGGGCTTGCCGTCGCGATCCTTGGCCGAGACGTTGACCACGACCAACTGAGTGGTAGTTTCAAACTTGTAGACCGGCCGGCTCAGGGGCGCGTTCTGGCTCTGCGGCGCGGGCTGCTGCGCGCCCGCGGCGAGAATCCAGGCAACGGAAAGGGCGACTGCGGATCGGAGCTTTTTCATGGCTAAAACCGGAACCGGAGGCTGCTGGTAACGCTGCGCATGGCGCTGACCGCGGTGGGCTCGCCGAAGGTGTTGCTGTTAAGCTGCGTGTTCCAGCGGTTGATGACGACGGTGTTCAGCGCGTTGTTGGCGCGCAGTTGGAGATCCAGGCTGCGCCGCTCGCCGAGGCGGAAGACGCGGCCCGCCGAGGCGTTCAGGCTGACCAGCATGGGACCGGGGATGGTGTTGCGCCCGGCGTTGCCCCACAGGCCTGCGGCGGGCACGGCGAAGGCGTCCGGGTTGAAGAGTTTGCCCTCGGGGGCCGGTTTGAGCGGAACGCCGGTGGCGTCGGCCCGAAGGGTCTGCGAGACCGCGCCCGAGGACACCTGGTTGCCGCCAGTGGTGGCCGTCATGGGGTTGCTGTTGTTGATCTGGATCTGGCTCATGAGGGTCCAGTCCTTGAGCAGCACTCCCTTCCAGCCGCTCACCAGGCCGGCCCCCATGCGGCCCTGGCCGGTGCTGTAGGAGAAGTTGACGTTGACCGCGTGACGCTGGTCGAAGCTGGACAGGCCGCGTTCGGAGCGGAAGTCGAGCCAGTTCTGCGCCTGGTTGGCCCCACCCGCCGCGCCGCCGTCGTCGATGGACTTGGAGAACGTATACGTGGCCCCGGCGCTCAGCCCCGCACGGAAGCGCCGCATCAGTTGGACCGATGCGCCGTGATAAATCGAGTTACCGCCGTAGGTCTGATAGGTGTAACCGGTCGGATAGCCGGATGCCTCGGCGTTGGGCGCGGTAACCCACGGCTGAAACTGCCGGCTGAGATTGGTCCCCTTGGAGCCCTGGTAACTCAGGGAGGTCATAAAGGAGTGGGGGAGGTTCTGCTGCACACTGAGGCTCCACTGCTGGGTGTAGCCGATCTTGAAATTCGGATCGACGGCGAAGGTGTTCGAGGTGAGCGTGCTGGTGCGCGTGTTGGCCGGGTTGGTGAAGGCGTCGGCCATGGAAAGCATCGGGCTGTTCTGGATGTTCAGGCTGTAAGCCGTGGCCAGGGGCGGCTGCTGCGCCATTTGCGAGGCCACGTTGGAGTAAACCGAGGTGTTGTAGTAGAGTCCGTAGCCGGCGCGAAGGATGGTCGAGCGTTTGGAACTGGGCCGCCAGGCGACACCGAGGCGCGGGGAGATGTTGTTCCGGTCGGGGTTCATCAGCGCTGAGGGCGTGGCCAGGCCCGTGTAGGGGTCGGTCTGGCCCGGCAGAACCGCGGCGATCGATGTGAAGTAAGGCCCGACGGCCAGGTTCACGATGCGGTTGTAGCGTTCGATGACAGGCGTCTGGTAGTCCCAGCGTAGGCCGAAGTTGACCGAGAAGGTCGGGCTTACGCGCCAATCGTCTTGAACGAAGGCGTTGATTTGCGAGCCTCGGAAGTAGAGCGAACTGGCGCCATAGCGGACGGTGGCGGCGTCGGGCGTGCCGAGCAGGAAGTCGGCCAGGTCGAAACCGGTCCCGGCAACGGCCGCCCCGGCCGAGATCAGGCTGGTGGCGTAGCCGTTGAAGGTGAACGAACCGCGGCCGTTGGGATCGGAGTTGCGGTTGTTCTGCTGGCGCGCGAAACCGCCGCCGAAGGAAACGTTGTGCGTGCCCTGGACCCACATCATGCTGGAGCCGAGCGAACTGGTCTGCGTGCGGTTCAGGGACGCGGCGGTGTCCGAAAGGCCGGCGAAGTTGGTGAAGTTGAGGCTGGGCGGCCCCCAATTGAGCGGATCGGTGGAGACGCCCTGAATGCCGAGCCGGGCGGCGACGTCGTCTAGGTAAGCGAAGTAGGGCGAGGTCAGGTTCCGGTTGCGGCTGAAGGTGTAGTTGACGGTCAGAATGCGCCGGCTGGTGAAGTTATGCGAATAGGACACGTTGGCGTTAAGTCCGCGTCCGCTGCCGGTGCTCGTGAAACCGAAGATACTTGGATTGGTGCTGCTGTTGCCCGAGTAGGAAAACCCTCCGGACAGGCGGTTTTTCGTGGTCAGCGTCTGATTGAGCCGCACATTCAGGCTATTGGTGTCGGCGAACCGCGTGGTAGGAAGCTGGAAGTTACGCGTCTGCCCCGGCAGATTCGGCAACGGGTAGTAGGCGAGCAAGCCCGATGCGATGGAACTGATTCGCGAGGACGGAATCACGTTGCCTGGGAAGGGCGCGCCGGTGGTGGGGTCGTAGACCAGGGCCGCCGCGCCGGAGGAGCCAACCGACTGGGAGAAGTCGCCCGTGCGCTCCAGGGCCGAGGGCATGGTGGTCAAAGTGCCCTGCTGGCCGTTGCGATTGCGGCCGATGCCGGCGCTGACGGTGAACTGGCCGCGGTTGCCGCTGAGCAACCCGGGGATCTTGAGAGGTCCGCCGAAGGAGGCGTTGATGTTGGTGTTGTTGGAGTAAGGCTTGGGGATGTTCTGGCCGCTCAACGAGTAGGACTGCGCATTCAGCAGCGAGTTGGCCTCATTGATCTGGAGGTTGCCGTTGTACATCATGCGCGGGTTGCGGCGGTTGTTGCCGAAGGCCAGCGCGTTGTCGCGGCCCATCCAGGGAGGGGCGCCGCCACGCCCGGCGCCTCCGCGGCCGCCCCCGGGCATGCCGCCCCCGCCCCGGCCGCCCATCATGGGTCCGCCGCCGCCGGGTCCACCCATCATGCCGCCACCCGGGCCGCCGCCGGGAGCACCACCGCCGCCGGGAGCGCCACCGCGAGCGGCCGGCCCCGCGGCCTGAAGGCCGGCGGCTGAGCCCTCATCGCCCGCGGGCCCTTCCATTCCGGGCATTCCGCCCATTCCGCGGCCGGCCATGGCCATCATCTCGGGTCCACCAAGGCCGCCCGGTCCTCCGGGGCCGCGTCCGAACATGCCCCAGTCGCCCTCGCCGGGAAGTCCCATCGCGCTGCTCATGCTGCCTTGAAGCACGAAGGACTGGTTGGCGCTGGGGGCGAGCTCGGCGTTCATTTCCGTCGAGATCGTCCCCTCCTGCGCGAAGACGGCGAGTTCGGACGACTGATTCACGCCGACCTGCTGGAAGGTGAGACCGGATTGTTGCTGCCCGGCGCGTGCGCCGCGCGCCGCCTGGTTGGAGGCCTGGCCGGCCCGCCGCGCGTCGGGACCCTCAGCGGGGCCTTGCGGAGCGGCGGCCGCACCACCCCGCCCGGGTGCCCCCCGCATCCCGGCAAACGACCCGGCCCGAGCCGCGCCGCGCCTGGCGGGCGCGACCTTCGCGAGCAACTCCTGCTCGGAAAGAAGCCGCAGGTTCCACTCGGACGGAGGAGCGCCGGGGTCGGCCTGCACTTCGCGCGTGGCGGTTTCGAAGCCGAGCATGTCGACTTGCAGAGTCCAGACGCCCTCGGGCAGGTCCGGCAGCGAGTAGGCACCGTCGTCGCCGGTGGTGGTGACCAGTTTCTTGCCGCCCTGCGTGGCGGTCACCGTCGCCCCGGGAACCGTGTGATCCCCGGACTTCACCACCCCGCGGTGCGGCGCCGCCACCAGCCCCGCCACCACGATACAGAGCAAAGCCGCGCTTGAGAAGACCGCCAACCGTCGCTTTCCAGCCATCACGTGCACTCCCGGTTCTTCGTAGACCTGACTGAGAGGCGTCGTGCGCGGCAACGAGGTTTCCCGCCAAGTCCGCCGCAAAGGCTTCCGGGGCGAAGCTTAACAGACCCTTTACACTCTTAGCCGCGATATCTCACACTTCCTGTTCCGGCGCGGGATCCGCCCGGGCCGGCGGCCGTAAGAATCTCTGGAGAATTGACTCGAATTGAAGATAAGATATAGGTTCGGATGGCGCTTCTCCTTCTACAAGCCGGTCTGAAAACGCCGATCTGGTCGCCGACAGCGCTGCTGGACATCGCGCTGGTGGCCTTTCTGATCTACCAGTTCTTCCTTCTGGTGCGGGGGCGGCGCGCGGCGCAACTGTTGTACGGCGTCACCATCCTGGTGGCCGTGTATCTGGTGGCGGTGCTGGCGGACCTGCAACTGCTGCGGTCGATCCTGTCGTTACTGTTGCCGTATACGCCGCTGGCGCTGATCGTGATCTTTCAGTCCGAGATCCGGCGCGCGCTGATGCAGATCGGGTGGCGGCGGTGGCTGGGCTTCGGCGGGCGGCTGCAACGGCTGGAGGCGGCCGACGAGATCCTGCTGGCGGTCCGGAAGCTGCACCAGCAGAAGATTGGAGCGCTGATCGTGCTGGAGCGGGATACCGGCCTGCGGACGTTCGTGGAAAGCGGGGTGCGCCTGGATGCGCACCTGTCGCGGGACCTGCTCCTGGCTATCTTTAAACCCGGCGGGGAGCTGCACGACGGGGCGGTGATCGTACAGGACGACAAAATCGCCGCAGCGGCCTGCTTCCTGCCGCTGAGCATGAACACCGGGCTGGCGCGCTCGTTCGGAACGCGGCACCGCGCGGCGGTGGGCATTACCGAAGAGACCGATTCGCTGGCGATTGTGGTGAGCGAGCAAACGGGGGCCATGTCGGTCGCGTCTTCCGGAGAGATCGAGCACGACGTGTCGCTGCAACGCGTGGACGAGATCATGGCGCAGCACTTCGGGCGGCGCGCCTCCAGCGCGGTGTTGCTGGAGGGCCCGGTGGAAAGCGACGCGGCGGGGGCGGGAAACAGCTACGGCGGGAGAGCAGGGCGGCCATGAGGGGACTGCTGCTGCACAACATCTGGTGGAAGCTGCTTTCGGTGGCGCTGGCCGTCGCGCTGTGGTTCATCGTCGTAGGATCGCCGGATTTCTTCGTCGGCACTTTGCCCGCCAAGATTCGGAGCATCCTGGGTGGGTAAGCAGCTATTTGGAACCGACGGGATCCGGGGCGTGGCGGGAGAATACCCGCTGGACGAGCGCACGGTATACGCCGCGGGCGTGGCGCTGGGCCGGTTCGCGAAGCAGAGCGCAGAGGAGCCGCAAGTTCTCCTGGGAATGGACACCCGGGAGTCGTGCGGCTGGATTGCCGCGCACGTGGCCGGAGGGTTGGCCAGCCAGGGGGTGCGGACGCGGTCGGCCGGGCTGATCAGCACGCCGGGGGTGGCCCACCTGACGCGCACAGGTCCGTTCGTGGCGGGGGTGATGATCTCGGCGTCCCACAACCCATACCGGGACAACGGGATCAAGGTCTTCGGGCATTCCGGCTACAAGTTGCCCGACGACGAGGAACACCGGATCGAAAGCGGAATCTTCGAATTGATGGCGGGCGAGATCCGGCCGGAGACGGCGGTGATTGAAGAAGATCCGGGACTCGACCGGGAGTACCTGGAATTCCTGGCGTCCACCTTTCCGCAC
This sequence comes from uncultured Solibacteraceae bacterium, assembly GCA_964627045.1. Classification (GTDB taxonomy): domain Bacteria; phylum Acidobacteriota; class Terriglobia; order Bryobacterales; family Bryobacteraceae; genus CAZVIK01. Next base: position 809 of record CAZVIK010000056.1, on the reverse strand, counting down.
TCGCTGGCGGGGATGCGGATCATGGTGGATTGCGCCAACGGGGCCGCCACGTACCTGGCGCCGGCGCTGCTGAAGAACCTGGGCGCGCGGGTAGAGACGATCCACTGTTCGCCCGATGGAAGGAACATCAACTTGAATTGCGGGGCGCTGCACGTGGAGGCGCTGGCCAAGGCGGTTCCCGAAGCCGGGGCGGACCTTGGCGTGGCGCTGGACGGCGACGCCGACCGGGCGATCTTCGTTTCCCGCACGGGCGCGGTGATCGACGGCGACGGCGTGCTGCTGGCGGCGGGACGCCATCTGCTGGAACGCGGGAAACTGCCGGGGCCGGATGGAAGGCCGGCAGTTGTCTCTACGGTGATGTCGAACCTGGGGTTGGAGCGGGCGCTGGGGCGGCTGGGAATCGACATGCCGAGGACGGCTGTGGGCGACAAGTACGTGCTCGAAGAGATGGTGCGAATCGGCGCGGCGCTGGGAGGCGAGCAGTCCGGACACATCATCTTCCACGAGTACGCGACGACGGGCGACGGACTGCTGACGACGCTGCGCGTCCTGGAGGCGATGCTGGCCAGCGGCCAGGGGCTGGACGAGTTGACCGGCGACCTGAAGCGGTACCCGCAGAAGCTGGTGAACATCCGCGTGCGCCAGAAGCGCGCGTTCGAGGAGATTCCCGAAGCGGCCGCCGAGATCCGCGCGGCGGAGGCGGCGTTCGGCGAAAACGGCCGCGTGCTGGTGCGCTACTCCGGGACCGAACTGCTGGCGCGCGTGATGGTGGAAGGCGCCGACGGGGCGATGGTGGAGGAGTGGACCGG